>JBFHNV010000069.1:0-25896 GCA_041593595.1 Gammaproteobacteria bacterium
ACGGTCTACAACCGCACCGGGGCCAAGGCCGACAAGTGGGTCAAGGAGTTCGGCGGCCAGAGCGCGAAGACGCCCGAGGCGGCCGCCCGCGGGCAGGCCATCGTGTTCGCCTGCGTCGGCAACGACGACGATCTGCGCAGCATCACCACCGGCAAGGGCGGCGCCTTCGACGGCATGGAGAAGGACGCGGTGTTCGTGGATCACACCACCGCCAGCGCCGAGGTGGCCCGCGAGCTCGACGCGGCTGCCCGCAAAGGCGGCTTCCACTTCATCGACGCGCCGGTCTCCGGCGGCGAGGCAGGCGCGCAGAACGGCGTGCTCACGGTCATGTGCGGCGGCGAGCAGGCGGCATTCGACCGGGTGAGCGGCGTGATCGACGCCTTCGCCCGGGCGGTGACCCTGCTGGGCCCGGCAGGCAGCGGCCAGCTCACCAAGATGGTGAACCAGATCTGCATCGCCGGCCTGGTGCAGGCGCTGTCGGAGGGAATGAACTTCGCGACGCGTGTGGGCCTGGACGCCAACCAGGTGCTGGACGTGATCTCCAAGGGGGCGGCCCAGTCCTGGCAGATGGAGAACCGCGGCAAGACCATGGTGAAGGACGAGTTCGAGTTCGGCTTCGCGGTGAACTGGATGCGCAAGGATCTCGGGATCTGCATCGCGGAGGGCAACCGCGCCGGCGCGCGCCTGCCGGTCACCGCGCTGGTGGATCAGTTCTACGCCGAGGTGCAGGCCATGGGCGGCGGTCGCTGGGACACCTCGAGCCTGATGCGCCTCCTCACGAAGCCGTAGCCACGCCGCCGCGCTGACGGCCGACGCGGAGGAACCGGTCATGACGATCCACGCACGGCCCGCGGCGCCCGACATCCTGGCCCTCATCGGCGACACGCCGATGGTGGAGGTCACGAAGCTGGATACCGGGCCCTGCCGGCTGTTCCTGAAGATGGAGTCGCTGAACCCGGGCGGGTCCATCAAGGATCGCATCGGCCGCTCGATGATCGAGGCCGCCGAGCGCGACGGGCGCCTGAAGCCCGGCGGCACCCTGGTGGAGGCCACCGCGGGCAACACCGGCCTCGGTCTCGCCCTGGTGGCGGCGCAGAAGGGTTACCGGCTCATCATCGTCATCCCGGACAAGATGAGCCAGGAGAAGATCTTCCACCTGCGGGCGATGGGCGCCGAGGTGGTGCTCACCCGCTCCGACGTGGGCAAGGGCCACCCGGAGTACTACCAGGACAAGGCCGAGCGGATGGCGCAGGAGATGGACGGCGCCGTTTACGTGAACCAGTTCGGCAACCCCGCCAACCCGCAGGCCCACGAGGAGACCACCGGGCCCGAGATCTGGGCGCAGATGGGCGGTGACATGGATGCCATGGTGTGCGGCGTGGGATCCGGCGGCACCATCACCGGTCTGTCACGCTACTTCGCCAGGGTCGCGCCCCACGTGGAGATGGTCCTGGCCGACCCGGAAGGCTCCATCCTGGCGCACTACGTGCACACCGGCGAGGTGTCCGAGGACGTGGGCTCGTGGCTGGTGGAGGGCATCGGCGAGGACTTCGTGCCGCCGGTGAGCGACTTCTCGCGGGTCAGGACCGCCTACACGGTGAGCGACGCGGAGGCCTTCCACACCTGCCGCGAGCTGCTGCGCAGCGAGGGGATCTTCGCCGGCACCTCCTCGGGCACCCTCATCGCCGCGGCATTGCACCACTGCCGCGCCCAGCGCGAGGCGAAGCGGGTCGTGACCTTCGTGTGCGACAGCGGCAACAAGTACCTGTCCAAGTGCTACAACGACTACTGGATGATCGACCAGGGCTTTCTCGAGCGCGAGACCTTCGGCGATCTGCGCGACGTGATCGCGCGCCGGCACCGGGATCAGGCGGTGATCACCGTGGGGCCGGCGGAGACGCTGATGACCGCGTACTCGCGGATGAAGCTCTACGACGTGTCCCAGCTGCCGGTGCTGGACGGCGACGGGATCGTGGGCATCGTCGACGAGGAGGACATCCTGATCCAGGTCCTCGACGACGAGTCGCGCTTCCAGGTGCCGGTGTCCGACGCCATGACCTCGAAGCTGCAGACGGTGCACCCGTCCACGCCCATCCAGTCCCTGATGCCGATCTTCGACCGCGGCATGGTGGTGATCGTCGCGGGCGAGGAGGGCTTTCACGGGCTCATCACCCGCATCGACGTGCTGAACTACCTGCGGCGGCGGATGAAGTAGGGCCTCCCGCTCCGGAGCTCGCTGGACTGCTTTCGCCGCCGGAGGACGGCATGGCCCGTTGCGCCACACCGGGAACGCGATTGTGGTGGCCCGGAGGCGGCCCGCCATGCGGCGCACTCCTGCGCCGCTTGCGGGTCCGCTCGGCGGGCTAGAGGTCCACGGGACCTTTCGCTCGATCCGCCTCGCCCCTGCCGCCTGCGGGCGCAGCGGGCCATGCCGTCTTCCTCATCGACCGCCGATCCGCAACCCGCAGCGCCTGATCGGCGCGGCCTGGTGTTACCGATGCGGTAGCATTCCCGCGCCGCGCCCGCGGCCACCGTCCCGCCACCGGACCACCACCATGCCCGCCCGATCGAACCGCCCCGGCTTCGCCACCCGCGCCATCCATGCGGGCCAGCGGCCGGACCCCGCCACCGGCGCCATCATGACGCCCATCTACGCCAGCTCCACCTACGTGCAGGAGAGCCCCGGCGTGCACAAGGGCTTCGACTACTCGCGCACCATCAACCCGACGCGCAAGGCCTTCGAGGACTGCATGGCGGATCTGGAGAGTGGCTCTCGGGGCTACGCCTTCGCCTCCGGCATGGCGGCGGCGGCGACGGTGCTGGAGCTGCTGGACAGCGGCGACCACGTGGTGGCCATGGACGATCTCTACGGCGGCAGCTACCGGCTGTTCCAGCGCGTGCGCCGGCGCTCCGCGGGTCTGGACTTCAGCTTCGTGGACCTCTCGAAGCCCGGCGCCTTCGAGGCCGCCGTGCGCGACCGCACGCGCATGGTGTGGGTAGAGAGCCCCACCAACCCGCTGCTCAAGCTGGCCGACCTCGAGGCCATCGCCCGCGCGGCCCGCGAGCGGGGCATCCTGAGCGTGTGCGACAACACCTTCGCCTCGCCCTGGGTGCAGCGGCCCCTGGAGCTCGGCTTCGATCTGGTGCTGCACTCGGTGACCAAGTACCTGAACGGCCACTCCGACGTGGTGGCAGGGGTGGTGGTGACGGCGCCGGACGCGGAGCGCGAGGAGCAGCTCGCCTTCCTGCACAACTCCGTGGGCGGCATCCTCTCGCCCTTCGACGCGTTCATGGCGCTCAGGGGACTGAAGACGCTGGCGCTTCGCATGCAGCGCCACTGCGAGAGCGGGCATGCCGTGGCGCAGTTCCTGGAGGGCCACCGCAAGGTGCGCCGGGTGCTCTACCCCGGGCTCGCGAGCCACCCCCAGCACGAGCTCGCGCGGCGTCAGATGAACGGCGGCGGCGGCATGGTGACCGCCATTCTGGACGGCGGCCTCGCGGAGTCGCGCCGCTTCCTGGAGCGTTGCGAGCTGTTCGCCCTGGCGGAGAGCCTGGGCGGCGTGGAGAGCCTCATCGAGCACCCGGCCATCATGACCCACGCTTCCCTGCCGCCGGAGCTGCGCGCCGAGCTCGGCATCGACGATTCCCTGGTGCGCCTGTCCGTGGGCGTGGAGGACGTGGACGATCTCATCGCCGAGCTCGACTTCGCCCTGGCGTGATCGAAGGGGCGGATTTTCTGGATTTTCCGCCTTCCGTCACCCCGCGGGCCTGGGCGGCGCGGCGCGCGTCACGGCGCCTCCCACGCGCCGGTCTCGCTGGACCGGTACGCCGCCTCCACCACCTGCATGTTGGCCAGATAGTCTCCGGCGCCGTTCTCGAGCGGGCCTTCGCCCGCCAGGTGCGCGAGCACGTGGCGCTGGTACAGGAATACGCTGTCGCCGGCGAAGCCCCGATCCTGCCTTTCGTACGCCACCGGCCTCTCGTCGTTGCTGCCGTGGGCACGCAGCCACACCCCGCCGTCGCCGTCCAGGCGCGCCACCGCCCGCGAGCCCTCCAGCAGCAGCTCGCCCATGGTGCGGCGGCGATCGGCTGCCACGTGGTCCACCAGCCGGTTGCCGTCGAACACGCCGCGGGCGCCGCCGGCGAAGTCGAACAGCACCACGCCCGCGTCCTCCCCGGCGATGTGCGGGTTCAGCCGCGCGAGCCACGCCATCACCCTGCGCACGTCACCCAGCAGGAAGCGGAACACGTCCACCAGGTGGATCCCCGTCTCGTGCAGGAGGAAGCGCGGCATGCGCTGGAAGTAGGGCTGGCGCGCCAGGTAGGCCTCCGGGCCCTGGCCGTCGCCGGGCCGCAGCCGGAAGCTCACCTGGTACACCTCCCCCAGGGCACCGTCGTCCAGCAGTCGGCGCAGGGTCCGGTGCCAGGGCTGGAAGCGGAAGTTCTCGTGCACCGCCAGCATCACGCCGGCATCGGCGGCCCGGGCGGCCAGCGCCCGCGCCGTGTCCAGCCCCGGGGTGAAAGGCTTCTGGCAGATCACGGGGATGCCGCGCGCGATGGCCGCCTCCACCAGCGGTACCTGGGCGGCAGGCGGCACGATCACGTCCAGCAGATCCGGGCGCGCGGCGTCCAGCATTTCCAGCGCGTCGGTGAAGGCCCGCGCGCCGGGATGGCCCGCCGCGGCGTCCCGGGCGCGATCCGGATCCAGGTCGCACACCGCGCTGACGTGGACCGGCAGCCGCGCCCAGGCGTCGTGGTGGAAGCGACTGAAGTAGCCGCCCCCCACGGTGGCCACCGTCAGCATCCTCAGGTCTCCGTCGCGAGGCTGCGGGCGTCGCGGGCCAGGTCCTCCAGCTTCCCCACCAGGTGCGCGCGCTGCACGCTGTCCAGGGTGCCGTCCAGGCGCACGATGAGCTCTTCCAGCGCGGCCACCTGCCGGTCGCGCTTGGCGGCGAGCTCCGGCGGCAGCCCCTCCAGGCGCAGCCACCAGCCGCGCAGCAGCGCCTCGATCTCCGCGGCGCTCCCGCCACGCTCCAGCAGCGCCAGCAGCGCCCGCTGCCGCTCCTCGCTGTAGGCCAGCCAGGCGGGGGCGCTGTCCGGCATGCCGTTGCGGATGGCGTGCACCAGCGCCACCTGCTCCTCGTTCAGGGGTCCCGTCCAGTCCTCGAGCCGGTCCACCAGCCGCCGGGCGCGCCGCGCGAAGCGCTCCTCTCGCGACCGGTCCAGGTGGTGGCGCTCACGGAAGTCCTGGTTGCGCTCCGCGATGCGCTCGGCCAGGTGCCGGCGCTGATCCGCGTCCAGCTCCGAGAGCGCCCGCGCCACCAGCGGCAGGGTGCCGTCCACGGTGTCGGCGAGCAGCTCGCGGCCCCGCTCCATGACCCAGCGCGCGTCGGCGGGCTGGAAGCCGCGCCGTGCACGGGCGGCGGCGTCCTGGAAGGAGCGGGCGAAGACCGGCAGCTCCTCGCGCCGGTGGCGTTCCAGGCGCTCCTCCAGCGCGACGGCCACCCAGTCCCGCTGCGCCTCATGGAGGTCCATGTAGCCGTCCAGCTCCCGCAGCACCAGCCAGTCCGCGTTCTGGTACAGCAGGCGCGGCACGCTGCACGACGCGAGCAGCAGCGCCGAGACGGCCAGCAGGGCGGCGCCGAGGGGCGCCGGGACGGACGGGGCTGTGCGCATGGGCGGGAGAGCGGGAGCGGGGCCAGCTCCGCATTATCCCAGCGCCCGCCGGACGGGGCCACGGCGCGGCCCCGTCCGGTGCGCGATCATCGGCTGGCGATGTACCTGGCCGGTACCTCGGTGCCGTGGGAGGAGAGGTCCGTGAGCAGCAGCTCGCGCGCCGACACCACGTCCACGATGAGGTGGTTGCGCGACACGGATCGGCAGGCGGAGTCCACCACCACGTCGCAGCCCGAGTACCGCCCCACCAGGTTCTTGCCCGGGTACAGGGGATAGGTGTTGTTGCCGGCGTCCACCATGTAGGCCTCGCGGCCCGTGTACACCCGGAATCGGTTGCCGGCGAGGATCACCTCGAGCTCCCGCGCGCCGCCCAGGTCGATGCGCACGGTCGCGCCCTTGGGCAGCGTGGCGTAATCGCCGGACGGTACGGGCTCCTCCACGGCCTCGCGGCCCAGGTCGAAGATGGCGGTGTCGCCGCATCCCGGCGCAGCGGCGTCTTCCTGCCTGCGGGTGGCGTGCACGCAGGCGGCCGCGTCGCCGCGGGTCTTCTCCAGGAACACGCTGCGAAGGATGTTCTGGCGGGCGCGCAGGTACTGCATGTACTTGATGAGCGCCTCGCGCTTGTACACGTCGAAGTCCGGGCCCAGGCGCACGAGGCCTTCCATGATCTCCCGCCAGCCGTGGTCCTGGGAGAACATCTTGGGCTCGATCTCGCGGAAGAACTCGCCAATGAGACCCGGCTCGTGCACCGAGCGGGCCAGCACGCCGGAGAAGCAGCGCTCGGCGTCGCGGAGATCCTGCGCCGCGCGCTCGAGCTGCGCCGGCGTCATGGCGATGAGGCTCTCGAGCCGGGTCGCGGGGAACTCGCTGCGGCAGGTCAGCGCGAACTCGAACTCCTTCATGCCCCGGAAGCGCACGGAGCGGTCCGGGAACTCGAGCTGCAGGGGCGGGACACGGCGCGCCTGCAACCGGGACAGGTGCCTGCGCAGCCAGACGCGCGCCGTGGCCATCGCGCCGCCCGGAGCGGAGGTGGTCCTGTCGCGGTGGGGGGGCAGGGCCGGCGTGCTGCTGGCGAGCCTTGGCCGGATCAGCGTGCTGCTCATGATGTTTCCCCTGTAAAACAATTGGTTATGAGTAACTCATGAACCAATACTTGAGATACTAGTTCCGACCGCTTTGATAGGCAAACATTTTTGACACGCGGAATCCGGGCAACGGTTCACAGTTCAGGAAATTTTTCCCTTCTCCGGATGTCCCACTGACTCGAGGAGGAACAGTGCGGGTGCGCGGCCCCGTGGCCGGGAACGATGCGGGTCAGGCGCGGATTTCGCCGAGGGCCTCCAGCAGGCGTGCCTCGTCCATGTCGGTGTTATACAGGTGCGGGGTGATGCGCACGGTGTCACTTCGCACACTCACGTGCACATTGCGCGCCGCGAGCGCGTCGAGCAGTCCCGGGGGCGGACCGGCGGGGAAACGCAGCCCCAGGTAGTGGCCTGCCCGCTCGGCCTCCGGCAGCGCCGACAGGCCGAGCTCCGCCGCCCGCGCGGCGATGCGGCGCGTGCGCTCTGCGAGGGCCACGGCGATGGCCGCCACCCCCCAGTCCAGCAGCCGCGTCAGGGCCGCCGCCGCCATGGGGAGAAGATGGAAGCTGGCCCGCTCGCCCATGTCGTAGCGCCGGGCACCGGGCTGGTACTCGTCCCGGTACTCCACCAGGCCCGCGAAGTCCTCGCTGCCTGCCCGGGCGATCCAGTTGTGCTCCAGCGGCCGCCCGTGGTGCCAGCGCGGCGCCACGTGGAGGAACCCGAGGGAGTAGGGCCCCAGCAGCCACTTGTAGCAGGCCGCCACCATGAAGTCCGGGTCCACCGCGGCGGCGTCGAAGGGCAGCGCACCGGCGGACTGGGTGAGGTCCAGCACCAGCGCCGCACCCACCTCCCGGCAGCGGGCCGCGATGGCCGGCAGGTCCAGCAGCGCGCCGTCGGTCCAGCGGCAGTGGGGCAGGGCGGCCACGGCCGTGCGCGGCCCGATGTGCTCGAGCACACGATCGCTCAACGACCCGCTGCCCGCGGCGACCGTGACCACCCGCGCGCCCCGCTCCGTCGCCGCCTCCCGCCACGCCAGCACGTGAGACGGGAACTGCTCCGCCAGCACCAGCACCTCCCGGCAGCGCGGGATGGGCACGTTGGCCGCCGCCACGGCGACGCCGTAGCTCGCTGCCGGCACGATGGCCACGTTCGCCGCCGCGCCGTTGACGAGCCGTGCGAACAGCTCCCGCACCGCGTCGCTCTCCGTGAAGAAGTCCTGCGCCCGGATCTGCCATGGCCGCGCCTTGCGCTGCACCCCGGCGTGCCCCGCCGCCACCACCTCGCGCATCAGCGGCGACATGTACGCACAGTTCAGGTAGGCCACGTCGTCCGGGATGTCGAACAGGTGGCGCTGGGACGGGATGGTCATGGTGGTGCGTGTACCGTGCGTGTCAGTTCGACGCTACATTAGCCGGCGGCCGCGAGATGGATCACGTTCCGGATCGGAAGGCGCCGTCAATCGATTCCCTCCCCCCGCCTGCGGGGAGAGCGCGGATGGGTTTCTGACCCCCCTCTCCCCGCGGGGGGGCGAGGGTTGGGGTGAGGGCCATGAGCAACAAGCCGAGCAGCACACGACAAGCAGCAGCCCTCACCCGCTGCCCATGGCTCAACGAGGACCCCCTCTACATCGCGTACCACGACCAGGAGTGGGGCGTTCCCGAGCGCGACCCGGTCGCGCTCTTCGAATGCCTGCTCCTGGAAGGCGCCCAGGCGGGGCTCTCCTGGTACACGATCCTGAAGAAACGCGAGGCCTACCGTCGCGCCTTCGCCGGCTTCGATCCCGCAACGATGGCACGCTTCGACGCCCGGCGCGTGGAGCGGCTCGCGGCGGACCCGGGGATCGTGCGCCACCGGGGCAAGATCGAGGCCTTCGTCGGCAACGCGAGGGCGTACCTGGCCATGCGCGATGCGGGCGAGGACTTCACCTCGTTCCTGTGGGATTTCGTGGGTGGCGAGCCGGTGGTCTACCGCCGGCGGTCACTGTCCCAGGTCCCCGCGCAGTCGAGGGCGTCGCAGGACATGAGCCGGGAGCTGAAGCGACGAGGCTTCCGGTTCGTGGGGGCGACCACGTGCTACGCCTTCATGCAGGCCACCGGCATGGTGAACGACCACGTGACAGCGTGCTTCAGGCATGCGGAGTGCCAGCATCCCGGATAGTCCAAGTGAACCGCCCCGGCTCCTCTGGGGCAGTTGCGTTCGAGGCAAACCACCACGGCCCACTCGTCGGATTGATGATCGCAGACGGCTTCTGAAAGTCTGGACCCAGCAAGCGGCGATGGTCGAACCAGTCCAGCCACGCCTGGCTGGCGAGCTCGACGGCCTGCCGGTTCGGTCCGGGCAACTCTCCGCATCCGTGTTCGGATAAGGCCGGCCCGTATCGGACCGGCCGCCCCTCCGGATGCCTTTATCCGATCACGAATGCAATCCTCCGCACGCAACCGTCGAGCGAGCTTGAATCCTCCCATCATCATGATGCCCAGGAGCAGCAGGAATCGGCGGTACCGATCGAGCATTGGCTTGCGTTGCGCTTCGCGCCACGCATTCTCGACCGGAGCATGGGACACGGGCACGTCCACCCCAGCGTGCTATCGCCTCTGGCCGTGTAGAAGCCCCGATTCGCCCACAAGGTCAACCGGGATGCCCGTCGTGGCCAAGGTGGATCGACGGGCGTGCTCTGCTCCTGTAGTCTCGGATGATTCCTCCATGACGTCTCGAGTGGCGACCATGAAGCCTCTTGTCGATTCAAGCCGATGAAGGATCGCATCACCTTTCTCTTGAATCGAATCGGCGAGCGCCTGTGGGTCAAGCCCCTCCTGATGTGCGTGATGTCGATCGCCGCCGTGTTCGTGGCCAAGATGGCCGACGAGACCCGACTCGGTGCGCGGGTTCCGGAAATCACCGTGGACCTGTTGGAAACGCTGCTGACCATCATGTCCTCGAGCATGCTGGTGATCGCAACGTTCGCCGTCGCATCCATGGTGTCGTCCTATGCGTCGGCAAGCAGCACCGCGACGCCACGCTCGTTTCCACTGGTAATCGCAGACGACGTGTCACAGAACGCCCTCTCGACGTTCATCGGTGCATTCATATTCAGCATCGTCGCGATCATCGTCTTGAAGAGTGGCTACTTCGACAAAGCCTCCCGCTTCGCGTTGTTCGTCTTGACCTTGATCGTGTTCGCCACGGTCATCCTGACTTTCGTCAGGTGGGTGGACCGGATTGCGCGACTGGGTCGCCTGGGCGCAACGATCGACAAGGTGGAGGCGGCAGCAGCCAAGGCATTGCTCAAGCGAAAACGTGCGCCGACGATGGGTTGTGCCTCGATGGACTCGGAGCGGGCGGACGGGGAGGCGGTTTTCGGGGAATCCATCGGATACCTGCAGCGCATCGACGTCGCCGGTCTTCAGAAGATCGGCGAGGAGTCGGGGGTGCGAATCAGGGTGGCTGCCCTCCCCGGCACCTTCGTGGTGCCTGACCGGCCACTCGCGTGCCTTCTCGCTGACGGCGCCGACTCGACCCCCGTCGACAGGGCCCGGCTGCGGAAGGCCTTCGTTGTCGGTGACGAGCGGACTTTCGATGAGGATCCTCGATTCGGACTCATCGTTCTTTCCGAAATCGCGAGTCGCGCGTTGTCACCGGCGGTCAACGATCCCGGTACGGCGATCGATGTGATCGGAACCATCGTGCGGCTGTTCGAGATCTGGTGCAGGCCGTTGGAAGCGGACGACATGCCGGCGGTGGAATTCGATCGCGTGATCGTGCAGGCAGTATCGATCGACGACATGTTCGACGATGCGTTCACGGCGATCGCCCGCGACGGTGCGGGTGCGGTCGAGGTGGCAGGGCGCTTGCAGAAGGCGCTGAGGACCCTGGCCGCGATGGGTGATGCAGCGACGCGGCGCGCTGCGAAACGCCATGCTCGTCAGGCACTCGCAAGAGCGGAGAGCGCCCTCGAGCTTGCCGAAGACGTCGCGATCGTTCGCGCCCTGGCCGACTTCGCCGATTCGGGTGACGGCGCGAGGGAAGAATCGAGCTCCAGAAGCCAATCAGCTGGAGTGAGCGCCGACGTCCAGTGAGTGAAGCGCCGAGCTCGTCCGCGCCCGGACGCAAGGCCTTAGGCGTTCCGTCTCCCGTCGAAGCCGCCGCATGCCGGTGTCTCGTTCGTCTCGATGCTGCTCTTGCGGTCAGCGTTCGGTGTGGATGGCGTCTTCATCAGCATCGACCTTCTCGATCTTCCGCTGGGCCAGCTCGCGCTCTTCCTCATCGGCCTTCAAGTCCTCATGGGCCGCTTGCGCAGCGGGGTTGTGCTGCAAGACCGCGTGGATCGGAAAGTGGTCGGAGCCGATGTCCCCGAGGCGCGCAAGCGAAACCAGCGTGAAGTCCTGCGAGCAGAACACGTGGTCGAGGGGCCAGCGCAGGAGGGGATACTTCGCGTGGAACGTGCTGTACATTCCGCGACCGATCCGGGGGTCGAGGAGGCCGCTCAGTTTCTGGAAGAGACGCGTGGACGACGACCATGCGACGTCGTTCAGGTCGCCCATGACGACTACCGACCGGGTCCGGGCGTCGAGCGTCTTCGCGATGACCAGCAGCTCCGCGTCGCGCTCCGCCGAGGTCGGGTTCTCGGTAGGGCTCGGCGGCGCGGGATGGATGCAGTGGAGCGACACCCGGTGGCCTGATCGCAGCACCACGTCGGCGTGCATGGAAGGGACATCGTCCTCGACCAGGAACAGGATCTGCGGGTCGATGAGCTCGAGTCGCGAATACAGGTGCATCCCGTAGAGATTGTCGAGCGGCTGCTTGAGGGTGTACGGGTAGGCGGATTCGAGCTCGTCGAGCCTGGACTCCCACCACTCGTCGGTCTCCACCGCGAGAACGATGTCGGGGTCGCATTGCCGGATGACGCGCAGGAGCTTGGCGGCTTCACGATTCGGGGTGAGGACGTTCGCGACCAGCAGGCCCAGCGTGTCCGCAGGGCTCGGGTGGCCCGCTGCCTTGACCTGTTTCGGATAGATCGGCGTGTAGCGAGCGATGCGGGCGAGCTGGAAGGCGATGCACAGGGCCAGCACGGCGATCAGCAGCTTGTCCTCGACTTCCCGCCAGCCCGCGATCGCCGGATAGGCGATCAGCACGGCGGTGGTCAAGACGGTGATCTGTATGCGAGGGAACTCGAAGCCGCGAATCCACCACGCGTCGTGGCGAAAGAGCGGGAGCAGCGTCCAGAGGACGGCAATCATCGCGGTGAGCGCCGCAAGCCAGTCCATGGGGCGCTTCAATGCTCCCGGGAGGCGGTCGGCGACCGCTGGTTCATGGGCGCTGCCACTGTCGGGCGCAGGAAAGCCAGGGGCCGGTCCACGTCCGCCAGGTGGCGGTCAGACCGGCACGTGCCGAAGGGGTATGGCGACGAAGCTGCGCGAGCGATCCAATCTCATGTCCCTTTGGCGCTGAGTCGGCAGCTGGCTGGATTCGAGGGGCGTTGAGGTGCGCCCGCGGCCGCGCGTCGTCAGCGAAGCGCCGTGTCCAGGTTGCGTGCCGCGTCCAGCCCCACCATGGCATCCGCCCCCGACAGCTCCAGCAGCCGCGCCGAGTCCACGTCCGCCCCGCGCAGCACCAGTCCGTGCACGCGAGCACCGGTCAGATCTGCGCCGGCGAGCTTGGCCATGGTGAAGTCCGCGTCCCCCAGGTCCGCGCCGCGAAGCGACGCGAACTCGGCGTCGATGCGCCCGGCCTTGGTGCCGCGAAAGCTCGCGCCGTCGGCAGTGGCCGAGCGCAGCACCGTGCGCATGAGCCCCATGGACTGATTGCGCATGTCGGCGGCCATGTCCGCGCCGTCGAAGCGCGCGCCCGAGACGTCGGCATCGGTGAGGTTGGCGACGATGCGCGCCCCGCCGAGGTCGGCCCGCACCAGCCGGGAGCGCTGCATCTGGGTCGAGAACAGGCTCGCACCGGTGAGATCGGCGCCCTCCAGATCCGCCTCGATGAGCCAGCCCAGGTCCAGGCGCGCGCCGCGCAGATTGGCGCCGCGCAGGTTCGTGCGGTTCATCCGCGCCGAGCGCAGATCGGCGCCCTGGAAGTCCACGCCGCTCAGGTCCAGCCCGGACAGGCGTGCCCCCGTGAGATCCGGCGCCTGGCCCGACGGCGCTGCCGCGATGCGGGCCACCACCTCGTCCCGGCTCATCTCCGCCTGGGTCATCTCCGGCGAGCCCATGTCCACGTGGTCCATGAGCGACTGGCCGTGGACGGCCAGGGGCAGCCAGGCGGCGAGCAGGACCACGCACCAGCGGGTATGCGATGACACAGCTCGCACGATCGACACCTCTCGGCGGAACCACGTCCCCTGGGCCAAGTCTCGACCCCGGCGACGCGGGGCGCAAGGCGCGTGTCGGGGCCCCACCTGGTGGGAAGCGGTACGATCGGGTTTCCTCTACAGTCCCTGGTCGGTGGCGTGGCCTCCCGTCCCGGAGCGCGTCCGGCGCTGCGGCTCCGGGCATGCGCGACGGCACCCGGCACCCCCGGCCCTCCGGAGCCTTGCATGCCCGCGACCCGTGTCCCGAATTCATCCTCCCCGTGGCGTCCCTTGCGCCGTGTCGCCGGCGACGCGTTGCTGGCCGCCTGCGCGGGCCTGGCCCCTTTCGCCACCCACGCCGGAACGCCGGTTCGCGTGGCCGTGCTCGAGTTCGGCACCGTGCACTGGGAGCTGGACGTCATCCGCGAGCACGGACTGGCACGCACCAGCGGCCTCGATCTGGAGGTGACCTCGCTGGCCTCGACGCGGGCCACGACGGTGGCCCTGCAGGGACGCGCGGTGGACGTCATCGTGAGCGACTGGATCTGGGTGTCGCGCCAGCGGGCCGAGGGCAGACCCTTCGCCTTCGTGCCGTACTCGCTGGCGGTGGGCGGCATCATGGTGCGTCCCGACGCCGGCATCGCGACCTTCGACGACCTGGCGGGACACAAGGTGGGCGTCGCCGGCGGGCCCGTGGACAAGAGCTGGCTGCTCATGCGCGCGTACTCGCGGGAGCGTTCCGGCGCCGACCTCGCCGACCGGGTCGAGCCCGTCTTCGGTGCGCCGCCGCTGCTCAACAAGCTGATGCTGCGCGGCGAGCTGCCCGCGGTGCTGAACTTCTGGCACTACAACGCGCGCCTGAAGGCCGCCGGGATGAAGCAGCTCATCGGCGTTGCCGACGTGCTGCCCGCGCTGGGCGTCGCCGCGCCGGTGCCGCTGCTCGGCTGGGTCTTCTCCGAGCCCTGGGCCAGCGAGAACCGCGAGGCCCTCGTGCGCTTCCTCGACGCCTCCTACGCCGCGAAGCACCGGCTGCTCGCCTCCGATGCGGAGTGGACACGGCTGCGGCCGATGCTGGGAAGCGACGACGACGCCACCGCCGATGCCATGCGCGATGCCTATCGTGAGGGCATCCCCGACGGCTTCGGTGACGCCGAGCGCGCCGCCGCCGCCCGGACCTTCGCGATCCTCGCCCGGGAAGGGGGCCGCGAGCTGGTGGGGGAGAGCCGCGAGCTCAGTCCCGGCACGTTCTGGCCCCACTACCAGGTGCCGTCATGGCCACGCTAGCGAACGCACCGGAGCAGCCCTGGCTGCGCGGGATGTCTCTCGCGGGCTTCGTCGTCGTGTGGCACGCGGCGGCCTGGCTCGCGAACGATGCCCTGCTGCCGACGCCGGTGGCGGTGCTGGAAACCCTCTGGCGGCACACCGTCACGGGGGAGCTGCCCTTCCACCTGGCGGTGACGCTGGCCCGCGTGGCCGCGAGCTTCGTGCTGGCCATGCTGATCGGCACCGCCATCGGCATCGCCATGGGCCGCTCCCAGCGCGTGGACGGCGCCCTGGACGGGGTGCTGGTGCTTGCGCTCAACATCCCCGCCCTGGTCACCATCATCCTGTGCTACGTGTGGTTCGGTCTGACCGAGGCGGCCGCGGTGACCGCCGTGGCGGTGAACAAGATCCCGACCGTGGTGGTGACGGTGCGCGAGGGCGCGCGGGCGGTGGACCGCCAGCTCATGCAGGTGGCCGAGGTGTACCGGGTCGGCTGGCGTCGCACGCTGACCCGGGTCTACCTGCCCCAGCTCTACCCCTACCTGATGGCCGCGGCGCGTGGCGGTCTCGCCCTCATCTGGAAGATCGTGCTGGTGGTGGAGCTGCTGGGGCGCAGCAGCGGCGTCGGCTTCCAGCTCGGCACGTACTTCAATTTCTTCGACATCCAGAGCATCCTCGCGTACACCCTCGCCTTCGCCGGTGTGGTGCTGGTGCTGGAGTGGCTGGTGCTGCGGCCCATCGAACGCCGGCTGACGGGCTGGCGCGCATGAGCGCGCTGGCGGTGCACGTGCGCCGCAAGCACTACCGCCAGGGCGACACGCTGGCGCTGCAGGACGTGCGGTTCCGGGTCGATGCCGGCCAGTTCGTGGCCCTGGTGGGGCCCTCCGGTGCGGGCAAGACCTCGCTGCTCAACATCGTGGCCGGGCTGGACCGGGACTTCACCGGGGAGGTGACGGTGGATGGCGCCGCGACCCCCATGGGGGTCGTGTTCCAGAGCCCGCGCCTGATGCCCTGGCTGTCGGTGCTGGACAACATCCGCCTGGTGCTGCCCGAGTCCGCCGGCGATGATCCCCAGGCCGTCCGCGCGCTGCTGCGCGAGCTGGAGCTGGAGGGGTTCGAGAATGCCTTTCCGGGCCGGCTCTCAGGAGGCATGCAGCGCCGGGTGGGGCTCGCCCGGGCCTTTGCCGTGCACCCGCGGCTGCTGCTCATGGACGAGCCTTTCGTGTCCCTGGACGCGCCGCTGGCCCGGCGGCTGCGCGAGCTGCTGCTGTCGCTGTGGTCGCGCCTCGAGCCCACGGTGCTCTACGTGACCCACGATCTGACGGAGGCCCTCACGCTGGCGGACCGGGTGCTGTTCCTGTCGCCCCGGCCGGGGCACATCGTGCTCGACGAGACGGTGCCCTTGCCGCGCCCGCGCGACCCGGGCGGGGCGCGCGTCGCTGCCCTGCACGCGGATCTGCTCGCGCGTCACCCGGAGCTGCTCTCGGGTCGTGCCGGGGGCGAGGCGGGTCGGCCCGCCGCGACCGGGACGCACACCGGCGCGGGCGACCCGGCTCGCGAGGCGCCCGCGGCATGAGCGTCGCGGCGACCGGGCCGGCGCCCTGCGTGCTGGAGGTGCGCGAGGTGCGCAAGTCCTACGGCCACACCCGGGCACTGGACGGCGTCTCGGTGCAGGTGGCGGCCGGCGAGTTCGTCGCCCTGCTGGGGCCCAACGGGGCCGGCAAGAGCACCCTGTTCCAGCTCCTGAGCGGACTGTTCGTGGCGGACGGCGGCCACATCAGCGTGCTGGGGCACGACATCCGGCACGATGCCACCGCCGCGCTGGGCGGGATCGGCATCGTGTTCCAGCAGCCCACCCTGGACCTGGATCTCTCGGTGCGTGCGAACCTGCGCTTCAGCGCGCGCCTGCACGGCCTGCCGGGCGCGCGGGCGCGCGCGCGCATCGAGGAGGAGATGCGGCGCCTGGATCTCACCGCGAGCGCCGACGCGGTGGCCCGCACCCTGAGCGGCGGCAACCGGCGCCGGGTGGAGCTGGCCCGGGCCCTGGTGCACGAGCCGGCGGTGCTGCTGATGGACGAGGCCACCGTGGGGCTCGATCCGGCGACCCGGCGCCAGCTGCTGGACTACGTGCTGTCGCTGGCGCACACCCGCGGCGTGGGCGTGCTGTGGGCCACCCACCTGGTGGACGAGGCCGAGGAAGCGGACCGGGTGCTGGTGCTGCACAAGGGGCGCGTGCTGGCGAACGCCACGCCGGCAGACCTGGTCGCCGGGTCCGACGCGCCGGATCTCGCCCGGGCCTTTCTCGCGCTCACCGCGGGCGACGGGGGCGCACGGGATCGCGGTTAGGCTTCGCGCGCGCTCCGTTGCGGGCGGCGGAAGAAGACGGAACACGGAGGAGACACACGACATGATCGGATCGGGGCGGCACACCGGGAGGGCTCTCGTGCGCGGGCGACGCGGGATCGCCGCGACGGCGCTGCTCACCGTCGCGCTCGCCGTCGCGACGGACGCCCGGGCGAAGGGCACCGGGTACCTGTTCGTGAGCAGCGAGAAGGATCACACCGTGACCGTGCTCGACGGCAAGAGCTACCAGGTGGTGAAGCAGATCCGCACCGCGGCGCGCCCGCGCCACATGGCCTTCGATCCGCAGCGCACCCGTCTCTACGTGGCCTGCGGCGACGGCGACGCCATCGACATCATCGACGTGAACGAGCTCGCCCTCGTCGACCGCATCGTCGGTATCGAGGATCCGGAAGCGTTCGGTTTCAGCCCCGACGGCAAGACCATGTACCTGTCCCTGGAGGACGACGCGAAGCTGGGCATCCTGGACCTGGACGCCTACTTCGCGGCCCGCGGGGGAACGCCCGAGCTGACGGTGGCGGAGGTCAGCGAGGGCGGCGCCGAGGGGGAGAGGAGCGGCGAGGAGCGGAAGAACGAGGAGGGCGCCCGCGCGAGCGACAGCGACGGGGCCGTGCCGGGGTTGCGCACCATCGAGGTGGGCGAGGAGCCCGAGGGCATCCTGGTCAGCCCCGACGGCGCGACGGTGTTCGTGACCTCGGAGGTGGCGAACATGGTGCACGTGGTGGACACCGCGAGCGGCACGCTGAAGGCGAACGTGGTGGTGGGTAACCGGCCGCGGCGGCTCGCGCTGACGCCGGACGGCAAGGAGCTGTGGGTCACCAGCGAGCTCGCCGGCTCGGTCAGCATCCTGGACATGGGCAGCTACCAGGTGAAGCGCGGCATCGAGTTCCGGCCGAAGGGATTCCGGCCCGAGGACGTGACCCCGGTGGGCATCACCATGACCGCGGACGGCGCGACCGCCTGGGTCGCGCTGGGGCGCGCCAATCACGTGGCCGTGGTGGACGTGGCGAGCGGCGACATCCTGGACTACGTGCTGGTGGGCAACCGGGCCTGGAATGTCACCTTCAACCGCGACGAGTCGCTCCTGTTCGTGGCCAACGGGCTGAGCGACGACGTCTCCATCATCGATGCCGCCAAGCGCAGGGTCATCCGCTCGGTGCCGGTGGGGCGCGTGCCCTACGCGGTGCTGGTGGACGACTGAGAGCACGTGAGTCGAGTACCGCACCTGCGGCGCCTGATGCACGCCGTCGTGTGCACGGCGGCGCTGGCCGTGGCGGCGCCGGCGATGGCCGCGGATCTCGTCATCGGCTACCTGCAGATGAGCCGCGACGCCCGCTACGGCGACAGCCGTACCTACGCGCGCTATCTCACGGGCCCGCTGGGTCGACCCTACGACGGCGCCCGGGTCGCGATCCAGGAATCGAAGTTCGTGGGCTCCGCCCTGGGCCTCGAATTCAGGCTGGAGCGCGAGCGGGTGCGGGACGCGGCACACGCCGCCGAGACCATCATCGCGATGAACGGCAACGGCGTGCACTACTTCCTGGTCGACGCGCCCGCGGAGGTGCTCGCCGAGACGGCGAAGCAGGTCCGCGACCGCCCGGTGCTGCTGTTCAACGTCTCCGCGCCGGACGACCGGCTACGCAACGAGCTGTGCCAGGGCAACCTGCTGCACGTGATCCCGAGCCATGCCATGGGAAGCGACGCCCTCGCCCAGTACCTGGTGTCGCGCAAGTGGCGCAAGGTGCTGGTGCTGCGCGGCCCCGCCGAGGAGGACCGGCAGATCGCGGCAGCCTTCTCGCGCTCGGCGAAACGCATGGGCCTCGAGATCGTGGACAGCCGCGACTTCGTGCTCAGCAACGACCCCCGCGAGCGGGACCGCAACAACGTGGCGCTCCTCACTGCCGGTGCGGACTACGAGGTGGTCTACGTTGCCGACGCCGACGGCGAGTTCGCCCGCGACGTGCCCTATCAGACGGTGAAGCCGCGACCGGTGGTGGGCAGCGAGGGGCTCGCGGGCGCCGCCTGGCACTGGGCCTGGGAGCGCCACGGGGCGCCGCAGCTCGAGGGCCGCTTCGAGAAGCTCGCCGGGCGGCCCATGCGCGACGTGGACTGGGCGGCGTGGATGGCGGTGAAGGCCCTGGTGGAAGCGCTCGTGCGCACCGGGAGCGGCGCGTTCGCCCAGGTCTCGCAGTACCTGCGCGGCGATGACATCATCCTGGACGGCTTCAAGGGCAACCGGCTCGACTTCCGGCCGTGGAATGGCCAGCTACGCCAGCCGATCCTGCTGGTGACCCACAACTGGGTCGTGGATCGGGCCCCGCTGCAGGGCTTCCTCCACCCCACCAACAACCTGGACACCCTCGGATTCGATGAACGCGAGAGCCAGTGCAGACCGTGAGGCCGTAATCGCCCGCCCGGGCCGGCTGCCCGCCGGCGGCCATGCCCTGCAGGCGGTGGTGGCGGTGGCCGGGCGCGAGCTGCACAAGTTCGTGCGCCAGCGCGGCCGGCTGTTCTCCGCCCTGGTGCGTCCCAGCCTCTGGCTGCTGGTCTTCGCGGCGGGCTTCCAGAACGTCTTCGGCGTGTCCATCGTGCCCCCCTACGAGACCTACATCGAGTACGAGGTCTACATCGTGCCGGGGCTGATCGCCATGGTGCTGCTGTTCAACGGCATGCAGTCGTCGCTGGCCATGGTCTACGACCGCGAGATGGGCATGATGCGCCTGCTGCTCACCGCCCCGCTGCCGCGCTGGTTCCTGCTGCTGGCCAAGCTTCTCGCGGGCACCTTCCTGTCGGTGCTTCAGGCCTACGCCTTCCTCCTCATCGCCCTGGCCTTCGGCGTCGACATCCCCCTCGACGGCTGGCTGTATGCGCTGCCCGCCATGATCCTGGGCGGCATGATGCTGGGGGCGGTGGGGCTGCTGCTGTCGGTGCACGTGAAGCAGCTGGAGAACTTCGCGGGCACGATGAACTTCGTGATCTTCCCCATGTTCTTCATCTCCTCGGCGCTCTACCCCCTGTGGAAGCTCCAGGAGTCCGGCGCCGAGGTGGTGTACCAGATGGCGCGCTTCAACCCGTTCACCCACGTGGTGGAGGCCATTCGCCATGCCCTGTACGGGCACTTCAACGGCCTCGCCTACGGGGTGGTCGTGGGGACGCTCGTCGTGGTGTTCGTGCTGGCCGTGTACGGTTACGACCCGCAACGCGGGCTCGCCCACCGCACGCAGCGCCCGGGGTGAGGCGGCGACGGTCTGCCGCCCCCGGAGAGCCGTCAGCTGTCGCCGCCCGCCACCTGCCACGCGCCGCGGTACGCGCCGCCCTTGCTGTCGGTGACCTCCACGCTCAGCTCGCCCGGGCCCCGCGGCAGGTAGTGGAAGCGGATGCTCGGGTCCTCGCTCAGCGAGATGTCCGACTCGACCCGCAGCACCGGCTCGCCCCGGTAGGTCACGTTGACGGTCCTGATGAAGTGTGCCGGCACGTAGTGGCGGGTGATCTGGTCCATCTGCATGCCGGTGCTGTTGGGGTGGCTGATGAGGAGCTGCGCCGGGTGCGGCTTGCCGAAGTCGGTCACCGGCGCCTGGCGCAGCTTCATCCGGCCGAGCCGCGCCAGGGCGGCTTCCGGATCCTTGCCCGCCGGCGCCGAGCAGCCGCCGGAGGCCTTCACGTAGCGGCTGACCATGTAGAGGCTGCCGTCGTCGGTCTCGGCGACGGCGCGCACGTGGGTGTAGGTGTTCACCCGCACCCGGGTGTCCACGTCGACCACGCCGCTGGCCGGAGTGAAGTGGAAGCGCCCCGCCACGGGCGCGGGGTTCATGTCGATGAGCAGGGTCACGGACTTGACGTAGCGGTCCGCGCGCTGGGGGAACGCGGCGCGGATGGCCACCGGCACGATCGCCGCGTCGTGTGCCCGATCCGGCGCCTCCAGGGCGATCACGCCCGTGCCGTCGGCGATGTCCCGGTCACCGAAGAGCTCTGCGCGCAGTGCCCGCCAACGCACCTCCTCCGTGTCGGCGTCGGCGCGGGCCGGGCCGGGGACGGCCAGCAGCGATGCCAGCGCGAGGAGCAGGGCCGGGATCGGCAATCGGATCTGGGCGGGAACGGCGCACATGGTGCTCCCCCTCCGGCTGGGCATGGCACGTGTTCCCGGAACATACACTCGGGATCGGCTCCGGGAAACCGCCGTCACTCCCATTCCAGCTCCGTGTAGCTGGCCGTGACGTTGCGCGGGTGGTTGTCGTCGAACAGCAGCCAGTGCCCGCGTTCCCCGGGCGCCACCGCGCGAATGGCGGCCTCGATGCCCGCGTCGCGGGCCACCGCCGCCCGGGTGTCCTCCAGCAGCAGCCGCAGGTAGCGCTCCTCGTCGTCCAGCGCCGCGGGCCATGGCGCGCTCGCCGGCCCGTGACCGGGCACCACCTGGCGGACGGCGCCGGCCGGCTCGGCGCGCAGTCGTGCCAGCACCGCCAGCCAGCCACGCAGACTGCCGTCCACCACCGGCAGCCGCTCCATGAACAGGAGATCGCCGGCGAACAGGGTCCCGGACTCATGGTCGAGGACGCTGAGATCGTTGTCCGTGTGGGCAGTGGGGTAGGCGGTGAGGGTCAGCCTGCGGCCCCCCAGGTCGATCTCCAGGGTGTCCTCCACGAGCAGGTCCGGCGCCACCGCCCGGGTGCCCTCGAAGGCCGGGCCCACCAGCCGGGCGAAGCTGTCCAGGTAGAAGGGCGCGCGCCGGGCCAGCGCCTGCGGCAGCTTGTGGTGACCCACGAACCGGGCACCGGCACCGGAGAAGGCCGCGTTGCCCAGCACGTGGTCCGGGTGGACGTGGGTGTTGATCACGTGGCTGACGGGCAGGTCGGTGATGCCCCGGATGGCGGCGCGCAGCCGCTCCCCGAAGCGCCGGCTGCCGCCGGTGTCGATGACGGCCACCGAGCGCTCGCCCACGATCACCCCCACGTTGGCGAAGGCGCCCAGGTTGTGCTCGCTGGCTTCGCCGTGCGGGCCGACGTGCACGTAGACGCCGTCCGCGACGGGCGTCAGCACCGGGGGCGCGTCCGCGCGTCCGGCCGCCACCGGCGCCAGCAGCAGCACCACCACGGCGACCCGGCGCAGCCGGCGCAGCCGGCGGGCAGCCGTGCCGGCGCTCCACGCTGCCGGCCCAGGCGAGGACATGGCTTACCATCCTGGTATCGGACGAGGTGAGGATAACGTGGTGCCCGAGCGCGCGACCATCCGGCCGCCAACCCCCTGGCGCGTGGGCGCGTGCGCGCTCGCGGTGGCCGCGCTGCTCCCGGGCGGCAGCGCCGCGAGCGAGACCGGCGCCGAGTGCGTACCCGACGAGCCCGCGGACTATCGTCTGGCGGACTTCCGCGCCCCGACGCCCTGCACCCTGGCGGGTGGCCGGGTGCTCGCCGCCGACGGGCTCGCGCGGCTGGTTCGCGCGGGCCCGCCGGTGCTCGTCGACGTGTTCCCCGCCCCGCGTCGCCCGGCCGGTCTCACCGGCGACGGCGCCTGGCTGCCGCCGGCCCGGGCCAGCATCCCCGGCAGCGTGTGGCTGCCCAACACGGGCTTCGGGATCCTGCCCGCGGAGGAGGAGCGCTACCTGCGCGACAACCTGCTCCGGCTCACCCAGGGCGATCCGGCGCGCGCCCTGGTGTTCTTCTGCGAGCGGGACTGCTGGATGTCCTGGAACGCGGCGCGCCGGGCGGTCGAGTGGGGCTACACGGGGGTCTACTGGTACCCGGGCGGCACCGACGACTGGCAGGCGTCGGGCCGCCCGCTGCGGCCGCTGGTCCCGGTGCCCAGGGACGAAGGGCACTGATCGGCGGCTGCGATCCCCCGCGCCGACGCGCATCCGTGGTCGACACCAGGGCGGGCCCGACGGGGGCGGGATGCAGGGCAGGGATCCGTGTCACCGCTTCGCGTTCAGCCGCGCCACGAGGATCCGGTCCAGGAGGTACCGGGTGGCGCGGCGCCAGGAGCGCTCGTTGTTGCCGCGCAGGTCCACGAAGGCCTGGGCCACGCGCTCGCCGGTGCCCACGTCGTAGGTCACGACGTTCAGGTTGACGATGAGATTGCTCACCAGCTGGACCCAGCCGACCAGGACCCACCGGGCGCCGAGGCGTGCACCGATGTCGCGCTCGCAGCCGTTGCACCGGTGCAGCCAGGTGCCGGGGCTCGCCGCCTGCACCGCCGCCCGGGTAGCCGCTGCGTCGGCCACCAGGTAGCCCTCCGCCGCCAGCCGCTCGCGGATCATGCCCGCCACCATGTCCAGACGCGTCTGCTCCGCGGCGGTGACGCGGTCCGGGTCGGGGAAGTAGTCGGCCTTCAGGAGCTCCAGGGGCAGCACCGCCACGTGCGGCGCCGCGGCCTGGGCGCGCGCCGGTGCGGCCCACGGCCCGAGCGCGGCGGCCACGAACACGAGGCCGGTCACCCGCAGCAGCGTGCGCCCGAGCCCCGGTGACCTGGTCGATGATCGCCGCGACGGCCCCGCGGCACGCACCTCGCGGCCGGATGCGTGGGCGCCATGATGCGCCGCGGCAGGACGCCGTCGGGGCGAGTGAAGGGCTCCGCGGGCGGACGGGGACATTGCCGTCGCGAGGTGATGGAACGTGGCCGCGATTATGGACGGAACGCCCCGCCTGCGCAGAAGCGCGGCAAGGCAGTGAAGGTGTCCGTGGCCGTTGCGCGTCCTCGCCGGTCGCGATCGTGAATGATGCGGGCTAGCATTCGCGCCCCAGCGGTGTCACGGGGGAACGACGATGCTCGAGCGAGTCGCAGCCGTGCTGTTGGCCGGGTACCTGCCCCTGGCCGCTGCCAACGACTTCCCGACCCAGGCCCGGGTGGAGTTCGTGCTGAGCTGCATGCAGGCCATGGGGGGGCAGAGCTACGACACCCTGTATCCCTGCGTGTGCGAGCTGGACCGCATCGCCTCGGTGCTGAGCTACGCGGAGTACACCCAGGCGGAGACGCTGAGCTTCCTGTACTCCACGCCCGGCGAGCGCGGCGGGATCTTCCGCGACGCGGTCTCGGACGCCCGCAAGCGGGTGGAGGAACTGGAGGCATTGCGCGAGAGCGCCCGGGCCGCGTGCGTGGTGAAGAGGCTGAAGGCACCCGGGTCACAATGACCCATTGCTGCACCACAGCACGCCCGCGCCCTCGGCGCGACGTGACTCTTTCCCGGGGATCTGCCGACGGGCGCCGCATAATCTAGATCCGCCCGGGATTTCACCGTAATCTGCTTCCTACAGCTGGAGAAGAACCAGAGGGGACCTTCGGCAGGAGGCTCGACGGGAACCCGCTTCGGCCTCGTTCCGCCCGAGCGTGTCGTGATCCTCTCGACGACTGAATTCATGCTGTGCCTGCCGACCCTCGCGTGGCGGCAGGAGGGAGCAGTTCGCCAAACGGAGGAAACCCGATGAGAAGTACAAGAGCCGGCATTTTCGCCGCGGCATTGGCGCTGGCCGCAGCCGCGCCCGGTGCCGCTTACGCAAACGACGGCCTGCTGGCGCTGTCGAAGAACCCCAACAACTGGGCCATGTGGGGCGGCACCTATGACGGCGCCCGCTACAGCCAGTTGAGCCAGATCAACCGCGACAACGTCAGGCGTCTGCAGGTCGCGTGGACCTTCTCCACCGGTGTGCTGCGCGGTCACGAGGGCGGCCCGCTCGTGATCGGGGACACCATGTACGTGCACACCCCGTTCCCCAACAAGGTCTTCTCCATCAATCTGGCGGATCAGACCATCAACTGGAGCTACGTCCCGAAGCAGGATCCGGACACCATCCCGGTCATGTGCTGCGACACCGTCTACCGCGGTCTCGCGTACGCCGACGGGCGCATCTTCCTGCAGCAGGCCGACACCACCCTGGTGGCGCTGGACGCCAACACGGGCAAGGTGCTGTGGAAGTCCGTGAACGGCGACCCGAAGAAGGGGGAGACCAACACCAACTCGCCGATCGTCATCAAGGACAAGGTGTACACGGGCATCAGCGGCGGTGAGTTCGGCGTGCGCGGCTTCCTGGCCGCCTACAACGTGGCCGACGGCAAGCTGGCATGGAAGGCTTACAGCACCGGTCCCGACGACGAGATGCTGATCGATCCCGAGAAGACCACCGAGATGCTGAAGCCGGTGGGCAAGGACTCGAGCCTGAAGAGCTGGAAGGGCGACCAGTGGAAGATCGGCGGCGGCACCACCTGGGGCTGGTACACCTACGATCCGGAGCTGAACCTGATCTATTACGGAACGGGCAACCCCAGCACCTGGAATCCGGTGGTGCGTCCCGGCGACAACAAGTGGTCGATGACCATCTTCGCCCGTGACGCCGACAGCGGCATGGCGAAGTGGGTCTACCAGATGACGCCGCACGACGAGTGGGACTACGACGGCGTCAACGAGAGCATCCTGGCCGACATCGATATCGGGGGCAGCAAGCGCAAGGTGCTGGTGCACTTCGATCGCAACGGCTTCGGCTACACCCTGGACCGGGTGACCGGCGAGCTGCTGGTGGCGGAGAAGTACGATCCGGCGGTGAACTGGGCGACGCACGTGGACATGAAGACCGGCCGTCCCCAGGTGGTGGCCCAGTACAGCACCCACCAGCAGGGCGAGGACGTCAACACCAAGAACGTGTGCCCGGCCGCCCTCGGGTCGAAGGACCAGCAGCCGGCCGCCTACTCCCCGAAGACCGGGCTGTTCTACGTGCCCACGAACCACGTGTGCATGGACTACGAGCCGTTCAAGGTGGAGTACGTCGCGGGGCAGCCCTACGTGGGGGCAACCCTGAGCATGTTCCCGGCCGGACGGGTCATGAACGACGGCACGGACAACCTGGGCAACTTCATCGCCTGGGATGCGGCCACGGGCAAGATCGTGTGGTCGCTGCCGGAGCAGTTCTCCGTGTGGAGCGGCGCGCTGGCCACGGCCGGCGACGTGGTCTTCTACGGCACCCTGGACGGCTACCTCAAGGCCGTGGATGCCAAGACCGGCGCGGAGCTGTGGAAGTTCAAGACCCCGTCCGGGATCATCGGCAACGTCAACACCTGGACCCACGGCGGGACGCAGTACATCGGCGTTCTCTCGGGTATCGGCGGCTGGGCCGGCATCGGCATGGCCGCGGGCCTCGAGGGTGACACGGAAGGGCTGGGTGCGGTCGGCGCCTACAAGGCACTGTCGCGGCACACCCAGCTCGGCGGTGTCCTGACCGTGTTCGCGCTTCCTGACTGACCTTCGGTCGG
>JBFHNV010000070.1:0-25487 GCA_041593595.1 Gammaproteobacteria bacterium
CGCGCACGCTGCGCCGCGGCGATGCCCGCGGGGCCGATCGTGCGCTCTGCACGTGGCCGTTACCCGTCGTCCAGTGGGCAGCTGCCGGTGGCAGCCCGCGCGGACCCTCCGGTCCGTGGCGCCTGCGGCATCCGCCCCGTGTGCCGCGCCGGAGTGCCCTCGCGGGGCGGTCCGGCGCGACCAATTCGCTCGAGTGCCTGTCTGCCTGCGCGACACCGGTCGCGCGAGCTCTGCCACCGCATCCGGTGGCCGCGTCGCTCCGGCGGCGCATTAGCCTGTCGCTGGTGCGGGGCCGGAGCCACGGTGCCCGCGGGGAACGCCCCGCTGTGGGCACCGAAGCTGCCGCAATATAGCAATGGCGTCAGATCCCGGCAAACGGCGCCGAGGGAGGGGGACGTGCTGGCCGGCCCCGTGCGGCCGCCTTAGCATCCGCGCGATGACGGGGACGGGAGACAGCGCGCCGGCGGCGCGCACGGTGCGGGTGGACGCGGAGCACGCGGGGCAGCGGCTGGACAACTTCCTGGCCGCGCGCTTCCGCCGGGTGCCGCGGGCGCGGCTGTACCGCAGCGTTCGCACCGGTGAGGTGCGGGTGAACCGGGGCCGCGTTCGCCAGGACTACCGTCTGCAGGAGGGCGACCTGGTGCGCCTGCCGCCCCTGGACCAGACGCCGCCGGCCGCCGTTCCGGACCCCGGCGGGGGGCTGGCCCGCACGCTGGCCGCGGCCGTGCTGTTCGAGGACGAGCACCTGCTGGTGGTGGACAAGCCGTCCGGCCTCGCGGTGCACGGCGGCAGCGGACGATCCCTGGGCCTGATCGAGGCCCTGCGCGCGCTGCGCCCCGGGGAGCGCTTCCTGGAGCTGGTCCATCGCCTGGACCGGGAGACGTCCGGCTGCCTGGTCCTGGCCCGGCGCCGCGCCGCGCTCGTGGCCCTGCACGCGGCGCTGCGGGACGGGACGGTGGACAAGCGCTACCGCACCCTGCTCGCGGGCCGCTGGCGAGGCGGCGGGCGGCGGGTGGACCTGTCCCTGGAGCGTGGCTCCGGGCGCGGCGGCGAGCGCACGGTGCGGGTCGCCGCGCAGGGTCGTGACGCCAGCACTGCCTTCACGCCGCTCGCGCGCTCGGAGCTGGCGAGCTACATGGAGGCACGACCGCATACCGGGCGCACACACCAGATCCGCGTCCACGCGGCCTCGCTGGGCATGCCGGTCGCCGGGGATGCCCGCTACGGCGACCGTGCCTTCAACGCGCAGATGCGCCGCCACGGCCTCACGCGGCTGTTCCTGCACGCGTCCGCCATCCGATTCGTGCACCCGGCCGGCGGGGGCACGGTGCGGGTGGTGGCGCCCCTGCCGGCGCCGCTGCGCGCGGTCCTGGACGCCATCGGCCTCGCGGAGCCGGGGGCCGCGGCGTGAACGCGCCGCCGCGGCTGGTGGTCTTCGACTGGGACGGGACCCTGGTGGATTCCGCCGAGCGCATCGTGGGCGCCTGCGTCGCCGCGCTGGCGGACTGCGGCCTGCCGGCGCCGGCCGCCGCCAGCGTGCGCGAGCTGATCGGCCTCGGTCTGGAGGAGACCTTCGCGGCGCTGCTGCCCGGCGCCGCGGTGGACTTGCGCGCCCGCGTCGTAGCCCGCTACCGGGAGCTGTGGGCCCTGGGTGCGGCGCGGCCGTCGCCCGCCTTCGAGGGCGTGCACGACACCCTGGCGGCGCTGGAGCGCCACGGCATGCTGCTGGCCGTGGCCACCGGCAAGAGCCGTCGTGGCCTCGATCGGGAGCTGCGCCTGCACGGCCTCGATCGGGCCTTCGTCGCCAGCCGCTGCGCCGACGAGTCGCCGTCGAAGCCCCACCCGGGCATGCTGCTGGAGCTGCTGGACGAGCTCGCGGTGGCGCCGGGCGAGGCGCTGATGGTGGGCGACACCGAGTACGATATGGTCATGGCCCGGTCCGCCGGGGTGCCGGCGGTAGCGGTACGCTGCGGCGTGCACGACGAGGCGCGGCTGCAGCGCTTCGCGCCCCGGGCCGTGATCGATCACGTGCGCGACCTGCCGGCCTGGATGGGCCTGGGCCAGGCCGTCGAGGAGTCGAGGTGACATGAGCGAGATCGGGGGCGGCACCAGGGCACAGCCGCCGCGGCGCGAACCGGGGGAGTGGGAGCGAGACCTGCTGACGCGGCTGGCTTTCGCCGCCCTCACCGAGCAGCGGCGGGCACGACGCTGGAACACGCTGTTCAAGCTCGGCGTGCTGGGCTACCTGGTGGCGCTGCTGGTGATCTCGCTGCCGGGCGACTGGATGGACATGTCGCCGACCGCACGGCACACGGCGCTGGTAGAGCTGTCCGGACTCATCGCGCCGGAGACCGACGCCAGCGCGGATCGGATGGTGACGGGCCTGCGTGCCGCGTTCGAGGACGAGGACACCGCGGGGGTGATCCTGCGCATCAACAGCCCGGGTGGCAGCCCGGTGCAGGCGGGCCTCATCAACGACGAGATCCGCCGCCTGCGCGAGAAGCATCCGGACGTCCCGCTGTACGCGGTCATCACCGACGTGTGCGCCTCCGGCGGCTACTACGTGGCCGTGGCCGCGGACCGCATCTACGCCGACAAGGCCAGCGTCGTCGGCTCCATCGGCGTGCTCATGAACGGCTTCGGCTTCGTGGAGGCCATGGATCGCCTGGGCGTGGAGCGACGGCTGCTCACCGCCGGGCGCAACAAGGGGTTGCTGGACCCGTTCTCGCCGCTGCGCGCCGATGAGGTGGAGCACGTGCGCGGGATGCTGGACACCATCCATGCGCAGTTCGTGGACGTGGTGAAGCGCGGCCGAGGCACGAAGCTCAAGGACGACTCGGCGCTGTTCAGCGGCCTCATCTGGACCGGCGAGCAGGGCGTGGCCCTGGGCCTGGTGGACGAGATCGGCAGCGCCGGCTACGTGGCGCGGGAGATCATCAAGGCGGACAAGGTGGTGGACTTCACGCCGCGCCGCGGCGTCCTCGACAGCATCGCCCGGCGCCTCGGTGCGGCCATCGGCGAGGCGCTCGCGCTGCGCGCGGGCCTCGCCGACCTGCGCGACTTCCAGCTGCGCTGAGCGCCCGTGAAAGGCTCACCCCGCCCGCCGCGGCGGCGGGCCACCGGTTCGCGGGCAGCAGGACGACGATTCAGGGCGGCGCGAGGACCTGCACGCCGGCCTCTGCCAGCAGGGTGCACAGCGCGATCAACGGCAGCCCCACGAGCGCCGTGGGGTCGCTGCTGCGCACGGACGTGAACAGGGCGATCCCCAGGCCCTCCGCCTTGAAGGCGCCGGCGCAGTCCAGCGGCCGCTCGCGGCCCACGTAGGCGCGCACGGACGCCTCGTCGAGCACGCGGAAGGCCACCCGGGTGCGGTCCAGCGCCAGGCGCACGCGCTCGCCGCCGTCGCGTGCCACGGCCACGGCGGTGAGGAACTCCACCTCCCGTCCGCTGGCGGCAAGCAGTTGCGCCACCGCGCCGGCATGGCTGCCCGGCTTGCCCAGCGCACGGCCGTCCAGGGCCGCCACCTGGTCCGAGCCGATGACCAGCGCGGCGGGGTGACGGCGCGCCACCGCCCGGGCCTTCTCCCGCGCGAGGCGCCGGGACAGGTCCGCCGGCGCCTCGCCCGTGCGCGGTGTCTCGTCCACGCCGGGGGACTCGCAGGCGAACGGCAGACCCAGCCGCTCCAGCAGCATGCGGCGGTAGGGGGAGGTGGAGGCGAGTATCAGCGTCCGCATGACGGAGCCGGTAGGGGCGCGGCGCGACATGGTATCGGATCCCGTCGCACGCTTTGACAGGGTCCGCGAAAGCTCCTTAGGATCACGCGTTTATGCGTGGTGCGCTGACTCGGCACGTGGATCCGTGGCATATGGCCGGGCACCTGGCAGGAAGCCTGGAGGCGTCACGGCTGCCCCGGCTGACGGCCCTGGCGCCGCCGGAGGGGGCGCTGCAGGCGTCGCTGGCGTTCGAGCCGGGCGGCGGGGCGGGCGACCCGGCGGTGCGCATCGCCGTGCGGGTGACGGGCCGTTGCGCGGTGACCTGCCAGCGCTGCCTGGAGGCCCTGCACTGGGACTGCGACGTGCAGTCCACGGTGCTGGTGGTGGCGGACGAGGCCGCCGCGCGGCGCCTGGAGGCCGCGGGCGAGGCGGTGGTGTCGCCCCCCGGCGAGACCCTGGACCTGGCGGCGCTGGTGGAGGACGAGGTGATGCTGGCGATGCCGTTCGCGCCGCGTCACCCGGCGGGAACGTGCCAGGCGGCACGGATTCCTCAGCCGCCGGCTCCGGCAGACGCGCTGCCGCCGGGAAGACGGCCCGCGGGCGAGCCGGCGCCCCGGGAGGACAATCCGTTCGCGGTGCTTGCGGCCCTTCGCGGCGAGCAGCCGCGCGAGGGCCGGGACGCCGGTGGCGACGCGGCCGCACAGGATGCGCCGCCACCGGCGCCGACGAGAGATTCGCGCCGCTCGCGGCGCCGTGAGAACTGACGCAGGAGATCGCTGGCAATGGCCGTACAGAAGAGCAAGAAGTCCCGCTCGCGGCGGGGCATGCGCCGGGCGCACGACGCGCTGGGCAATCCCACCCTGTCCGTGGAGCCCACCACGGGCGAGACGCACCGTCGCCACCACGTGAGTCCCGACGGGTTCTACCGGGGCCGCAAGGTGGTGGACACCAGCGAGGACTGATCACCGGCCCGCCGGCGCCGGACATGAGCACGACGATCGCGCTGGACGCCATGGGGGGCGACAGGGGCCCCTGCGTGGTGGTGCCAGCGGCCCTCGCCGCCCTCGATCAGCACACGGATCTCGAGCTCGTCCTCGTGGGCGAGGAGGGTGTGCTGGCCGAGGAGCTCGCGAAGCACCCGCGCGCGCCCGAGGGGCGGCTGCGGGTGCACCACGCGAGCGAACAGGTGGGCATGGACGAGCTCCCCTCCCAGGCGCTGCGCAACAAGAAGGACTCGTCCATGCGCGTGGCGGTGAACCTGGTGAAGGACGGCACTGCGGCCGCGTGCGTGAGTGCCGGCAACACCGGCGCGCTCATGGCCACCGGACGTTTCGTGCTGAAGACCCTTCCCGGTATCGACCGGCCCGCCATCGCCGCACCGCTGCCCTGCGTGAACGGGCACGTGCTGGTGCTGGATCTCGGCGCGAACGTGGACTCGAGCGCGGAGCAGCTGCTGCAGTTCGCGGTCATGGGCGCGGTGCTCGCCAGCGCCGTGGACAGCATCGAGCGCCCGCGGGTCGCGCTGCTCAACATCGGCCAGGAAGAGATCAAGGGCAACGAGGGCGTGAAGGAGGCCGCCAAGCTGTTGGCGGACAGCGACATCAACTACGTGGGCTTCGTGGAGGGCGACGGGATCTACCAGGGGCTGGCCGACGTGGTGGTCTGCGACGGCTTCGTGGGTAATGTGGCGCTGAAATCCAGCGAGGGCGTGGCGACCATGATTGCGCGCTTCCTGCGCGAGGAGTTCCAGCGCAACGCGTTCACGCGCCTCGCCGCCCTGGTGGCGATGCCGGTGCTGCAGGCGCTGCGCGCACGCATCGACCCGCGTGAGTACAACGGTGCCAGCCTGGTCGGACTCAAGGGCATCGTGGTCAAGAGCCACGGCGGCGCCGACGAGGTCGCGTTTCGCCGCGCCATCCAGGTGGCGCTGGCAGAGGCGCGCAAGAACGTGCCCGAGCGCATCACCTCGCGCATCGGGCCGCTGCTCGCCGACAGGGCAGCAGTGTGATCCGCGCCCGCATCGTCGGCACCGGGAGCTACCTGCCCGAGCGTGTCGTGACGAACGCCGAGTTCGAGGCGAGCCTCGAGACTTCCGACGAGTGGATACGGGAGCGCACCGGTATCCGCGAGCGGCGCGTCGCGGCGTCCGACGAGAGCACCTGCGACCTGGCCGAGCGTGCCGCCCGGGCCGCCCTCGAGGCATCCGGGTGGGACCCCTCGGAGCTCGACCTGATCGTGGTCGGCACCACCACACCGGACCGCATCTACCCGTCCACCGCATGCCGCCTGCAGGCGCGCCTGGGCGCGGGCGGCTGCGCGGCCTTCGATGTGCAGGCGGTGTGCACGGGATTCATCTACGCCCTCGGGGTCGCCGATCGCTTCGTGCGCACCGGCGGCGTCAACCGCGCGCTGGTGGTGGGCGCGGACACCCACTCGCGGCTGCTGGACTGGTCCGACCGCGGCACCTGCATCCTGTTCGGCGACGGCGCCGGGGCGGTCACGCTGGAGCCCGCGGGCGAGCCCGGGATCCTGTCCACTCACCTGCACGCCGACGGCCGCTACGAGTCGCTGCTGTACGTGGAGGGCGGCACGCCCGCCGGCGCCGGTGCCACCCGCGAGGGCAACGCCTACACTCACATGCGCGGCAACGAGGTGTTCAAGATGGCGGTGCGCACGCTCATGCGAATCGCCGACGAGACGCTCGCGGCCAATGGCATGGACAAGTCGCAGGTGGACTGGCTGATCCCGCACCAGGCCAACATCCGCATCATCGAGGCCACCGCGCGCAAGCTGGACCTGCCCATGGAGCGCGTGGTGGTGACGGTGGACCGCCACGGCAACACCTCCGCCGCGTCGGTGCCCCTGGCGCTGGACGTGGCGGTACGCGACGGGCGCGTGAAGCGTGGCGACGTGCTGCTGCTGGAGGCCTTCGGCGGAGGCTTCACCTGGGGCTCGGCGCTCGTGCGGTTCTAGCGAGATGCTCCGCACCCTGACCAGCGGTTGGCTTCGATCAGACGCTGCTCGCCGGCTCACCGGCCCTGTCCCTCCCCCTCGTCACGAGGGGGAGGGGACTGCCGGCAGGCACACGGATGGGAGGTGTCTCGCGGCCCTGATGCGCAGCCCCGCATCACCAGGAGACAGACAATGAGCGTCGGGTTCGTGTTTCCGGGACAGGGTTCCCAGTCCATCGGCATGCTGGCGGCGCTGGCGGGGGCCGAGCCGCTCGTGGCCGAGACCTTCGCCGAGGCCTCCGAGGCGCTGGGCTACGACCTGTGGCGCCTGTGCCAGGAGGGGCCCGAGGAGCGCCTGAACGCCACCGAGCAGACCCAGCCCGCGATGCTCGCCGCGGGGGTCGCGGTGTGGCGCGTGTGGCGCGCGCGCGGCGGAGCGCCGCCGGTGGTGTGCGCGGGTCACAGCCTCGGCGAGTACTCGGCGCTGGTGGCGGCCGGTGCCCTCGAGTTCGCCACCGCCGCGGCACTGGTGCAGGCCCGCGGGCGCTTCATGCAGGAGGCGGTCCCGGCGGGCGAGGGCGCCATCGCCGCGGTGCTGGGCCTGGACGACGAGGTGGTCACCGACGTGTGCGCGCGGGTCAGCGGCGCCGGCGTGGTGGCGGCGGTGAACTACAACGCCCCGGGGCAGGTGGTGATCGCGGGACACGCGGGCGCCGTCCACGTGGCGCTGGGGAAGCTGCGCGAGGCGGGCGCGCGCAAGGCGCTGCCGCTGCCCATGAGCGTGCCCGTGCACTGCGAGCTCATGCGCCCGGCGGCGGAACGGCTGCTCGCGCGCCTGCGCGCGGCCGGCATCACGGCGCCGGACATTCCGGTGCTGCACAACGCGGACGTCCAGCCACACCACGACCCGGACGACATCGTGGCCGCGCTGGGCGCGCAGCTCTACACCCCGGTGCGCTGGACGCGCACGGTGCAGGCGCTGCGCGAGGCGGGCGCGCGCACGCTGGTGGAATGCGGCCCCGGCCGGGTTCTCACCGGACTGGTCAAGCGCATCGATCGGGACCTGCCGTGCCACGCCGTGCACGATCCGAAGAGCCTCGACGAGGCCCTCGTCACCCTGGAGGGGCGCACATGAGCTTCGAGGGCACGGTGGTGCTGGTGACCGGGGCCAGCCGCGGCATCGGCGCCGCGGTGGCCGATGCATTCGCGCGCGCCGGCGCACGGGTCGTGGGCACCGCCACCCGCGAGGCAGGCGCGCAGGCCATCGGCGAACGACTGGCGGCGGCGGGTGGTCGCGGCGAGGTGGTGGACGTGGCGGACGGCGCGTCGGTGCAGGCGCTGTTCGCGCGGCTCGAGGAGGCCGGACTGGTGCCGCAGGTGGTGGTGAACAACGCGGGGATCACCCGGGACAACCTGCTCGCGCGCATGAAGGACGAGGAGTGGCGCGACGTCATCGAGACCGATCTCTCGTCGCTTTACCGGGTCTGCAAGGCGGCCGCGCGGCCCATGATGAAGGCGCGGGGTGGGCGCATCGTGAACATCGGATCCGTGGTCGGCGCCATGGGCAACGCCGGTCAGACGAACTACGCGGCGGCGAAGGCGGGCATGATCGGCTTCACCCGGGCGCTGGCGCGGGAGCTGGGCGGCCGGGGTATCACGGTGAATGCCGTGGCACCCGGCTTCATCGACACCGACATGACCCGCGCCCTGGGCGAGGGTCAACGCGACGCGCTGCTCGCGCAGATCCCGCTCAAGCGCCTGGGCGCTCCGGAAGACGTGGCCGCGGCGGTGCTGTTCCTGTGCTCGCCCCAGGCGGCCTACGTGACCGGCGAGACGCTGCACGTGAACGGCGGCATGTACATGGGCTGATGGCCCGTGAACGCATCACCGGGCCTGCCGCCACCACGGGCGATCGCTCGACGGGCCATGACCTGCCGCCCGAGGTCGGATCCGGGCATAGGGGCCTGTTTCCGATGAAAAGCCGAACCTGGGGTGGAACGCCCCGGGGGGCTTGTTGCAACTTGGGGTCATTTAACTAAACTAGGCGCCCGGTCCGCGCCGGGCCGCGCCGTTGGGGAGGAACAATCGGCAATGAGCAGCGTCGAAGAACGCGTCAAGCAGATCGTGGTCGAGCAGCTCGGCGTGAGCGAGGACGAGGTGAGCGGAGATTCGTCGTTCGTCGATGATCTCGGCGCGGACTCCCTCGACACGGTCGAGCTCGTGATGGCCCTCGAGGAGGAGTTCAACTGCGAGATCCCCGACGAGGAGGCCGAGAAGATCACCACGGTCCAGCAGGCCATCGACTACATCAACGCCCACACCGAGTAGGCGCGGTTCACGGCATCGAGGGCCGCGGTTCAATGGAACATTGGCCGCGGCCCTTTGCTTTCTGAATCGAGGATCAGCCCATGCGACGCATCGTGGTGACCGGGCTCGGCGCCGTGACCCCGGTGGGGGGTGACGTCGACGAGACCTGGGCGAACATCCTCGCGGGCAAGAGCGGCGTCGCGCCCATCGAGCACTTCGACACGACCGGCTTCAGCGTGCGCATCGGTGCCTGCGTGCGCGGCTTCGACCTGTCCAGGTACATGACGCCGAAGGAGGCCCGCAAGACGGACCCCTTCATCCACTACGGGATCGCGGCCGCCAAGCAGGCCATCGCGAGCGCGGGGCTCGAGATCGACGACTCCAACGCCGAGCGCATCGGAATCGCCATCGGCTCGGGCATCGGCGGCCTGCCCGGCATCGAAAAGGGGCACTCGGCCTACCTGGAGGGTGGGCCGCGCAAGATCTCGCCGTTCTTCGTGCCGAGCAACATCATCAACATGATCGCCGGCAACCTGAGCATCGAGTTCGGGATCAAGGGCCCCACCTACGGCATCGTCACGGCATGCTCCACCGGCACGCACAACATCGGGGACGCGGCGCGCATGATCGCCCACGGCGACGCCGATGCGATGATCGTGGGTGGCGCCGAGATGGCCACGTCGCCCATGGGCCTCGGCGGCTTCGCGTCCGCGCGGGCGCTGAGCACGCGTAACGACGAGCCCGAGAAGGCCAGCCGCCCCTGGGACAAGGACCGTGACGGCTTCGTGCTGGGCGACGGCGCCGGCGTGATGGTGCTCGAGGAGCTCGAATTCGCGCAGCGCCGCGGCGCGACGATCCTCGCCGAGTACGCCGGCATGGGCATGAGCAGCGACGCGTACCACATCACCCTGCCTCCGGAGGACGGGGACGGCGCGCGCCGGTGCATGCGCAACGCCCTCGCGGACGCACGCATGAATCCGGGTGACGTGGACTACGTGAACGCCCACGGCACCTCCACCCCGGCGGGCGACGTGATCGAGACCCGGGCGCTGAAGGCGGCCTTCGGCAACCACGCGGCGAAGCTCGCGGTGTCGTCCACCAAGTCCATGATCGGCCATCTGCTGGGTGCCGCCGGGGGGGTCGAGGCCGTGTTCTGCGTGCTCGCGCTGCGCGACCAGGTGGCACCGCCCACGGTGAACCTGGACGAGCCCGGGGAAGAGTGCGACCTGGACTACGTGCCGCACGAGGCGCGGGAGATGCGCATCGATGTGGCGCTGTCGAACTCCTTCGGCTTCGGCGGCACCAACGGCACGGTCATCTTCAAGCGCTTCGCCTGATCCACGTGATGTCGCGCCAGGTGGCGCGCGTGCCGCGGTGGCACGGGGGAGGCCAGCGAGCTGACGGTGCTCGGGCAATGCACCCACCTGCACCCCATCGTGTCCGGCGTGCGTGGACGCATCCGCGACGGCTTGCCGGTGCGGGACGGCGCGCTGCTCCGCCCCTGCCTTCGCCGCTGCGGCGTGGACGGTATCATCCGCAGCGCCACCTCTGGTGCCGGCACGCGCCCGGGTGCTGTCGCGGGTGGCGGCCCAGGACCTGGAGGACGGTGAGCTCGAGGGCGTGAAGCAGGTGTTCCTGACCAGCAGCGTGCGCGGGGCCCGGCCCGTGATCCGGTCAGACCCGCGGGCACCGGCCGCGCCCGGCCCGGTGTGCCGCCGGGCCCAGCGGCCCCTGGCGGACGCGGGCCTGGTGGTGGGAGCGGCGTCGGCGGGCGCCACGTGACCCCGCGGGCGCTGCGGCTGCTCGTGCTGCTGGTGCTGGCGGCCGGGGCGGGCGGGCTATGGCTCGCCCGCGCGGTGCAGCTGGAGCTCGAGTACCTGGAGGCACCCATGGGAATCGCGGCCGGGACCGAGTACACGGTGCCCCCGGGGGCCAGCTTCGCGGTGGTGGCCCAGGACATGGCCCGGCGGGGCTGGGTGCGCTCGCCACGCGTCTTCGCCTGGCACGCCCGGCGCACGGGCAAGGCGCGCGCCGTGAAGGCCGGCACCTATGCCCTCCAGCCGGGAATGTCGGCACTGGCGGCCCTGGACCTGTTCGTGTCCGGACGCGAGGTGCAGGTGCCGTTCACCATCGTGGAAGGCTGGAGCTTCACGCAGCTGCGCGAAGCGCTGGCCCGGGCACCGCGCCTGGAGCACACCCTGCAAGGCCTGGACAGTGCAGCAATCATGGAGCGCCTGGGCCAGCCGGGCCGCCATCCGGAAGGCCTGTTCCTCGCCGAGACCTACCACTTCCCACCGGGTACCAGCGATCTGACCGCGCTGCGCCGGGCGCTGACGGCCCTGGAGCAGGCCCTGGACCAGGCGTGGCGGGACCGCGCGCCGGACCTGCCCCTGGCGTCGCCCTACGAGGCGCTGATCCTCGCCTCCATCATCGAGAAGGAGACCGCGGTGCCCGACGAGCGGGCCCTGATCGCGGGGGTGTTCGTGGAGCGGCTGCGGCGCGGCATGCTGCTGCAGACGGATCCCACGGTAATCTACGGCCTCGGCGACGGCTTCGACGGCAACCTGCGTCGCCGGGACCTGGAAAACGACACCCCCTACAACACCTACACCCGCAAGGGCCTGCCGCCGACGCCCATCGCCCTGGTGGGGCGCAGTGCCCTGGAGGCGGCGGTGGCGCCGCGCGTGGACGGCTCGCTGTACTTCGTCTCCCGCGGTGACGGCACGCACCACTTCTCGCGCACCTACGGCGAGCACCTGAAGGCGGTGCAGCGCTACCAGCTCGGCGGGGCCGATCGCGCCGGGCACGCGTCGGGAGGCTGATCGGTGGCGGCGCGGGGACGCTTCATCACCATGGAGGGAGTGGAAGGGGCGGGCAAGTCCACCCAGCTCGAGTTCCTGCGCGGCCAGCTGGAGAGCCGCGGCCGGCCGGTGCTGATGACGCGCGAGCCCGGCGGCAGCGAGCTGGCGGAGCGGATCCGGGAGCTGCTGCTGGATCCGCACCACCAGGGCATGACGCCGGACGCGGAGCTGCTGCTGGTATTCGCCGCCCGCGCAGACCACCTGGCGCGGCGGATCCGACCCGCGCTGGATGCGGGCACCTGGGTGGTCAGCGACCGCTTCACCGACGCCACCTTCGCCTACCAGGGCGGCGGGCGGGGGATCCCGGAGGCACGCATCCAGGTCATCGAGGACTGGGTGCAGGGTGCGCTGCGCCCGGACCGGGTGATCGTGCTGGACCTGCCGCCGGCGGAAGGTGCGCGACGGATCGCGGCCCGCGGCGAGCGGGATCGGTTCGAGCGCGAGGCAACGCCGTTCCACGAGCGGGTGCGCGGCGCGTACCTGGCGCGGGCGGCGGCGATGCCGGCGCGCTACCGGGTGGTGGACGCCTCGCGGCCGCTTCCGGAAGTACGCGCCCAGGTGGCGCAGGCGGTGGAGGACCTGCTGTGACCCTGCCGCAGCGCCTGCCATGGCACGCGGACCAGTGGCGCACCCTGGCGACGGCGCTGGATCAGGCGCGGGTGCACCACGCGCTCCTGCTCCAGGGGGCGGCGGGGCTGGGCAAGCTGCACTTCGCGGCGCGCGCGGCGGCGGCGCTGCTGTGCGAGGCGGTCGTGCCGGGGAGCGAGCGGCCCTGCGGGCGCTGCCGCAGCTGCACCCTGGTGGCCGCCGGCAGCCATCCCGACCGGCTCGAGCTCGCACCGGAGGAGGACCGCACGGTCATCGACGTGGATCAGGTACGGGCACGCATCGCCCAGCTGTCGCTCACGCCCCACTACGGGACGCGGCGGGTAATCCTGGTCGCCCCTGCCGACGCGCTGAACCGTCACGCGGCGAACACGCTGCTCAAGACCCTGGAGGAGCCGCCGGGCGGCGCGGTGTTCCTGCTGGTGACGGCGCGGCCCGGGGTGCTGCCGGCGACGGTGCGCAGCCGCTGCCTGGCGCTGCGCTTCACCGCGCCCGCGGCGCAGGTCGCCCGGGACTGGCTGGCCGCCGAGCGGCCCGCCGACGCCGGCTCCGCGGCGGCGCTGCTCCAGTGGTGCGGTGGCGCGCCCCTGGCGGCGGTGGCGGCGGCGGAGGCCGGCTCCCTCGAGCACTATCGGCAGCTGGCAGTCGACGTTGCGGGGATTCTCGACGGCGCCCTGGACGCGGTGGAGGCCGCCGCCCGCTGGCGCGGATACGGCCTCGCGCAGGCGCTGCGTTGGCACCACCTGCTCGTGGCCCAGGCGATGAAGCACAACGCGAAGCGTGACGCGCAAGCTGCTGACGTCGCTATGCAATCGATCTGCGGCAGGCTAGACTTGCGACAACTTGATCGTGTCTGCGAGGAGCTGCTCGAGCTCGGCAGCGCGCTCGAGCGGCAGCTTCACCCGGGCGATCAGCTTGCCCTCGAGAGCCTCGCGGTGACTTGGCGCGACGCTACACGGCAATGACTCCCCCGGAGACGAGTCCTTGGCAGCACCCAAACCCGGCATCCTGTCGCTCACCATTCGCGACAAGAGCGCCCTGTACGCCAGCTACATGCCATTCGTGCGCAACGGCGGGCTGTTCATCCCCACCACCAAGGCCTACAAGCTGGGGGACGAGGTGTTCATGCTGCTCACGCTGATGGAGGACAAGGAGAAGCTGCCCATCGCGGGCAAGATCATCTGGATCACGCCCCGGGGCGCCCAGGGAAACCGCACCGCCGGAATCGGCGTGCAGTTCAGCGATCTGGACAAGGGCCAGACCCGCAACAAGATCGAGAACGTGCTGGCCGCAGCCCTGAAGTCGGAGCGCCAGACCCACACCATGTGACCGCGATCCGCGGTCGCCAGCCGGCAGGTCGTGCGTGTCCGATTCGCGGGGCACGCCGAGAGCCACCTGTATTGCCACCTGATTCCGCCCGCCAGCTGGCGCGGTGCCGCCCGTCGCGGCGGTTCGTGGCCTTGCACGGATCGGGCGCCTGATTCTTGTATAGAAAAAACAGAGAGTTGCGCTATAAAAATAAAGTAGACTATTGAGACACCTGCGCAGGACGCCGCCGAGCGCGCCAGCGCAGGCCTCCGGCAGGTGCCGGGGAGCGAGTCCGTTCGATGGCATGAGCGCATACCGGGGTCCGAGAATGTCGGCGATGGCGGATGGCGAGCAGAGGTCCCTGGAGCGCTCGGCGCCCATCGCCGGAACGGTGCCCGCGGCCGGCCGTCGCCACCAGGACGGGCGACGTTCCGGCGAGCCCGACTCGGGGGCCAGCGCCGTGGTGCGCCAGCACGTGCGCCAGCGGCTGCGGGCGCTCCAGGCCCGCCTCGCACCCCTGCCCGCGACGATCCTCGCCCTGGCGGCATGGTGCGTGGCGTTCGTGCCCGGCGCTGCAGGCCCCGAGCCAGGAGGCGCCGGCGCCTGGGCCGCCCTGGTCACGGTCCTCGCGGCGGCCTGGGTCCTGGCGGAGCGGGCCCGGAGCGCCGGCGATACAGCACCCGGCAGCAACCCGTTGTCCCTGGCGGCGATGGTGCTGCTGCTCCTCATGTCAGGCGCGTTCGGCACCGGGGCTGCAGTGGCCACCGCAGCGGCGCCCACCAGCGGCGCGACGCTGGTCGCGCTGATGGCCGTCACGGCCGCGGCCACGGCGCTCCCTGCGCTGGTGGCGGGTACAGGGCAGTTCGCGGCGCTGCTGGTCCTGGTCCTGGGACCCGTGCTGGTGGTGTACCTGGCCGGACCCGCCCCGGCCCCGCTGCTGGCCTCGGCCTGCGCCGCCGCCGCCGCGGCGCTGCTGTGGGGCCAGCTCGTGCTCCTGCGCAACCTGCGGCAGGCCCTGTACGGCGATACGGAGCAACGTGGCCTGCGACGACGCCTGGAGGACGCCAACCGCGCCCTGTCCGCGGACCGCCAGGCGCTGCAGACGGAGTCGCGCACCGACCCGCTCACCGGACTCGCCAACCGACGCTACCTGGAGGAGGTGCTGGACGCGGAGTGGAGCCGCTGCCGGCGCTCCGGGGCGCCACTGTCGTGCCTGATCCTGGACATCGACTTCTTCAAGGCCTTCAACGACCACTACGGCCACGACGGCGGCGACGCGTGCCTGCGCCGCGTGGGGGGGCTGCTGGCGGACACGACCCGCCGCGCCGGCGACCTGGTGGCCCGCTACGGCGGCGAGGAGTTCGTGGTGCTGCTGCCTGAGACCGGCGGCGACGGCGCGTCCACCGTGGCGGCACTGCTCAAGCAGTCCATCGCCGAGGCGAGCATCGAGCACGCCGGCTCGCCCCAGGAGGGACGGCTCACCATCTCCGCGGGGGTGGCGTCCCTGGTGCCGGACCCGGTGCGGCTGCCGGGCGAGCTGCTCAAGGCGGCGGACCTGGCCCTCTACGAGGCCAAGCGCACGGGCCGCAACCGGGTCGTGATGGCCGATCCCGATACCCTGGAGGCGGCGCGCATGTCGGCCTGCGGTCCGATCGGCTGACTGCGCCGGATTCGTGGCGCCGGATTTCTGACGTTACGCCAGCGGGCTCGCACAACGGACTGATTTCAGGGACCTCCAGCGTGGCCGCGGAGCGGAACGGAACTTGCTTGCGGGATCCATCGGGGGCACGGCCGGCCCCGGCATCACACGGCGGTGGACATGACGGACAGGGACAGCTCCCAGGACCGACCGCGCGAGCCGGCGCGCTCGCTGGCGGCGCAGAACGCCGAGCTCAGACGCCTGCACGAGGCGCTGGCCCTGTCCAGCGCCAAGTACCGCAACCTGTTCGAGCTTGCCCCCGTGGGCTACCTGTACCTGTCGCCGGACGGCCAGGTGCAGGAGGCCAACCTGGCCGCCGCGGCGCTGCTCGGACAACCCCGGGACCTGCTCACCCGGGCCCACGTGCAGGTGTGCGTGCGCCACGAGGACCGGGAGGCCCTGACGGCGCACCTGCACCAGGTGCGCGCCGGCACGCCGGGATCCCTCGAGGTGCGGGCCCTGCGCTCCGACGGCCGCCAGGTGCCCGTGAGCGTGCGCAGCATCGCGATCCTGGGCCCGGACGGCCGGCTGACGGGGGTGCAGATGGCGGTGATGGACATCAGCGCCCACAAGGACGCGGAGCGGGAGCTGCGCCGGGCCAAGGACCACCTGCAGCACCTGGCCCATCACGACGCGCTCACCGACCTGCCGAACCGGCTGCTGTTCAACGACCGGCTGGAGCAGGCGGTGCTGCGGGCGCGCCGCCGCCGTGGGCGGCTCGCGCTGCTGTTCGTGGACGTGGACCGCTTCAAGTTCATCAACGACTCCCTGGGCCACCAGGCCGGAGACGAGTTCCTGTGCCAGCTGGCAGGCCGCATCCGCGACTCGGTGCGCGCCGTGGACACGGTGGCACGCATCGGCGGCGACGAGTTCACCGTGATCCTCGAGCGCATCGCTGACCGGGAGCAGGCCCGGGACGTGGCACAGAAGATTCTGGCCGCCCTGCGCGAGCCGATCCGTCTCGGCGAGCACGAGGTGCGCATCACCTCCAGCGTGGGCGTCGCCGTGTACCCGGAGGACGGGCAGCACACGGGCGACCTGGTGCGCCACGCGGACGCCGCCATGTTCGCCGCCAAGGAGCAGGGCAGGGACCGCATCCAGGCTTTCAGCAGCGCCCTGGACGAGCGGGTGTCGAACCGGCTGCTGGTGGAGTCGGAGCTGCGCTCGGTGGTGTCCCAGGGCCAGCTCCGGCTGCACTACCAGCCCCAGTTTGCCGGCCGCGGCGGCGCCCTGGTGGGGGTCGAGGCCCTGGTGCGTTGGCAGCACCCGGTGCGCGGCCTGTTGTGGCCCGCGGAGTTCATCCGCGTGGCCGAGGAGGGCGGGCTGATCCAGGAGATCGGTGGCTGGGTGCTGGCGGAGGCGTGCCGCCAGGGACGCCTGTGGCAGGATCAGGGCCGCCCCCTGCGAGTGGCGGTGAACGTGTCCACCCGCCAGCTCGGCCTGCCGTCCTTCGTGCCCGATCTGGCTGCCGTCCTGCGTGACACCGGACTGGCGCCCGGGGCCTTGGAGCTGGAGATCACCGAGGGCGCCCTGATGGGCGATCCGGAGGCTGCCATCGAGCGCCTGCGCGCCCTGCGGACCCTGGGAGTGCAGGTGGCCATCGACGACTTCGGCACCGGCTACTCGTCGCTCAGCCGGTTGCGCCGGCTGCCCATCTCGCGGCTCAAGATCGACGGCTCCTTCGTGCAGGGGATCCCCCACAGCCAGGATGATCGCGCCATCGCGCTCGCCATCATCTCCATGGCCCACGACCTGAGCCTCGAGGTGATTTCCGAGGGAGTGGAGAGCGGCGAGCAGCGCCGTTTCCTGGAATCCAGCGGCTGCGATCTGCTGCAGGGCTTCTGGCTGGGCCGACCGGCCCCCGCCGCGAGCCTTCCCTCGGTACCGGCAGGAAACTGAAGCTACTCCAGGTGGCGGGGGCCGCCGGCGAGCCCGCCGGAGGCGGGTAGCATTCGCGACCGTTTCCAGCCACCAGGAGTGCTCCGTGTCCGCCCATCCCGATCCGCTCCACCACCGTGTCCCCGACCACGCCATCGAGTCCCTGTTCCTGAGGCGCTGGTCGCCCCGGGCCATGACGGGCAAGCCGCTGGCCACCGCGACCCTGATGCGGCTGCTGGAGGCGGCGCGCTGGGCCCCGTCCACCTACAACGTCCAGGAGTGGCGTTTCCTGTACGCGCTGCACGGCGGCGAGCACTGGCAGCGCTTCCACGGCCTGCTGTCGGAGGGCAACAAGGGCTGGTGCGCGAATGCCGGGGCGCTGCTGCTGGTGGCCTCCGTGGGCGTGTTCCGGGACAAGGAGGGCCGGGACAACCCGGTGCACGCCTTCGACGCGGGCCTGGCGACCCAGAATCTGTTGCTGCAGGCCGCGGCCCTGGGGCTGGTGGCGCACGCCATGGCGGGCTTCGACCGTGACGCGGCGCGCCGCGAGCTGGCGCTGCCGGCGGACGTGCATCCCCAGGCCATGGTGGCGGTGGGCTGGCCCGGCGATCCGGACGATCTGCCGGAGAACCGGCGCGAGCAGGACATGAAGCCGTCCTCCCGCAACCCCGTTGGCGAGTTCGCCTTCCACGGGCTGTATCCCACGGGTCGCTGAGGGCTGTCCCGGGCGCGGGCTGCTCGCGCTCCGGGCGCCGTTCGATTCCGCACCGTGAGCCGGCAGGCCAGGCAACGGCACTGGCCCCCGGTGCCACCACGCGCCCGCGTCACTTACTTCGCATAATGTATATTATGTAAAATAGGGTTCAGACCGGCATCCCTGTATGAGAATTCACATGAGGTTTCGTTTCCTCATCTGAAGCAGAGTGTTACGGGAGCCTCTTCCAGTGCCCTCTCACGCATTGGCAGCGGATACGGGCCGCGTGCAATCCCCTGCCGCAGGAACCGCCCCGGCACTCAGTCCTCGAGCAACACGTACACCTCGTCGTCCACGAGCATCACGGGCAGCTGGGATGTGTCCTCCCGTCCCGGACCGTGCCGCGTGCCGCAGGCCAGGCATGCGAGCTCGTCGCCCCGGGCCGCAGGCGACGCCGACAGCGTCATCCCACACACCCGACAGCGGTCCTCCAGCGCCCACCAGCCGCCGCCGGCCCGGGCCAGCAGGAGCAGTCGGCGTCCGTCCAGCTCCACCGTGGCGCGCGCCGGTGGCGCGTCCCGGAGCGTCAGGGCCAGGCGCCAGCCGCGGGCGTGGCGCTCGGGGCTCGGTAAGCCGTCGTTCATGGCCAGATTGTAGAGAGCCCCGCGGGCGCCGGGAGCGGCCGCAGCACGCTTCGTGCTCCCGGGTCGGAGTTCCGCGGTGCCGTGGATGGCCTATATTCACGGCCCTCATGAGCGACGCCGTCCACTTCGGGGATCGCTGCCTCACCCGGGAGGCGCTGTCCCGGCGCGCGCAGCGCGCGGCCAGCGGATTCCGTGCCCTGCGGGCCGACGCGGATCACGCAGTGGCCCTGCTGCTGCGTAACGACCTGGCCTTCTTCGAGGCCACCACCGCCTGTCGCCTCGCCGGGGCCTGCGTGGTGCCGGTCAACTGGCACCTGACCGCCGCCGAGCTCGAGTACGTCCTGGCGGACTGCCGGGCGCGGGTGGTGGTGGTGCACGCGGACCTGCTGCCGCGGGTACGCGCTGCCCTGCCCCGGGACTGCGCCCTGCTGGTGGTGGACACCCCGGCGGAGATCGCCGGCGCCTACGGGGGCGCCGCCGCCGCCACGACCAGTGACGGTGCGGGCGCACAGCCCTGGGAGGCCTGGCTCGCGTCCCAGCCCCCCATCGAGGCCTGCGCCGACCCGCCGGGCTTCAACATGCTCTACACCTCCGGCACCACCGGCAATCCCAAGGGCGTGCGCCGCGCGCCCATGTCCGCGGCGGTGCAGGACGCCTACTTCGCCTCCATCGCCCATGCCTTCGGGCTGCGCCGCCACATGCGCGCCCTGGTCACGGGGCCCCTGTACCACGCCTCCCCCTATGCCCACGCCCACGTGGGGCTGTGGCTTCAAGCCGAGCAGTGGCTGATGGCGCGCTTCGAGCCGGAGTCGCTGCTGGCCATGGTGGAGGCCCACCGCATCACCCACATGCACGTCGTGCCCACCATGTTCGTGCGCCTGCTGCGCCTGCCGGCGGCGGTGCGCTCGCGCCACGACCTGTCCTCCCTGGAGTGCGTGGCCCACGGTGCCGCGCCCTGCCCCGAGGCCGTGAAGCGGGAGATGATCGACTGGTGGGGGCCGGTGATCCGGGAGTACTACGGCTCCACCGAGGCGTCGGTGCTCACCGCCATCGACAGCGACCAGTGGCTGGCCCGCCCGGGCTCGGTGGGACCGGCACGCCCCGGCGTGCGCCTCGAGATCCGGGGCGACGACGGCCGCGTGCTGCCACCCGGGGAAGAAGGGGAGATCTGGGGCGCGCTGGACTGCGCGCCGGCGTTCGTCTACCACGGGCGGGCCGGTGAGCGGGCGGACATCGAGCGCGACGGGCTCATCACCAACGGCGACGTGGGCTGCCTGGACGCGGACGGTCACCTGTACATCCGCGACCGCAAGCGCGACATGATCATCTCCGGCGGCGTCAACATCTATCCCGCCGAGATCGAGGGGGTGCTGCTGTCGCACCCGGAGGTGGCGGACTGCGCCGTGTTCGGCATCCCGGACCCGGAGTTCGGCGAGTCCGTGGCCGCCGCGGTGCAGCGTGTCGAAGGCAGCGCCCTGGACCGGGACGCCCTGACGGCGTTCCTGGGGGCACGCCTCGCACGCTTCAAGGTACCCCGGGTGGTGGAGTTCATGGACGCCCTGCCCCGCCTGGACAACGGCAAGATCTACAAGCGGCGGCTGCGCGAGCCGTACTGGCGCGACGCCGGGCGCCGCATCTGAGCAGGAGCAGCAGCATGCCGGATACCCCGCGCGATCCCCGCCGGCAGGCGGATCTGCAGGCCCGCCTGGAGGCCTTCATGGCGGAGCAGGTGTACCCGTCGGAAGCGGTGTACTACCGCCAGCAGGCTGAGGGCGAGCGCTGGACGAACCCGCCGGTGATGGAGGCGCTCAAGCGCGCGGCGCGGGACGCTGGCCTGTGGAACCTGTTCATGCCCCCGGGGGACGATGGCCCGGGACTCAGCAACGTGGAATACGCGCCCCTGTGCGAGATCATGGGCCGCTCGCCCATCGGCCCGGAGGCCTGCAACTGCTCGGCGCCGGACACGGGCAACATGGAGATCCTGGAGAAGTTCGGCACGCCGGAGCAGAAGCGCCGGTGGCTGGAGCCGTTGCTGGCCGGTGAGATCCGCTCCGCCTTCGCCATGACCGAGCCGGCGGTGGCCTCCTCCGACGCCACCAACATCCAGGCGGAGATCCGCCGCGAGGGCGGCGAGTACGTGATCAACGCCCGTAAGTGGTGGACCTCCGGCGCCGGCGACCCACGCTGCCGGATCCTGATCCTCATGGGCAAGACGGACCCGGGCGGCGATCGCTACCGGCAGCAGTCCATGGTGCTGGTGCCCATCGACACCCCCGGGGTGCAGGTGCTGCGCCCCCTCAACGTGTTCGGCTACGACGACGCGCCCAAGGGCCACATGGAGGTGACGTTCCACGACGTGCGCGTGCCGGTGGAGAACGTGCTGCTGGGCGAGGGACGCGGCTTCGAGATCGCGCAGCAGCGCCTCGGCCCCGGGCGCATCCACCACTGCATGCGCCTCATCGGGGTCGCCGAGCGATCCCTCGAGGCCATGTGCGCGCGGGTCAAGGAGCGGGTGGCCTTCGGCAAGCCGCTGGCGGAACAGGGGGTGATCATGGAGCACATCGCCCGCTCCCGGGTGGCCATCGAGCAGGCCCGCGCGCTGGTGATGCACACGGCGGCGCTGGTGGACGCCCGCGGCGGGCGGGGCGCCCGCGCCCACGTGGCCATGATCAAGGTGGCGGTGCCGGAGATGGCACTGCAGGTCATCGACCGCGCCATCCAGGCCCACGGCGGCGCCGGGGTGTGCGACGACTTCGGGCTGGCCAAGGCGTGGGCGTCGGCGCGCACGCTGCGCCTGGCGGACGGGCCGGACGAGGTGCACCTGCGCACCGTGGCCCGCGACGAGCTGGGCAAGCCGGCGGCCCACTGGCACGGGCGCACGGCCGGGAGCCCGTGAGCGCGTCGGCGCGATGAAGGTGCGCTCCACCGACACCGACCGGGACGGGGTCCCCGCGCCGGGCTTCGACGATCCCGAGCTCATCGTCCCCCGGGTGGACGAGCAGCTGGACCTCGCGCGCCTGGAGCCCTGGCTGCGCGAGCACCTGGAGGGCGCCCAGGGGCCGCTCGTGGTGGCGCAGTTCCGCGGCGGGCGCGCCAACCTCACCTACCTGCTGCGCTTCGGCGAGCGCGAGTACGTGCTGCGCCGCCCGCCGCTGGGACCGATCCCCGCCGGGGCCCACGACATGGGCCGCGAGCACCGGGTGCTGTCGCGCCTGTGGCGGCACTTCCCGCTGGCCCCGCGCTGCTACCTGCACTGCGACGACAGCGCGCTCATCGGCGCCGAGTTCCAGGTCATGGAACGCCGCGAGGGCCAGGTGATCCGCCGCGAGATCCCACCCGCCTACGCCGCGGACCCCGCGTGCCTCGCGGGCATCGCGGACATGCTGGTGGACGTGCTGGTGGCGCTGCACCGGGTGGACCGTGCGGCCTGCGATCTCGCCGATCTCGGGCACCCGGAGGGCTTCGTGGAGCGCCAGCTCGAGGGCTGGGCGAAGCGCTGGTACGCCGCCGCCCACGAGGACAACCCGCAGATGGACCGGCTGGTGCAGTGGCTGCGCGCGCACCGCCCGGACACGCGCCACGTGGCCCTGCTGCACAACGACTTCAAGCTGGACAACCTGCTGCTGGATCACGACGACCCCACCCGGCCGGTGGCGATCCTGGACTGGGACATGTGCACCAGCGGCGACCCGCTGATGGATCTGGGCTACCTGCTCAACCAGTGGGTGGAGCCCGGCGACCCGCCGGACTGGATCGCCATGACCAGCCTGCCCAGCCACACGCCGGGCTTCCCGGGGCGCGACCACGCGGTGGCGCGCTACGCCGCCGCCACCGGCATCGACGTGTCCCAGGTGGACTGGTATCACGCCTTCGCGGCCATGAAGTTCGCCGCCGTGGTGCAGCAGATCTTCATCCGCTACCACCGGGGCCAGACCCGGGACCGGCGCTTTGCCGCCTACGACGACCGCGGCAAGGTCTACATCCGCAAGGGGCTCGCGGTGGCGGGCATTGCAACGGGAGACACGGCATGAGCGGCGAGGCGCCGGACGCGCAGCGGATGTTCTCGCTGGCGGGCAAGGTGGCCCTGGTGACCGGCTCCTCGCGGGGGATCGGTCGCGCCATCGCGGAATTGATGGCCAGCGCCGGCGCCAGGGTGGTGGTGTCCAGCCGCAAGGCGGAGGCCTGCGAGGCGGTGGCGGCGGCAATTCGTGCGCGCGGGGGCGAGGCCCTGGCAGTTCCGTGCAACGTCTCCCACCCGGACCAGATCGACGCTCTCGTGGACACGGTGACGCGCGCGTGGGGCCACATCCACGTGCTGGTGCTGAACGCGGCGGTGAACCCCTACATGGGGCCGCTGCTGGCGATCGAGGACTCCGCCTGGCACAAGACCCTGGATGCCAACGTGGGCAGCGTGCTGCAGGCCTGTCGCCGGGTGATACCGGGCATGGCCGAAGCAGGCGGCGGCGCGGTGATCATCGTGTCCAGCATCGCGGGGCTGAAGGGCTCGACGGCACTGGGTGCCTACGCGGTGTCGAAGGCGGCGGACATGCAGATGGCGCGCAACCTGGCCGCCGAGTGGGGCCATGCAGGCGTACGGGTCAACTGCATCGCGCCCGGGCTCGTGCGCACCGACATGGCCCGGGCCCTGTGGCAGGACCCGGACCGGCTCGCCGCGGCGCTGAAGGCCTACCCCCTGGGACGCATCGGCGAGCCCGCCGACATCGCCGGCGCCGCCCTGTTCCTGGCCGCCCCCGCCGGCGCCTTCGTCACCGGCCAGACCCTGGTGGTGGACGGCGGCAGCACCATCGCCCCGGGCTACAGCTGAGGCCCGGGGCGATCCGCGCCCCGCCCGGATCACCGCATCCGTGATCGGTTGACGGCATTCCCGGGGGCGGCCGGTCCGGTACGGGCCGCCGGGACACGCTGTAAAGACGTCCCTGTACGCTCGACGGCCCCATCCGGAGCGACCGACGGTTCCCGCGACCCGCACCGGACCGGCCTTGTCCGAACACGGATGCGGATCACCGCGCGTCGGCGAGCTCCAGGTTGCCCAGTCGCGCGAGCCGGCCACTGAGTCGTGAGGTCACCTGCAGGAAGTGCGGGCGATACTCCGCCGGCACCGGCCTGCCCTTGGGCAGCTCTACCGTGAGCGCGTCCCGGTGCACGCCGCGCACCCGGAACTCGTAGTGCAGGTGCGGCCCGGTGGCGAGCCCGGTGCTGCCCACGTAGCCGATGACCTGGCCCTGCCGGACGCGCCCGCCCGCGCGCACGCCGCGGGCGAACCGGGACAGGTGGGCGTACAGCGTGCTGTACTGCCCGCCATGGGCCAGCACCACGGTGTTGCCGTAGCCGCCGTTGCGTCCGGCGGACACGATCCGTCCGTCCGCGGTGGCCCGCACCGGCGTGCCAGGGTCGGCGGCGTAGTCGACGCCCCGGTGGGCCCGGATGGTGTTGAGAACGGGGTGTCGCCGCGCCCGGCTGAAGCGTGAGCTCACCCGCGCGAACTCCACGGGGCTGCGCAGGAAGGCCTTCTGGGCGCTCTCCCCTCCCGGTGTGTAGTACGCCGCCCGCCCCGTGGGATCGGTGTAGCGCACCGCGCGCCAGGTGCGGCCACGGTTGGTGAGCTCGGCGGCCAGCACGTGGCCGTCCCGCACCTTGCGCCCGTCCAGGTAGAGCTCCTCGTAGATGACGCTGAAGCGGTCGCCGCGGCGCAGATCCCGCGCCAGATCCACGTCCCACTCGAACACCCCGGCCAGCGAGAGGATGACCGCATGGCTGAGCCCCGCCCGGCGCGCCGCCACGTACAGGGAGCTGTCCACGGTGGCCGATGCGGTGGCGATGCGCCGCTCGAGCTCGGCGCTCTCCAGGTGCGCGCCGAAGCCGTCGCCGTCGCGGGTGTAGCGCCAGGTGTGCTCCGCGTCCAGCCTGAGGGCGAGCTCCACCAGCCGGCCGGCGCGGTCCCGGTGGATCTCCAGCGTCTGGCCCGGCCGCAGCCGCTCCAGCCGCCAGGCCTCGTCCCCGGAGCCCAGCAGCTCCAGCACCTGGCCGGCGCCGAACCCGTGCCGGGCCAGGATCCCCGACAGGGTGCTGCCCGGGCGCACCGACACCTCCAGCGGCACGGGCGCCTCCGGCGGCGTCGACGGCGGACTCGCGATCGCGCTTCCCGCCGTGGCGAGCACCGCCGCCAGCGTCAGACACCGTGCCCCGCCACGAACGCGGCGCGCAGCGACCCCTGCCCGCGCCGCCGGCGGGCCCATGCCGACGTGCGCGCTCATGTGTCCCGAAGCCGCTGGTTGTGGGCGTCGAGCTGCTCGATGAGCCGGTCCAGGCCGAAGCGCTGCGCCTGGTTGGCGAAGCTCGCCCGGAACAGGGTGATGATGCTCACGCCGTCCACCGCCACGTCGAACAGCTTCCAGCGGCCCTGGGCCTGGCGCAGTCGGTAGTCCACCTGCACCGCCGGCCCGTCCGCGGGCTTCACGCGGGTGTTGACCAGGGCGACGGACCCGGTGTCGTCCGTGCGCGAGGACTGGAACTCGGTCTCGCCGTGACTGTAGCGCGCCACCTGCTGGGCATAGGTGCGCAGCAGCAGTGTGCGGAACACGCTCACGAAGCGGCCGCGCTGCTCCGCCGGTGCGCCCTGCCAGGCCTCGCCCAGCACCAGCTCGGACATGTAGTCGAAGTCCGTGTGCTCGGATGCCGCGCGCTCCAGGATCTGCATGCGCCGGCTCGCGCCGCCGGCCGCCTCCAGCCCCGGGCCGGCCGCGGCCGCGATCTCGCGGCTGATGCCGGCGATGACGTCCCCCGGCGCGACGCCCGGGGCCGGCGC
>JBFHNV010000071.1:0-25263 GCA_041593595.1 Gammaproteobacteria bacterium
CGCCCCTGGGGATGCCGTCAATCGATCACGAATGCGGGACAGGGGCATGTTCGCCTGCAGCCACCGTTGCAGGCCGCGACCCGAGCCGGTCCCACGGGCAGCGCTCCACTGCGGCCAGGCCATCCCCTCTCCCACTGGTTGGACTGGAGTGGCCAGTGGCGGAGAATACGTTTCCCATCATGTGCCCAGCCACTCGACGAGACCCGGTCCACCCAGTGAACGTAACCGCAACGGTGCGAGGCACGCTGCGTCAAGAGGGTGGCCAGACGTACATCGAGGGCCCGGACGGCGCCCGGCATCTTACCGACGAGGTCATCTGGCGCGGCTACCTGGATCACTTCGAGGGTCGAGCGGTCCTCGCCCGACCGCTGCCCCAGACCGACTACGAGCGCGGACGTCCCATCCAGATTCTGTGGCCGGACGAGCCCCCGCCGTCGCAGGATTTCATCGAGCTCTATTACAACGAGCGGCTGGTGAAGTACCGCACGTCATTCCTTGGGCACAACGCCATCAACGTGAACGGCCGCATCTTCAATTTCTCACACCTCCTGAACGAGAACGAGATCCTCACCCCGGAGGAGTACTTCTACCGGCCCGCACTGGGCGAGTTCGCGCCCTCCCCCGATCACGGCCGGTTCGAGATCCGCGAGGACGGCCGGGCGTACTTCGACAAGTTCGGCCGCCGCTTCATGCGCACGATCCATGCCATCCGCGTCTTCGGCATCGACGCGGGGCGGATCGCGGGGATCTTCGAAGGCATCATGCAGCGCATCCTGGATACGCCCAGGCAGGACGACCCGGCGGCGAAGTGGCGGGATTTCCACCCGCTGACCCGCAACTGCACGACGCTCATCCGTGACGGGCTCAACGCCTACGGCTTCGACGTCGTCCGGGGCAGGTTTCCCCGGGACCTCTTCGTCAACGCCGCCTATCATCTTTCCAGGCGGCCTGAGCTGCGGGTCGAGGTCCTGAGGATCGATCAGCTCAAGGTCGCCGAGGCCCCGTACAGCGCCAGGACCTGGCTCCTCGCCCCGGGCAACTACTGGCGCCAGGCCAGGCTGTCGGCATAGCCCTCGGGCCGGCGGGCGCCGGCCCGCAGCGCCTCGCTGACCCGCCGGCGCCCCAGTCCCGCTGCGATGCCCGCGTGCTACCAGCGATGCCGGAACGAGAGCTGGAACGCGTGCACGTCGAGATCGCGGTAGCCGAGCAGTCCCTGGTAGGCCACGGTCCCCGTGGTCGCATCGCCGAGCGCGAGAGTGGCACCGACGGTAACCCGTCCGTAGGTGGAGTCCGCCTTGTCCGTGGGCAGCACGAACGTGGTCCCGCTCGAGTCGCCCACGAACCGGCCGGTGATGGCGTCCTGCTCGTTGTCGAACTCGTAGACGAACTCGCCCACCAGCTGCGGCGTGAACTCACCCCAGCTCGTGCGCGAGGTGTGGGAGATCTGCAGGCCGAGCGAGAGCGGTACGGACGTGATCTCCTGATCGTCGATCTGCGTCGCCAGCCCGGAGCCGGCCGCCCCGGGGTTCGACATGCGCTCGGTGAAGCCGTCGATGTCGATCCGGGCCACCTCGAGCGTCGCGAAGGGCATCAGGGTCCACGGGCCGCGGTAGATGTCGTAACCGAGGCTGGCGCTGGCCCACAGGGTGTCGCTGTCCGTGTCCGAGAGGGCGAGCTGGTTGACCGTCGTGGTTCCGGTGGCGGCGACGTTGAGGATCGAGTAGCGCACCGCGCGCTCCTGGTCGATGTCGGCCCGGCTGTAGCCCACGGTGCCGTCCAGGTGCAGCCGGTCGCTGAGGTAGTAGGTGCCGTAGAGCTGCAGCTGCACCTCGCCGGACTCCACGCTGCCGCCGTTCTGGTCGATCTCGGCGTCGGTGTAGGAGTACCCGAGCCCGGCACCCAGGAAGCCCCGCCGCGAGAAGTCGTACTCGACGCCGCCGAGCACGGCCCAGGTGTCGGCGTCGAATCCGGACTGGCGTACCGTGGCGTCCCGCTCCGAGTAGGCATACGCCACGTCCAGGAACAGGTTCCACGGACCGGTGCCGGCGCCCGCGGCCATGCCCACCGGCTGCCCGCCGTCGAAGGCGACTGCCCGGCCGTTGACCGTGAGACCGGAGCGGCCGGCGGTGCCGCTGCGCGCCAGGTCGATGCGTCGCGCGGCCAGGTCCGTCTCGCCGGCGCTCAGGTCGGACTGGGTGACCCCGACCACCGAGTCCTCCTCCGGCGCCATCGCCTGCAGGCCCGCCCGGCTGCCGGGCACGTCACGCTGACCCACGACCGTGGAGAGCACGATCTCGTTGCAGCGGGCCTGGAGATCCGCGACCAGGCCCTGCCCCGGCGGACAGATGATCTCGATGACGGCACCGACCGAGCTCTGCGGCGGCGTCGTGGAGATGCCCTGGAGCACGCCCTGGATGGGCGATTGCGCGGATGCCGTTCCCGTCAGCAGGGCTGCCACGCCCAGCGAGCGGGTGATCCATGTGAGCCGTCCCCCCATACCTGCGTCCCCCCTTGTGCGCTGTAAGAAGCCCCTGCAGCTCTGACACTTACCAAGTGTAGCTAAAGTATAGCCTGAAGGATCGGCTCTTTGAAATTGGCAAGCACCACGTTTGTCCGGGCTCGGGGGCACTCGCCGGCAGCGCCGAGGCACCGCCTCCGTTGACTGGCACATATACCCGCGCCTGCAGTGGTGCGTCCGTGACAGGACGTGCCTGGATCTCGCGACGAGGACCTGTGCACGCTCCGCGACACATCGAATGGTCTCAGCGCAGCTGCAGCTCCACTCGTGCGCACAGGTGGCCGTCGCGATCCGCCACCCAGCACTCCATCCCGCCGCCTGCCGTCACGGCGGCGCCGCACAGGGCCACCGTGTCACCCACGTAGACAGGCCGCGTGAGGCGCGCGGTGAAAGCGGTGAGCTCACCCGGGGCTCGCTTCAGCGCCGCGTCCAGGAGTAGCTGCACGGTGAGTCCGCCGTTCTGCACCGCGGCCGGGTAGCCCTCCTCCTCCCGGGCGTAGTCGGCGTCGTAGTGGATCCGGTGGGCGTTCCAGGTGACGGCCGAGTAGCGGAACACCAGCGGCGCGGAGAGGGTAACGGTGTCGCACCAGGCGGGGTCCGCAGGTGCCGGCTTCGGAACGGCCGTGGCGCTCTTCTGACCGGCGGGGACCGCCTCGCGGTAGATGGCGTCGAACTCGTCCACCGCCACCAGCGCACCGCCGGTCTCGATGGTGTGGCGCATGGTCAGGATGCAGATCGCGCCGGTGCTCGCCTGCTTGGGCACGATGGCCGCCACCTCGGCGGTCTTGCGCGCCGGCCGGCCGGCCGTCAGCCGCCCGGAGATGCGCACCCGCCGGCCCGCGCCCATGCGCCGCGGCAGCGGGATGGGGGGCAGGAACACGCCCTTCTCCGGATGGCCGTCAGGGCCGATGTCGGACTGCCGCGCGATGTCGGGGAAGAACATGGAGAACCAGTGTGGCGGGAGCACGGTCCCGGCCTCGAAGGCAGCCGGATCCAGGTCCAGCATCGCCGCGACCCGGCGCACCGCGGTCACCCCGATCTCGTCCTCCACCACCCGGGTTCGCCCCACCCAGTCCGACAGCCCGGCGATGGCCACATCGAGCTCCTGCGGCATGGGATTCCCCTGCTACGGTCCGCGCCGGAATGTATCGCGTCCCGTGGGCCGGATCATGGCGAGTCACGGGCGCCCCGCCGATTCGCCCGGGGGTGTGCCGGCGTGGCCGACGGGCACGGCCGATGCAAGTGTCGGCGCACGGCGGATCAGGGACTGCCCGTGCGGTGCGTGCGCAGCAGACCTGAGACGTCCGCGGACCCGAGTGCCAGGCCCGCCGCCTCCGCCCGGGCAGCGCCGCCGGCCGCCGGATCGGGCAGCGTGAACCACACGCAGGTCTCGCCACCACCGCAGCGCGCGCCTACCCGTCCGCCGTGGGCCGTGACCAGCTCCTTGACGATGGCGAGCCCGATGCCGGCGCCGCCGTGTGTGCGGGAGCGGGACTTCTCGCCGCGGAAGAAACGCTCGAAGACCCGCGGCAGGTCGGCCGCCGCGATGCCCTCGCCGCTGTTGACGATGCCGATCTCCACCTCGTCGCCGAGCCGCCGGGCCTCGACCCGCAGCCAGCCCCCAGGCGCCGTGTAGCGCCAGGCGTTGTGCACCAGGTTGCGAAGCACCTGCCGGAGCCGGCGCGGATCGGCCACGACCCGCGTGCCGGGCGCCATCGCCGGCGGCTGCACCCGGATTGCCCGGTGGCGTAGCTCGCCCTCGAACAGCGCCAGCACCTCGTCCAAGAGGGCGGCGAGATCCAGCGGCTCGGGCATCAGGTCCGAACGCGCCGCGTCGGCCCGCGCCAGCTGCAGCACGTCCTCCACCAGGCTCGCCAGCCGCGCGCTCTCCTCCTGCAGCGTGTCCAGGACCTCCGGCGACGGCGGCACCACGCCGTCGCGCAGGGCCTCCAGGTAGCCCTGCACGTTGGTGAGCGGCGTGCGCAGCTCGTGGGCCACGTCGATGACCATGCGCCGCCGCAGCTCCTGCAGCTCATCGAGGCTCCGCGCCATGCGGTTGAACGCGTCCCCGAGCTCGCCGATCTCGTCGCCCGGGAAGATCCGGATCCGGGCGCCGGATTCTCCTGCGGCGATACGCGTCGTCTCGCGGGTCATCTGCGACAGGGGTGCGAGAATCCGTCGCGTCAGCAGGTAGCTGAGCGCGAGCGCCACGCTCAGGCTCGCCACGGCCGCCCACGCGAGGGTGCGGTGGATGGCATCCAGGAACATGCGGTGGGAGTCCACCGGGCTGATGCCGTAGCGCTCCATGAGCGCCGCGAAGTAGTCCGCGGCGAGGAAGTGCACCGCGAGCAGCACGATTCCCAGCACGAGGCCGATGGACACGACGTTCACCGCCACCAGCTTCCACAGCAGGCGCATCTTCAGCACGGGAGGCTCTCGTCGGCACTGAAGCGGTAGCCGATGCCGCGGACCGTCTGCACCCGCCGCGGGCGGGCGGGATCGGACTCGATCTTCTGGCGGAGTTTGCCGATGTGCACGTCCACCACCCGCTCGACCACCGACTCGCCGCGGGGATAGAGCGCGGCGATGAGCTCGTCGCGGGAGAACACCCGCCCGGGCGAGCGCATCAGCACGTGCAGCAGGCGGAACTCCGACGGCGTCAGCGCCACGGGCCGATCACCGCGGCGCACCTCGTGGCGATCCGGGTCCAGCACGAGATCGCGGCACCGCAGGATCGCGCGACGCCGCGGCGGGGGCGGCTGCACGCGGCGCAGGATGGCCTTCACCCGGGCCATCAGCTCGCGCGGGCTGAACGGCTTGGTCACGTAATCGTCGGCGCCGAGGCGGAAGCCCATGACGCGGTCCATCTCCTCCTCGCGCGCGGTGAGGATCAGGATCGGCACGTCGGAGGCGCGACGCAGCTCCTGGCAGAGCGCCCAGCCGTCCACGTTGGGGAGCATCAGGTCCAGGATCACGAGGCAGGGCCGGTGGCGCTGGAAGCGGGCCACGGCCTGCGCGCCGTCGTGCACCAGCGCCGGGTGGAAGCCCTCGCGGCGCAGGTACAGCGCGACGAGCGCCGCGGTGCGGTGCTCGTCCTCCACGACGAGAATGGTGCCGGGATCCGCGCGCCGCGCCATGTCGCCTCCCACCCCTCGGGGCATCTCGTGGTCGATGCTATTGCCGCCCTGCGCGGGCGCGCGAATCGCCTTTACCGAGTCTTTAAGAACCCTTCATCGCAACCTTAAGGCGTGTTGCTAGCGTGCCCGTGCCGGCAACGCGTGAACGGCGCAGCCGGTGGACGAATCGAGTGGCCCGACCACCCTGACGAGGAGAGGACAGATGAGATCGCAGTTCAGGTGCATCACCGGTGTCGTGCTCGCCGCGCTGACCCTCGCGCCGGCGGCTGCCAGCGCCGAGCACGCCCGTCGCGTCGAGTTCAGGATCGAGAACCTCACCAACGCCATCACCTTCCGGCCCTTCCTGGTGGCGGCCCACGCACCGGAACAGCCGGTGTTCCGTGCCGGCCAGCCCGCCACCGACGACTCCCGGTTCGCCGGAGTGCAGCTCATGGCCGAGTGCGGTGCCCTCGGCCCGGCGCCCGTCCCCAACCTGGTGGACCGGATGCGCGCCGCGGGCGCCGACCTGGTGGCCAATCCCGTGAACCTGGTCAAGCCCTTCGACCCGCCGCTGGGCCTGCTGTTCCCCGCGGGCATCGGGCCCGGGGACACCGTGGTGCCATTCGGGGCGGGGATTGCGGGCGCGGTCGAGGGCGCCCTGCGGATCACGTCGCGGCGCAACACGCACCTCTCGGTGGTCGCCATGCTGCTGCCCACCAACGACGCCTTCGCGGGACTGGACTCGGTGGAAATTCCTCGCAAGCCGGGGACTTACGTCTATCACCTGCCCGCGTACGACGCCGGCACCGAGGCCAACGACGAGGTGCAGGCGGATCCCGATCCCCTGGACTGCGTGGCCGGCGAGCCGGGCTATCCGGTGGATCCCCTGGGAAACACGGGCGCCTTCGGCACCGGTGTGGACGGGCCCGACGTGGCCCGGCGCGTGCACGTGCACCGCAACCAGCTCGGCGATCGGGATCCAGGCGGCGGCGACAGCGACCTGGACAGCCGCATCCACCGCTGGCTCAACCCGGTGGTGAAGCTCACCATCACGGTGCCGCGCGGCAACGGCCACGGCCCTGACGGGGACGACGACGATCGCGATTGAGGCACGTGACTGACGGCACGCGGCCCCGGCAGCCGTGCCGGGGCCGCGGACCACCGCGGGTGGCGCCGGAACTCGGCGCACGGCTCCGCACCGTCACGCCTGCACCACCGCCCCGGCCGCCGTTCGCCGTCGCGGCGGCGCATCTGGTAGCGTCCCCCGGATGCCGGATTCGCCACGCGGCCCCGGCGCCGCCGTTGCCGGGACCACGCCGTGAAACACGACTCTCTCACCGGCGCCCAGAAGCGCCGCTTCTACGCCGTCACCTTCTGCATCGCCCTCGGTATCGACCTGGCCACCAGCCTCTCGCGGGGCACCGGCTACCAGCCGAGCCTCATCGGGCTGGCCATCATGATCGCCGCGGTGCTGTGGTTCGCCTGGTCCTGGTTCACCGACCGCTGAGCAGCCGCCCCACCGGGTAGACTGGCGCGATCCAGTCTCGTCCGGGAGCGCCCCATGGACATCCGCGACGGCTTCACCGGCACGGTGGGCAACACGCCGCTCATCCGCCTGCGCAAGGCGTCCGAGGCCACCGGCTGCACCATCCTCGGCAAGGCGGAGTTCCTGAACCCGGGCGGCTCGGTGAAGGACCGGGCGGCGCTGTACATGATCCTGGACGCCGAGGAGCGCGGCGTGCTCGCCCCCGGCGGGGTGGTGGTGGAAGGCACCGCCGGCAACACCGGCATCGGGCTCGCGCTGGTGGGCAACGCCCGCGGCTACCGCACGGTGATCGTCATCCCGGAGACCCAGTCGCAGGAGAAGAAGGACACCCTGCGCCTGTGTGGCGCGGAGCTTCGCGAGGTGCCGGCGGTGCCCTACAAGAACCCGGACAACTACGTGCACGTGTCCGAGCGCCTGGCCGCCGAGCTCGCGAAGACCGAGCCCCACGGCGCCTTCTGGGCGAACCAGTGGGACAACACCGCCAACCGGGAGGGCCACGTGCGCAGCACCGGGCCCGAGATCTGGCAGCAGACCGACGGCACGGTGGACGGCTTCGTGTGCGCCGTGGGCACCGGCGGCACCATCGGCGGCGTGAGCGACTACCTCAAGTCCAGGCGCAGCGACATCGTCATCGCCTGCGCAGACCCGCCGGGCGCCGCCATGTACTCCTGGTTCACCACCGGCGAGCTGAAGAGCGAGGGCACTTCCATCACCGAGGGCATCGGTCAGGGCCGCGTCACCCGCAACATCGAGGGCGCGAAGGTGGACGACGCCTTCCAGATCCCGGACGCGGAGTCGGTGCAGGTGTGCTTCGACCTGCTGCGCCAGGAGGGGCTGTGCCTCGGGGGCTCGAGCGGGGTGAACGTGGCGGGTGCGATGCGCCTCGCCCGCAAGCTCGGGCCCGGCAAGACCATCGTCACCGTCCTGTGCGACGCCGGCACCCGCTACACCTCGAAGCTCTACAACCGGGACTTCCTGGCCAGCAAGGATCTGCCGGTGCCGGACTGGCTGCCGTGACGCGGGGCGGGGGCCGTGCCTGCTGCGATGCGGCAATGAGGCGCCGGCCGATACACTAGACTCCAACGCAGCTCAGCACAGCGGAGGAACGGGCGTGTCCAGCGACGCTCCCGGGGACGAGCGCCGCGGCGCCGCGGCCGCCCGTGACATGGCCGCCCAGGCCGATACCGGCCGGCGCGACCCCGACGGCCACCACGGCCGGGTGCTGTTCGCCGTGGCGCTGGCCTGGTCCCTGTTCCAGCTGTGGTACGCCTCGCCGCTGCCGTTCATCCTCGACATCGGCGTGTTCAACAACGCCGAGGCGCGCTCCATCCACCTGGCCTTCGCGCTGTTCCTGGCGTTCACCGCGTATCCCGCGCGGAAGCGATCGCCCACGGACCGGGTGCCGGTGCAGGACTGGCTGCTGGCGGTGCTGGCGGCGGGCGCCGGCGCGTACCTGTTCGTCTTCTACCAGGAGCTCAGTCAGCGTCCCGGAGCGCCCGTCATGCAGGACGTGGTGGTGGCCTGCGCCGGCGTGCTGCTGCTGCTCGAGGCCACGCGCCGCGCCATCGGGCCGCCACTCGCCATCGTGGCCATCGTGCTGCTCGCCTACACCTACTTCGGCCCCTATTTCCCCGACGTCATCGCCCACAAGGGCGCCTCGCTCAAGGCCATCGTCAACCACCAGTGGATCAGCACCGAGGGCGTGTACGGTGTGCCGCTCGGGGTGTCCACCGACTTCGTGTTCCTGTTCGTGCTGTTCGGCGCGCTGCTCGAGCGCGCCGGCGCCGGCAACTACTTCATCAAGGTGGCCTTCTCGCTGCTCGGCCACATGCGCGGCGGGCCCGCCAAGGCGGCGGTGGTGGCCTCGGGCATGACCGGCATCATCTCCGGCTCCTCCATCGCCAACGTCGTCACCACCGGCACCTTCACCATCCCGCTGATGAAGCGGCTGGGGTTCCCCGCCACCAAGGCCGGCGCCATCGAGGTGGCGGCGTCCACCAACGGCCAGCTCACCCCGCCCATCATGGGCGCGGCGGCCTTCCTGATGGTGGAGTTCGTGGGCATCCCCTACATCGAGGTGATCAAGCACGCCATCCTGCCGGCGCTGCTCGGCTACATCGGTCTCATCTACATCATCCACCTGGAGGCGCTGAAGTCCGGCATGGAGGGGCTGCCTCGCCCCACCCCGCGTCCGCTGCTGGCGCGGCTGTTCATCGTGGCCACGGTGATCGTGGGGGTGATCCTCCTCACCCTGGCGGTGTACTACGGCGTGGGCTGGATGAAGGGCGCATTCGGCGGCGCCGCCACCTGGATCGCCGGCGCGCTGCTCATCGCCGTGTACGTGGGGCTGCTGGCCTACGGGCAGCGCTTCCCGCCGCTCCAGTCGCACGATTCGGAGGCGCAGGAGATCAAGGTGCCGGAGCCCGGACCCACCATCCAGGCCGGGCTGCACTACCTGCTGCCGGTGGTGGTGCTGGTGTGGTGCCTGACGGTGGAGCGCTTCTCGCCGGGACTGTCGGCCTTCTGGGCCACCGTGTTCATAATCTTCATCGTGGTCACGCGCCGCCCGCTGGAGGCGCTGTTCCGCGGCGAGGGGTCGGTGGCCGCGGCGCTCGGCGACGGCGGCCGGGATCTGGTGGACGGTCTCGTCACCGGCGCGCGCAACATGATCGCCATCGGCGTCGCTACCGCCGCCGCCGGCATCGTGGTGGGCACCGTGACCCAGACGGGCATCGGGCTGGTGATGACCGAGTTCATCGAGCTCATCTCCGGTGGGCACCTGCCGCTGGTGCTGCTGTTCACGGCCCTCATCTGCGTGGTGCTGGGCCTGGGGCTGCCCACCACCGCCAACTACATCGTGGTCTCGACGCTGATGGCGCCGGTGATCGTGAGCCTCGCCGCCCAGAGCGGCCTCGCCGTCCCGCTCATCGCCGCCCACATGTTCGTCTTCTACTTCGGCATCCTGGCCGACGACACCCCGCCCGTGGGGCTCGCCGCCTATGCCGCGGCGGCCATCTCCGGCGCCGATCCCATCCGCACGGGGATCCAGGGTTTCACCTACGACATCCGCACCGCGGTGCTGCCCTTCATGTTCATCTTCAACACCGAGCTGCTGCTCATCGGCATCCGCAGCCCCTGGTCCCTGACCCTCACGATCGCAAGCGCCGTGGCCGCCATGCTCGCCTTCGCCGCCGCCACGCAGGGCTACCTGGTGACCCGCAGCCGCTGGTTCGAGACGGGGCTGCTGCTGGCGGCGGCCTTCGTGCTGTTCCGCCCGGGCTTCCTCATGGACCACCTGTATCCGCCGCTCGAGCGCGTGGAGCCGGCACGGGTGCTGGAGGTGGCGGGCGAGAAGCCGGCGGGCGCGGAGATCCGCATCGTGGTGGAGGGCGAGGCGGTGAGCGGCGATCAGGTGCGCAAGACCGTCAGCCTGCCCCTCGGGGATCCGGGCACGGGCGAGGAGCGCTTCGAGAACGCGGGCCTCACGCTGCGCACCGAGAACGGCAGCGTGCTCATCGACATGGTGACCTGGGGCAGCTACGCGGAGAAGCAGGGCCTGGAGTTCGATTGGCGCATCACCGCGGTGGAGCTGCCGCTGGCGCAGCCGGCCGAGGAGTGGATGTTCCTGCCGGCGCTGGCGGTCATCGGCGCGGTCTGGGCGCTGCAGCGCCGGCGCCGCGGCGCCGCGCGGTCCACGGGCTGATACGGGGCGCCGCCACGGACATGACCAGGTCCCTGCCGTGATCGCCGTGAAGCGCACTCTGGTCATCGCCGCGTCGCTGATCCTGGCGGCCGCGGCGGGGGCGCTGCTCACGCTGCGCGCGAGCCTCGCGCGGCTCGACGGCGAGCTGGCCCTCGACGGCCTGTCGGCGCCGGTCACCGTGACCCGCGACGCCCTGGGCGTGCCCACCGTGCGCGGCCGCGACCGCCAGGACGTGGCGCGGGCCACGGGCTTCGTGCACGCCCAGGAACGGTTCTTCCAGATGGACCTGCTGCGTCGGGTCGCCGCCGGCGAGCTGAGCGCGCTGGTGGGCGCCGCGGCCCTGGACAGGGACCGGGCGCTGCGCGTGCACGGCCTGCGCCGGGTGGCGGCACGGGTCGTGGCGGACGCCGGGGATCGGCACCGCGCGCTGCTCGACGCGTATGCGGCGGGCGTGAACGCGGGTCTCGCGGCGCTGCGCGCGCGGCCGCCGGAGTACCTGATCCTGGGATCGGCGCCGGCGCGGTGGCAGGCCGAGGACTCGGTGCTCGCGGTGCTGGCCATGTTCCTGCGCCTGAGCGATCCGGACGCGGACACGGACGCGCGGCGCGGCATGCTGCACGAGTGCCTGCCCGCCTCCGTGGCGGCGTTCCTCGCCTCGGACGACCCCGCGTGGGCCGCCACCCTGGACGGCGGCGAGCTGACCGAGGCGCCCCTGCCGGCGGCCGCCGAGTACGACCTGCGCCGCCTCGCCGGCGTCGACTTCCATGTGGGGCGCAGCGTCGCCGCCACCGTCACCGACGACCACCTCCGCCCCGCCGCCGGCAGCAACGCCTTCGCGGTCGCCGGCAGCGCCACCGCCGACGGCCGCGCGCTGGTGGCCAACGACATGCACCTGGGCCTGGGCATGCCCAACATCTGGTATCGCATGCGCCTGGTGGTGGACGGTAACGAGGCCGTGGACGTCACCGGCGTGACCCTGCCCGGCGGGCCTGCCGTGGTGGCCGGCAGCAACGGCCGCGTGGCCTGGGGGTTCACCAACGCCTACGGCGACTGGTCGGACCGGGTGCTGGTCGAGCCGGATCCGCACGACCCCTCCCGCTACCGCACGCCCCGGGGCACACGCGCCTTCCAGGTCCGCCAGGAGACGATCCGGGTGAAGGGCGGCGCGCCGGTGACGCTGCCCGTGCGGGACACGGTGTGGGGGCCCGTCATCGAGGATCGGCTCGGCCGCCCGGTGGCCCTGCGCTGGATCGGGCACCGCCCGGCAGCGATCAACCTGGAGATCCTGCGCCTGGAGCGGGCGGGCAGCGTGACCGAGGCCCTGGATGTCGCACCCGTCATCGGGATCCCGCCGCAGAACCTGGTGGTGGGGGACGCGGACGGTGCCGTGGGCTGGACCGTGGCCGGACGCATTCCCCTGCGCCAGCCCGGCTACGATCCGCGGCGGCCCCATCCCGGCGCCGCCCCGGACGCGGGCTGGGATGGCTGGCTGCCCGCCCGCGACTACCCGCGCATCCACGCGACGGCACACCGGCGCGTCTGGTCCGCCAACCACCAGGCGGTCAGCGGGCACGCGCTCGGCCTCATCGGGGACAGCGGCTACGCCCATGGCGCGCGGGCGCGCCAGATCCGCGACGCGCTGCTGGCCCTGGACCGCGCCGACGAGGCGGACATGCTGGCCATCCAGCTCGACGACCGGGCGCGGCTGCTGGATCGCTGGCACCGGCTGCTCTCCGGGGTCCTGGAGGCGGGTGGCGCCGCCGCCCACCCGCGCGCCCTCGAGTTCCGCGAGATCCTGGCCGGCTGGAGCGGGCGCGCCAGCGCTGATGCGGTGGCCTACCGGCTGGTGGCGATGTTCCGGCTGCGTCTGCACGACGTGGTGTTCGCGGCGATCACCGCACCGTGCCGTGCCCTGGACCCGGAGTACCGGTTCGTGGGCCTGCGCCAGGACGAGGGTCCGCTCTGGCGCCTGGTCACCGAGCAGCCCGTGCACCTGCTGCACCCGGGCCACGCGTCCTGGCCGGCACTGCTCGACTCGGTGGCCAGCGAGGTGATGCAGCACCTGGAGTCGTTTTCCGGGCCGCTGCGCCGGCGCACGTGGGGTGAACACAACGTGGTGCACCTGCGCCACTCGCTCTCGCGAGGGGTGCCGGCACTCGGCCCGCTGCTGGACACCGGACCCCACCCCGGGGACGGCGACCGGGATCTGCCCCGGGTGCAGGCGCACGGTGCGGGCGCCTCGGAGAGGTTCGCGGTGCGCCCGGGTGCGGAAGCCGACGGCTACTTCCACATGCCCGGCGGCCAGTCCGGCCACTTCCTGTCTCCTCATTACAGGGCGGGGCACGAGGCCTGGCGGACCGGCGCACCCACGCCGTTCCTGCCGGGCCCCGACGCCCACCGGCTCATGCTGGTGCCCGCTCAGGTCGCACGGCGCGCCTCCAGCATGTAGATCACCGCACCGGGCTGGCGCAGGCGCATCCGTGCAGGGCTCCACCGAGGCCACGTGCTCCACCCCCTCCGTCACGGGCACTGCGTCGTAGGGGGTGCCGCGCGGCGCCCGCGCAGGAATCCGAATCGGGTCGCGAGAGTTTCGATGCCCGCAGATGAGGCACAGCGCCGAAATGCCCATATAATGTCGACAGATCATCGAGACGGGGCCGCTGCGACCCGGTACGCGGCAGCAAGTCCAGGAGAACGCCTCGTGGCCCCCCCCCGAGAAGACGACACCGAGCGCCAGCCCGTGCTCATGCGGCCCGCGGGCCTAACCGACTGGGTGGACCAGCTCCCGTTCGCGAACACCCAGGCGTGCCTCGACGAGATGGTGCACGCGCTCGAGGCGATCGGCCACACCCAGCTCAAGGCCTCGCGGCGCGCGGAGCTGCTCGAGATCGTGGCGGTGGGGTACCACCGGCTGTTCGACGCGGTGTTCCCGCCGCCACGGGGCAGTGGCGCCTCCACCTTCGATGCCCGGCGCCAGATGCTGCTGACCTCGGCGGTGCGGGTGACGTCGCTGCTGGCCTCCGGCTACGAGCGGGTGCTCACGGACCTCGTCAGCTCGCGCACCCTCTGGTTCGCCACCAACAAGCTGCAGGCCCAGGCGCTGCAGAGGTCGATGCTCTTCAACGTGCTCACCGAGCTCGAGACCTACGCCGGCTACCGCAACTCGCCGCCCGAGCTGAAGGGGCGGATGATCGCCATCCACTCGGAAACGTTGCGCCTCAAGGAGGTCCGTCAGGAGAACCCCAGGGACGGGATGCGCGCCGAGTTCGGCAAGACCGCGGCGCACCTGCACGTGCGCGCGGTCCTGGCGGGCATCGTGGACCCCCACCGGGTCGCACCGAACGAGATCTGGCGCCTGTTCGAGCTTCTCGAACCGTACGCGGACGCGGCGACCATGCACGCCGGCGAGCGGCCGGGCGGTGATCCCCACAGCGTGTTCGTGATCGATCCCGCCGGGAAGAAGCGCGTCCTGCCCCTCGCCTCGCTCGGCGAGGACGACATTCCGAAGGACGCTTGGTACCTGGACGCGAACCCGATAGTGGAGCCCGTCGAGAAGCAGTTGAAGTCCCTGCGCGCCCGCGAGGCGGGCCGCAACGACCCCTTCCGGTGGGAGGGCCGGGACGTCGTTCTTCTGGCACGCGCCCTGGAAGCGTTTCGCGGCGCGACTGAGCGGGAGGACCCGCGCCAGCATGCCCGCCAGCCTGTGGAGCTGGCGTTCGGCGTGACGGCATGCCATTTCGGCATGAGCGGCCCCCCGGTGGACGCGGACATGGCGGCATTCCGCACCGCGGCGCCGCCGCCCCCGCCGCCGCCGGGCGAGCCGGGAGACGACTCCATGAAGATGATCGATCCCCGCACCGGGGGCACCATCGACGTAGCCGTCCAGCGCGCGCACAAGGGGCCCGCCGGGCGCGCCGACGCCGCGACGGAGGCGGATGACGACGCGCCGCGGTCTGCCCAGACCGCGGGCGCCTACCGCATCGACCAGTGGCTCATCATCGACGCCACGCCGCACGGGCTTGGAGTGCGCAGCCAGCACAGCGACAGGCGGCTGGCCATCGGTGTCGGCGAGCTGGTCGGCGTCCAGCTGCGCAGTACAAAGCGCAGGCTGGGCATCGTGAGATGGCTCAGCATCGACGACGAGGGACACTACCGTGCCGGCATCGAGTACCTGCAGGGGCTCCCCGAGCCGGTGGCGGTGCGCGAGATCGATCCGAAGGCCGGGCCCGGATCGCGCCGCCCCGGCATCGCGCTGCTGCCCAACCGCGGCATGCGTACCCCCTCCCTGGTGGCCCTGTTGGGCACGCAGCAGAAGCACAACCTCTTCCTGCTCGAGCGCGGCGGACCCCAGGGGCCCCTGGAAATCCGCACGCTGTCCATGATGGACCGCACGCACTTCTTCGAGCGCCTCGGCTTCGAGGTCGCGAGGCCCGCCGGCAAGCCCACCGCCTGAATCCGTCCGCGCCGCTCCGGGCACCTCCGGGCGGGTTTGTTGCGCCGTAGCGTCGGGCGTATCGTTGGACGCGAGCGCCGCACGCCGGGTCCGCACGGCAGCGGACCACGGAGGCCCGGGGAAGCCAGGTGCCCGTCAGCGAACCCGCCCGTTCCATCTCCAGGCTCGGATTCCGCCGCTGGTACGAGCGCCAGCTGTTCGAGAGCTTCGCCTGGCTCACCACCTGTCTGCTGTGCGGGGTGGCGTTTGCCGCGATCCTGGAGTTCGTGGGTCTGCGCACGCCGGGGCTGACGCCGCTGCTCACGATCACCGTGCTCTACTTCGTGGGACTCATCGGCGTCACGGCCTGGCGCACGTTCTGGTCCCGCCTGTCGCGGGCCCAGGGCTACGCAGACGGCGCCACCTGCAGGCGCTGCGACACCTACGGACTGTTCGAGGTGATGGGGGAGGCGCGATCCATTCCGGTACGTTGCCGCCGCTGCGGCCACGAGTGGACCATCGCCGCGGGTCGCGGCGCGGGAGGGGACGCGGGGCGCGGCGCGCGTTGACGGCGCGGCGCCGCGCGCGCCGGCGAGGGCCGGCGGCCTCGCGGCCGCCGGCAACCGTCTTCAGACGGACCCGAGCCTCAGCGGTAGTCGTACCCGCCCTTGCTCCACACGTACCACACGTAGCCCGGCGCGGTGACGTCGCCCTTGGCGTCGAAGCCGATGTTCCCGAGCACCGTGTCGAACTTGTTGGCCCTGAGCGCCTCGGCCACCTTGTTCGTGTCGGTGGTGCCCGCCTTCGCCACCGCCTGGGCCCAGGCCTGGATGGCCCCGTAGGTGTACAGGGTGTAGCCCTCGGGCTCGTAGCCGCCGTCTCGGTAGGCCTTCACCACCGGCGCGGCCGCCGGGTTCTTGCGCGGGTCGGGGCTGAAGGTCATCAGCGTACCCTCACCGGCGTCGCCGGTGATCTTCCAGAACTCGTCGGTGACCAGCGCGTCGCCGGAGACCAGCTGCACCGGGTAGCCCTGCTCGCGGGCCTGGCGGACCATCAGCCCCGCCTCGGTGTGGTAGCCGCCCACGTAGAACACGTCCACGCCGGCCTGCTTCATCTTCGACACGATTGCCGAGTAGTCCTTCTCGCCGGCGGTGTAGGCCTCGTACATGGCCTCGGTGATGCCGTTCTTGTTCAGCGCTGCCTTGGTCTCGTCGGCCAGGCCCTTACCGTAGGCGGTCTTGTCGTGGAGGATGGCGATCTTCTTGCCGCCGTAGCTGTCGGCCAGGAACTTGCCGGCCACGATGCCCTGCTGGTCGTCACGCCCGCACACCCGGAACACGTTGGGACCACCCTCCTCGGTGAGCTTCGGGTTGGTGGACGCCGGCGAGATCTGCAGGACGTTCTCCTCCTCGTACACCTTCGATGCGGGGATCGACGAGCCGGAGCAGAAGTGCCCGGCTACGAACACCACGCCCTCGCTCACGAACTTGTTGGCCACCGCCACCGCCTGCTTCGGATCGCAGGCGTCGTCGCCGATGGTGAGCTTGACCTGCTGACCCAGCACGCCACCGGCGGCGTTGATGTCCTTCACGGCCATCTCCGCGCCGCGGCGCATCTGCTCGCCGAAGGAGGCGTACTGGCCCGTCATCGGGCCCGCGGTGGAAATCAGGATGTCGGCACTCGCCGACCCGGCAGCCAGCGCACCGGCGGTGGCGGCTGCGAGTACCAGTCGGGAAACGCGTTTCATTGTCCTCTCTCCTACTTGTCCCCGGTCTGCGCGGGGAACGGTGTCGATGCGTGCGCGGAACACCCGCCACGCCGCCATCTCGCCGGAGCCCGCCGCGTCGGCGCGGCGCCCGGCAAAGCTCTCTTCACGACGCTCCCGGGTCCCCGCTGTCGGCGGCGCGCCAGCCGAACGGTCCGTCGCGCCGGTACAGCCACGGGTACTGGGAGACCATCTTTCCCGCCAGCGTGAGGCGGTAACCCAGCGCCGCGATGCCGAGCAGCACCGCGGTGTCGACGAGGTAGCCGGTCACGGACAGGAGCTCGCCCCCGAACAGGGCGAAGGTGAGAAACCGATCGCCGAAGCCCAGCAGCGCCACGTAGGTGGCGGCCAGCCAGAAGGGCTTCCAGGCGTTGGCCAGGGCCTGGCCGGTCATGTAGGCGGCGAAGCCCATCAGGAACACGGTGATCCCGATGAACACGGGGACGGTGGTGCCGAGCAGCGCCTGCACGGATCAGCCTCCGGCCACGCGGGTGGCCGCCGGTGCTGCCGGTGCGCGCGCACTCAATGCCCCCCCTCCAGGTACGCCGCGCGCACCTCGCGGTTGACCAGCAGCTCGTCGCCGGTGCCCGTGAGCACCACCCGCCCGTTGGCCAGCACGTAGCCCCGGTGCGCCAGACGCAGCGCGTGATAGGCGTTCTGTTCCACCAGGAACACGGTCATTTTCTGCTCCTCGTTGATCTCGCGAATCACCGAGAAGATCTGCCGCACCAGCAGCGGCGCGAGACCCAGGGACGGCTCGTCCAGCAGCAGCAGCCGCGGACGGCTCATGAGCGCCCGCCCGATGGCCAGCATCTGCTGTTCGCCGCCGGACAGGGTCCCGCCGCGCTGGTGTCGGCGCTTCTGCAAGATAGGATACAGCGAGAAGACGCGCTCCAGATCCGCCTCGAAGTGGTCCGGGTCGGCGACGGAGGCGCCCATCTGCAGGTTCTCCAGCACCGTCATGAAGGGGAAGATCCGCCTTCCTTCCGGCGACTGGGCGATACCGCGGCGCACGATCTCGTGGGTGGGCAGGCGGGTGATGGGCTCGCCCTCGAACAGGATCTCCCCCTCGCGCGCCCGGGGGCTGCCGCAGATGGTCATCAGCAGGGTGGTCTTGCCGGCGCCGTTGGCGCCGATGATGGTCACGATCTCGCCCGCGTCCACGTGGATGTCCACGCCGTGCAAGGCCTGGATGTGGCCGTAGAAGGTGTGCACGCCGCGCACCGCGAGCATGGGCTGCGCCGCGCTCACCGGCCATCCTCGTCCGTGCCCAGGTCGCGGGCCACCTCCGGCGGCAGCGGCTCGTCTTCCTCCTCACCCAGGTAGGCGCGGATCACCGCCGGGTCCGTGCGCACCTTCTCCGGGCTGCCCTCGGCGATCTTGCGCCCGTAGTCCAGCACCACGATGTGGTCCGAGATCCCCATCACCACGTCCATGTGGTGCTCGATGAGCAGCACGCCGATGCCCTCCTCGTCGCGGATGGACAGCAGCAGCTGCGTGAGATTCGCCGACTCCCGCGGGTTGAGTCCCGCCACCGGCTCGTCCAGGCACAGCAGCACCGGGCCGGTACACATGGCACGTGCGATCTCCAGGCGCCGCTGTGCCCCGTAGGCCAGGTTGCCGGCGTTCCAGTCGGCGCGATCCTCCAGTCCGATCTTGGCCAGCCAGTGGCGCGCGAGCTCCACCGCCTCGCGCTCGGCGCGCCGGTAGCGCGCATGGCCCAGCAGCCCCAGCACGCTGTAGCCCGAGGCGCGCATCAGCCGATTGTGCTGCGCGACAATCAGGTTCTCCAGCACCGACATGGCGGGAAACAGGCGGATGTTCTGAAAAGTGCGCGCCACGCCGGCGCGCTGCGGGATGAGGTATCCGTCCATGCGCTCCAGCAGCATCGGTCCCCGCACCGGGTGGCGCAGGGTGAGTCGCCCGACGCTCGGCTTGTAGAAGCCGGTGAGGCAGTTGAACACCGTGGTCTTGCCGGCGCCGTTGGGGCCGATGAGGGCGGTGATGGCGCGGTCCGGCGCGTCGAAGGACACGTCGTCCACCGCCACCAGCCCACCGAAGCGCATGGACAGGTGCTCGACGCGCAGCAGCGCGTCCGGGACCGTCGCCGCCGAGGCCGCCGCGCTCACGGTGCATCCCGCGCCGGTGTGTGGTCCGACAGCCGGATGGTGGGCTCGCGGTGGGCCAGCAGGCCGCGCGGGCGCCAGATCATGATGGCCACCATGGCGCCGCCGAATGCCAGCATGCGGTACTGCTGCAGCTCGCGGAAGATCTCCGGCAGGCCGATGAGCAGGATGGCGGCGAACACCACGCCGATCTGGCTGCCCATGCCCCCCAGCACCACGATGGCCAGGATGATGGCCGACTCGATGAAGGTGAAGCTCTCGGGGCTGATGAATCCCTGGCGGGTGGCGAAGAAAGATCCGCCGAAGCCGGCGAACATGGCGCCGATGGCGAAGGCGGTGAGCTTGGTGCTGCGCGGATTGATGCCCAGGCTGCGGCACGCGGTCTCGTCCTCGCGCAGCGCCTCCCAGGCACGGCCCACCGGCAGCCTGCGGATGCGAAGCGTGAAGGCGTTGGTGAGCAGGGCCAGCGCCAGGATCAGGTAGTACATGAAGATGATGCGGTCCACCGATGAGTACTCGAGCCCGAAGAACTCGTGGAACGAGCCCATGCCTTCAGACGGGTTGCGGCTGAACTCCAGGCCGAACAGCGTCGGGCGCGGGATGCCGGAGATGCCGTCGGGTCCGCGCGTGAACTCGTACCAGTTGAGCAGGATCACGCGCACCATCTCGCCGAAGCCCAGCGTCACGATGGCCAGGTAGTCGCCGCGCAGCCGCAGCACCGGGAACCCCAGCAGGATGCCGGCAAAGGCGGCCAGGATCCCGGCCAGCGGCAGACAGGTCCAGAAACCGAGGCCGAAGTACTGCGCCAGCAGCGCGTAGGAGTAGGCACCCACGGCGTAGAAGGCCACGTAGCCCAGATCCAGCAGCCCGGCGAGCCCCACCACGATGTTGAGTCCCCATCCCAGCATGATGTAGGTCACCACCAGGATGGCGATGTCCACGATGCGCCGATCGGCGAAGGGCAGCACCGGCAGCAGCAGCGCCAGCAGGATCAGCACCGGTGCCACGAAGCGCGCGCCGCGCTGCACCGCCGCGCCCATGCGGTCCATGGCCTGCTCGCGGGCCTCCGCGGAATCGGGTGCCACGTGGTGGCGCAGCCGCCACGCGGCGCTGGCCGCCAGCCCGAGGGCGAACAGCGTCACCATCCAGTTCACCACCACGCTGCCGAAGGGCGTGAAGCGATCGAGGCCCGCGCCCGGCGCCAGCAGGCTGGCCACCAGAACCGCGAGCAGGCCGAGCCCCAGCGCACCGCTCGCCAGCAGCACCGCCCCGGCTCGACCCTGACGCATGAGCACCAGGCCCAGCCGGCCCAGGAACGTCACCACCACCGCAGCGGCCACCTCGTCGAAGCGGAACTGGATGCCGATGCCGCCCGGGATGTCGCGGGTGCGGAACCCCACCAGGATCACGGTGAGCGCGAGCATCGCGCCGGCCACCAGCGCCGACTCGCGCAGGGCCGCGGCAAGCGTGCCCGGGCGGACTCCGCCGGTGCTGGCGTTGCCCACCGACCCGCTCACACCTTCTCGAGATCCGGCTTTCCGAGAAGACCGGTGGGTCGGAAGATGAGCACCAGCACCAGGATCGTGAAGGCCGCCACGTCCTTGTACTCCACCGTGAAGTAGCCGGACCACATGGCCTCGATGAGGCCGATGGCGAGACCGCCCAGCATCGCCCCGGGCAGCGATCCGATGCCGCCCAGCACCGCCGCGGTGAACGCCTTGATGCCGGCGAGAAAGCCGATGTAGAAATCGATGACGCCGTAATTGAGGAGGAACATCAGCCCCGCCACCGACGCCAGCACCGCGCCCATGATGAAGGTGAGCGCGATGGTGCGGTCCACGTTGATGCCCAGCAGCGACGCCATGCCCAGATCCTGCTGGCATGCACGCTGCGCGCGTCCCAGCGCGGTGCGGTTGATGATCAGGTTGAACACGACCATCAGCGTCAGGGTGAGCACGATGATCAGCAGCTGCAGGTAGCTCAGGTTGACCGTGAAATCGCCTTCCTGAAGGAACTGCATGCTGCCCGTGACCACCGGCTGCAGTGGCTTCACGCGGGCGCCCTGCAGCAGCTGCACGTAGTTCTGCAGGAAGATGGACATGCCGATGGCGGTGATCAGCGCCGCCAGACGCGGCGAGTGGCGCAGCGGGCGGTACGCGAGCCGCTCGAGCGCCCAGCCGTACACGGCCGTGAACAGCATCGCCGCGATGAGCACGATGAACAGCGCGAGCGGGATCCAGCCGATTCCGATCATCCCGAGCACGAGGAAGGTGATGATGGATACGAAGGCGCCGATCATGAAGATCTCGCCGTGCGCGAAGTTGATCATGCCGATGATGCCGTAGACCATCGTGTAGCCGATGGCGATCAGGGCATAGATCATCCCGAGCGTGAGCCCGTTGATGAGCTGCTGGAGGAAGTACGCCATGCCGGCACCCCTGGCTCGACGCGCCGGCGGCGGCGGGCCACGGGACCCTGCCTTCGAGCGCAGGCATAGGGTACCGATTTCGCGGCGGGGTGCCACTGTCTGGCGTGGCCGCGGCGCGCGGGCCGCCGCCGCCGGACGCTCCGCCACCTCGGGGCGGGGCCGCCGGTGCGGGCCGGATGCGACGGCCGTCACGGTTCGCGGCCCGATCCCCCCCGTGGCCGGGAAAATGTCCCACGTGCGCTCAACCTGCGCCGGACCACGACGATACGCCGGTTGAACGAACCGCAGGGGCAACCCGGCGCGAAAGCCCGGGAACGCAAAGCCACCGGTCTACCGGGCCCCGACGGGGCCCCACGACGGCGGGGCCGCCGGCTCGTCACGGGGAGGCGCGCAACCGCGCACCATGCGACCGCCGCAGCCCACGTGCCGAAGGCGCTCCCGCCCGGCGACGGCACCGCCCGATGAGGGCACGTGCCGGACACGGTCACGGGAAACGCGCATGATCTTCGGTCTCGCCGGAAACAGCATTGCCAGCTACGTGCGGATGCGCAGCGAGCCTGCGTACGCGCGGCCGCGCACCGAGGTCGCCGCGCCCGTCCCCACGACGGACTGGGAGGCGGTGACGGCAGCGCGCCAGAGCCTGGCCCGGCTGGTCACCGCCATCGACGAGCTGGACACGCAGCTCGCCGTGCGCACCGGCCGCGGCGGCGGCACGGGCCTCACCGCCACGTCCGCAGCGGACATCGGCCTCGATCCCGCGCCAGCCACCGCGGCGCGGACGGTGTCCACCGAGGAGGTGAACACCACGCCCACCTCGTTCTCCCCCTTCGGGCCCGGATGGACCGGTGGGTCCACCGCGGAGCTCACCGTGGGCGGCGTCTACGACGGCTCGAACGGCACCGGCACCCTCAGCTTCGAGTCGCAGCGCAACGGCGTGCGCGGCGTGGACAACATCAAGGTCGACGTGCTCGACTCGGGCGGCAAGAAGGTGGACGCGTTCGTCATTGCCCCGGGCGACCCGCTGGATACGGTCTACACGCTGAAGAACGGGCTCACGGTCACCGTCGGTGCGGGCGCCCTGGTCAAGAATGACACCGCCACCGTGGACGTGTTCCACACCGTGGGCAGCGCTCCTGATCCGGACAAGCCCTTCGATGGCGTGCGCAACGACAACCCCAATCTCGAGCCGGGCCTGGTGGTCAGCGCCGGCAGCTTCGAGATCAACGGCGAGAGCATCACGGTGCTGGCCAGTGACAGCATCAACAGCGTGCTCGCGCGCATCAACGCCTCCGCGGCGGGCGTCACCGCCACCTACGACGCCGCCACGGAGCGGGTCTCGGTGGTGCAGGACACGCCCGGCAGCGTGCCCGGGATCGTGCTCGCCAACGACACCTCCGGCTTCCTGGCGGCCACCAAGCTCGCGCTCGCCACGGTCACCCCCGGCACCGACCACGAGCCGGACGTGGCGCTGGCCAGCCTGGCCGAGTTCGCCGGCGTCACCGCCGGCACGCTCACCATCAACGGCACGCCGCTCGCCATCGATCCGGCCAGCGACTCCCTCAACGGCATCATCGCGCGCATCAACGCCTCCGGCGCCGGCGTGACCGCGTCGCTCAGCGGCGACGCCCAGCGGGTGACCATCGCCGCCCCGTCGGGCGCGGCCCGCATGATGCTGGCAGACGACAGCGGCCTGCTGGCGTCCATCGGCATCGCCGCCCGGGAGTATCTCCCCGAGGGCCGCGGAAGCGGCGTGTCGAAGGCCCGGTCCTACCGCATCGCCGACGCCGTCGAGAGCGTCTCCCGGGCCCTGGACCGCCTGTTCCGCGACGGCGCCGCCACCGGGGTCTCGGGAATGGACGCGCTGCGCGGCGGGCTGCGCGGCGCCTTCGCAGGATACGCGGGCGAGAGCGCGCGGGAAGCCGAGGGTTTCGGGCTGCACCTGGCCGTCGGTCCCACCGACGGGCTGCTGCCCTTCGACGTGCAGGACCGCCGCCGGCTCACCAAGCAGCTGCAGCGCGACCTGGCGCCGGTGCGCGAGCTGTTGCGCGGCGACCCGGCGGCACCGGAATCGGGCCTGCTGGGCCGGCTGCGGGCAGTGGTGGAGATCCATCGGGCGGGGCTGGGCCTGACTCCGGGCAGCACCGGCACGCTGCTCAGCCGCTTCGCCTGAAGGGCCCACTGGCGAGAACGGATCGCCGCGGTGCGCGCGGCGAGTGCGTGCCCACTGCCTGCCAGCCCGCATGTCTCACCACGGCGCGACGCGAGAGCCCGTAGACGCGGGCAGCTCCGCGGCCACAGCCGTGCGCTGGTGAGACATGCGGGCTCGCCAAATAGCTGTTCCGAGCCACAGCTCACGGGCCACCGAGGAGGAAGGCGGGGGCGGTGGGCCCGTACGCGGCAGGGACGCCGCGTTCGAGCGTCCAGAGATGGATTCACCGCGTGACCCACCGAGCCCGGCCTTCCTCCGCCCGGCTCAACGCGTGTAGCGCGGCTCGGAACAGCTATTTAGGATCTGCGCCAGCCCGAGACACGGCATCAGCCCCATGTCCGCAGCCTCCGCAGCCGGCGAGGAGTTCCGCGACGACGTCCGCCGCCGCCGGCCGCTGCCGCCGGAGGTGGTGCACCGCCTGGCCGAGCTGGACCCGTGGCGCAGCACCGCGGCGGTGGCGAGGACCCTCGCGCTCCTGACGGCGTGCGTCGCGACGGCAATCACCTGGTGGACCCCCTGGACCGTGGTCCCGGCGGTGGTGATCATCGCCGGCTGCCAGCAGGCCTTCTTCGTCCTGGCTCACGAGGCCGCCCACTACCGCCTGTACGGGAACCGTGCGCTCAACGATGCCGTCGGGCGCGCCCTGGCGAGCGCCGCCGGCCTGTCCCTGTGCACCTACCGCGTGGTGCACCGGCTGCATCACAACCACCTCTACGAGGTGCGGGATCCGGACATCCCGCTGCACGGGGGCTATCCCCGCGGCCGCTGGTATCTCGCGCGAAAGCTCGCCCGCGACCTCACCGGGCTCACGGCGCCCAAGACCTACGCCTACTTCTTCGGCGCGCCGGCCATCAACGACGACGCGGGCGCCGCCCACCGGCCGCTGGACGACACCTCGCCGGCGCTGCGCCTGGCCGCGCGGCGCGACCGATGGTGCGTGGTCGCGGTGCACCTGGCGGCGCCGGCAGCCGCATGGGCCGGCGGCTTTCTCACCGAGTACCTGGTGCTGTGGGTGCTGCCGGCGGTGACGGTGCTGCAGGCGCTGCTGCGCGTGCGCGCCGTATGCGAGCACGGCGCGGTGACGGACCTGTCCTCGCCGCTCACCGCGGCGCGCACCAACCACGCGCCGCGCTGGCTGCACTGGTGGCTGTTCCCGCACAACGTGAACTACCACGTGGAGCACCACCTCTACCCGGCGATCCCCCAGTACAACCTGCCCGCCTGCCACCGGGAGCTCGCCGCGCGCGGTCTGCTGGAGGGGGCCGAGGTGCGCACCCTGCGCGACACCCTGTCGCGAGTGATGGCCGACCCGCGCTCGGCCTGAGCGCGGACGCGGGGGCGGGGGGCGGGCGTTCGATCCAGCCCGTACGCCGGAGGAAGGCAGGGGTTGGTGTGTCACGCCGTGAATCCGTCCATGGAG
>JBFHNV010000072.1:0-25125 GCA_041593595.1 Gammaproteobacteria bacterium
CGGCGGCTCGAGCATGTGCAGCGCCGCGGTGCGCGCGCCCGGCCACGTGTCGCTCACCCACCTTGCCGCGACGGCGGTCGGCGAGCTCGATGGGCGCGACACCGAGCGCGTTCGCACGATCGTGGCGGCCCTCGACGGCGCCGACCGCCGCCCGCGTCGCGTTGCTGTCCGTGAAGAGCACCACGAGATCTGCGCGCCCGGTCTCGGGCTCGAGTGAGGCGCGGAGTGCGATCCGATGCTCGCCGCGCACGCCGTCGAGACGCAGCCCCTCGCGCGCGATCGCCTCCACGTGCTCGCGCCACGCGTCGACGAGGTGGACGTCGTGCCCGGCGAGCGCGAGCAGCGCGCCGTAGCTCGCACCCATCGCGCCGGCGCCGACGACAGTCACCCGCATCGCACGCGCCTCCGGAGGCATCGCATCACGGTGACGGAGGGTAGCACCGTTCGCGGGCAGGAGGAGGCGCCCTCCCGCCGACGTGTGCCGCCGGCATCACGCTCGCCGGCGGGCGGCGTGCGGATGACGCGCGGGTGACGGGGCACGCGCCGGGCGGGGCTCGGGGTGCGCGAGGATGGCCGCGAGGACGCCCGGGGCTCGGTGATGGCCGCTCTCGGCATCTGACCGCCATGGATGGCGGGAATTCAGGAGGATTGCAGGAGCAATCCTTAAATCACGACCCCTATGCCGACGTTCGAGATACTGCGCTCCATGGCGAACTCGGGCGTTTGGATTCTATTCGACTGGGCTGGCGAATCCACGGCGGATCTCGCTCCCCCGGCAATACGGGGAAGATTGCTCTCGCTCACGAGGTCCATTGTGAATCCACTCCCCAGCGCGTTCCTCGCGCGAAGGGGTGAGACCTGCGAGCTAGAGATTCGCCGGCGGCCGGTCCCCACCCGCCGCCAGCAGGCCCGTGAGGACGTGCAGCTGCCGGCGGGCCACGTACCGGCGCAGCACCCGGTCCAGCGCGGGATAGCTGTCGAACTCGAACACCGCCCTGCATGCCAACAGGCCCCGGTGCTCGCGTTCACTGGTGCGGCGGATGCGCGCGTCGGCGACGAACGACTCGAGCTCGGACGTCTCATCAGGGTCACCGCTCACGTCCAGGCGCACCGACGTGGCCAGCGAGAGTGGCAGGAAGCGATCGTGCTCGAAGTCGGCGGCCACGGCGCTCGGCGACAGATCCACCACGCGACCCATGGCCTCGTGGGCCTCGGTGTGCACGCGCACCGGCATGGCCAGGCCCGGCACCGCGCGGGCGACTGCGCGCCGCTCGTGGTGTTTTCCGCAGGGCTGGAGCCTGGACACCGAGACGTAGCCGTTGAGGGGGTCCACCTCGTCGATGGCGGTGCGAAAGGTGGCGCCGTGCAGCGGGCTCTCCAGCAGCACCATTTGCGCGCGCTCCATTGCCGTGAGGTGATTGCGGCCCACCGACAGCACGACCCCACCGGGATCCGCCGAGATCACGCGCACCGCGCAGCGCACCGCCACGCCGTCGACGAAGGCGTAGGTACGGGGCCGGTCGAGCACGTCGGCGACCGCGGCCGTGCGGTAGACGTTGAACGCCTGCAGGGTCTGCGAGCGGCGTAGCGCTGCTTCCTCGTGACGGAGCGTCATCGGATCGGGGCCATGCCTGCACTCGGTTGGGCGGGCTCGTGACGGACGCCCCGCACGGGGATCCATCGGCCCGCCACGGCGATCCTTGAGGGGCCGTCCGTCGAGGCAGGGGCAACGTCGGGCGCCGGCGCGCTCACGCTCCGGCCGCGCCGCCGTGCGGAGTGGCGGCGACCGGTTTGCTGCATCGCACTGGCGACCTGCGGATGCCCGTCACCGCCATGGAGTTCCCGCTGCACGGCCCGCTGCACCCGCCGAACTTCATCCCCTGCACCGGTGCCGATTTCGCCACCCGGGTGCAGTGGTACGACCCCGGGGGGCGGCGGGCGTGGGAGAACCGCCAGCGCGGCGACCACCGCAAGCCGACCCGACACCCGGCGTTCTACTACCTCTCGGAGCCACCTCTGACAGCCATCCGCAGGCCCGGCACCTGGCGCGTCGAGCTCGACCTGGACGATGAGCTGGCCGGCGAGTAGTCCGTCGTGCTGAAGTAGGCGGCGGTCGCCGTCCCACAACGCCTCACCGGACAGCACGGCACTGGCCCCCTCGAGCGCATACCCGTCGGCCGCACGTCCATGCAAGTCACCCGCGTCGGCTTCGGAGGCGGCAGGGGCGAGGCGGAGACGGCGGCACATTCGACATCGACCAGAACTGGAGGCGCCATGAGACCCTTGCGAGTGTGCATCTACGGCGGGACCGATCTGGACGGCACCCCCACGGAGTTCGTCTCGGCGCTCGCCTACGCCGTCCTCGACTCGCTACCGTCCGTGATCGTCACCGGCGGATTCCTGCACTCCAACCTGAAGCCGACGGCGATCTCCACCGACCATGCGGCGCTCATGGGCGCGCGCCGCTACGCGCACGACCGCGGCGCCGACCTCAGGCAGTGCTTCGAGGCGTGGATTCCGGAGCCGAGCCTGGACAGTCGCCCCGACGTCAGAGGTGCGGTGCGCATGACCGAGGACGCTGGCATCACGTTGCGGGTGATGACGGGCCGCACGCCGCTTGGGCGGCGCCTGGCGATGGTCGCGGGCGTCGACATGGTGGTGACGATCTCGGGCAAGCGCCACACCGAGGTCGTGGTCGAGCAGGCACTGGAGCTCGGCCTGCCCGTCCTGCCCATACCCGACGCGGGCGGCGATTCGAACGAGCTCCTGCGCAAGCACCGGGCACGCATTGCCACGGCATTCGATCCGGGAGCGCTCGAGCACTGCCTCGCGGCAGTCTCGGGGACGATCCACGCCGACGCGCGTGCCGCCGCTGGCGCGGTCGTCGACCTCATCCGCACGGCCCGGATCGGTCGATGCCTGGTGCTCCTGCCCTACGACGACGAGCACAACGAACTGTATGCGTCGTCGATCGAGCCGTGCGTGTCGGCGCACATGGCGCCGATCCGCCTGGACCGTCTGCCAAAAAGCGAGGCCATCTACAGCAGCTTCGCGGATGCCATCCGCTCGTGCTCGGCCGTCATCGCCGACATCACCCGGATGAACGAGAACGTCATGTACGAGATCGGGTACGCCCACGGGCTCGGACTGACGCCCCTCATCTACACCCGGGACGCGGCGCGCCTGGACGACCTGCCGATCTATTTCCGGACCTTGAACGTCCGGCTGCAGTCCGCGCAGAGCCCGGTCGACGCCCTGATCGACGAGTATCTGCGCTCCGTGAAGGTTCGCAAGGTCCCGCCCGCCGCTGCCTGACGGCCGCGGCGGCACGGGCGCAGACTACGAGTTCCGGCGCCGGGGCGCGGCGCGCCCGCGCCCTGATTCCCGTCATTGGCGGGCGCGTGGCCTCGCCCTATGCTAGCGCGCTGTTGTCGCGGCCGCGGCCGGCGCCGCGCCGCCCGGCAGCACCTGTCCGTCGCACTGCCCACCGCCGACCCCCGCGCCGGCGACCGCGCCAAGGACCCTGCGTCCCATGACCTCGCCCACCGCCACCGTGCCGGACGGCTCCGGCCCGAGCTTCGCCGAGCTGTACACGCCGAAGCTCGTCACCGTGCTGCGCGAGGGGTACCGCCTCGCCCATCTGCGCGCTGACGCGCTGGCGGGGATGACCGTCGCCATCGTGGCGCTGCCCCTGTCCATGGCCATTGCAATCGCCTCCGGCGCGTCGCCCGCGCAGGGGCTCTACACCGCCATCGTCGGCGACTTCCTGGTCTCGGCCCTGGGCGGCAGCCGGTTCCAGATCGGCGGCCCGGCCGGCGCGTTCATCGTCCTGGTCGCTGCCACCGTCCAGGCCCACGGCATCGACGGGCTGATCCTCGCGACGATGCTCTCGGGCCTGATGCTGGCAGCGGTTGGCCTGCTGCGGCTCGGCACCTACGTGAAGTTCATCCCCTATCCCGTGACCGTGGGCTTCACCGCCGGCATCGCAGTCATCATCGTCGCCAGCCAGCTCGAGGAGCTGCTCGGCCTCGTACTCACCGCGGCCGAGCCGGGCCCCCTGCTCGAGAAGCTGCCCGTGCTCTGGGCCGCGCTGCCGACGGCGGACCCCGCCACGATGGTGCTCGCCCTGGCCACCGTGGCGGCAATCTCGGTGCTCAAGCGGCTGCGCCCGCGCTGGCCCGGGATGCTGATCGCGGTGGCGGCGGCGGCGCTCGCGTGCGCCACGCTGGAGCTCGAGGTGGCCACCATCGGCTCGCGCTTCGGCGGCATTCCGCAAGCCCTGCCCCGGCCCGCGCTGCCGGAGTTCTCGCTCGACGCGGTGCAGGCCGTGCTGCCGAACGCCGTCGCCTTCGCCCTGCTCGGCGCCATCGAGTCCCTGCTCTCGGCGGTCGTCGCCGACGGCATGACCGGACGGCGCCACCGCTCGAACTGCGAGCTGGTCGGACAGGGGATCGCCAACGTGGCCTCGGCGCTGTTCGGCGGGTTCTGCGTGACCGGCACCATCGCGCGCACCGCCACCAACGTGCGAGCCGGCGCGCACGGACCGATCGCGGGGATGCTGCACGCGGTGTTCCTGCTGCTCTTCGTGCTGGTGGCGGCACCGGTCGCGAGCTACGTTCCCCTGGCGAGCCTCGCCGCGGTCCTTCTGGTGGTCGCATGGAACATGGTGGAGTGGCATGCCTTCCGCACCCTGCTGCGTGCCTCCCGCGGGGACGCGGCGGTGTTGGTGGCCACGTTCCTGCTGACAGTGCTGCGCGATCTAACGGAAGCCATCGTCGTCGGCTTCGCGCTCGGCTCGGTGCTGTTCATCAACCGCATCTCGCAGGCGACCGCGGTCCGCTCCCACGTGCCATACGTGCGCGAAGACCGGGCCGACGACGCGGTCGGCGCGCGTGTGCCGTACGACGAGGCCGCGGTGGCGAACCCGGACGTTGTCGTCTACCGCATATCCGGTGCCTTCTTCTTCGCCGCTGCAGCGGCGATCGGCTCCGTGCTCGAACGCATCCCCGAAACGTACCGGGCGCTCGTCATCGATTTCGCGGCGGTGCCGTTCCTGGACTCCACGGCCGCGAACACCATCGACGGGCTGGCCCGCAAGGCGACGCGGCGCGGGACCGCCGTGTATCTCACCGGAACCTCCCGCGAGATGCGCAGGGAGCTCTTCGCCCACGGCATCCGCCCACCGCGGGTGCGCTTCAAGGCCGACATCGAGGGCGCGGTGCGGGCGGCGGCCCGGCAGCGGGCAGCGGCATAGCCGGCTGCCGGGAATTGCCGGCGCCAGGCGCACCGCGGCCCGGCGCGCGACGCTCAGTCGATCAGCGCGTGAGGGCTGGCTCGCCGACCAGATGGCGCAACCCTCGCCAGAATATTCCCGGGGTATCCGCCGCGTGAGCACGCCCGCGATCTGGCGCCCGGTGCTGGCCTCCTCCGGGGTGCTGTCCCTGGCGCTGCTGGGCGATGCGCTCATCTACGCCGTGCTGCCGGCGCACGCGGCGAGCTTCGGGATCGGGCTGGTGTGGGTGGGGGTGCTGCTGTCGGCGAACCGCTTCGTGCGCGTGTTTGCCTACGGCTACGTGGCGCGCATCACGCTGGCGGTGGGTATGCGGCGCATGTGCCTCGCGGCGGCGGCGGCGGCGGTGCTGTCCACCGCCGCCTACGGGCTGGGCAGCGGGCCGGCGGTGCTGCTGGCGGCACGGGTGCTGTGGGGCCTGGCCTATGCGGTGCTTGTGCTGGTGACCCTGGCGTACGCGGTGGAGCAGCGCGCCGGCGCCGGCGCGCGCATCGGCTGGAGTCGCGCCATCCAGCGCATCGGCCCGATTGCGGCACTGCTGGTGGGCGCATGGCTCACCGGCGTGCTGGGCCCGCGCAACGTGTTCATGGTGCTCGCCGCGGTCACGGCGCTGGCGCTGCCGCTGGCGTGGTCGCTGCCACGCGACCGTGCCGCCGCGGCGCCCGCGGTGCGCACGCCGGCGCTGGGCAGGCCGGACACCATGGACGCGCTGTTCTTCCTCCAGGGCCTGGGTGTAGACGGCCTGTTCGCACTGAGCATCACCCTGATCCTGGCCCAGCGCCACGACCTGTCCGTTGCGGTGTTCTCCGGCGGCGCGCTGCTGGCCATGCGCCACGTGGGCGAGGCGGTGGCCGCGCCGCTGTTCGGCGCCATCGCGGACCGCTTCGGCGCGGCGCGGGTGTTCTGCTTCGCCGCCGCCATGACCAGCGCGGGCTTCGCGGGCATCGCGCTGGACTTCACCGTCGCCGGCGCGCTGCTCATGCTGGTGTTCCGCGGCGCGCTGGCGTCCCTGGGGCCGGCCGCGGTGGTGCAGGCCACCCACGCCGATTCATCGGTGATGGTGCCGCTGGCGCGGATGCAGGCGTGGCGGGACCTGGGAGCGGCCATCGGGCCCCTGGCCACCGGCTACGCCCTGCTGTACGTCTCGGCGCAGTCCCTGCACGGGCTGATGGCGCTGCTCACCCTCGTGGGGCTGGTGGCGTGGATGAGGGCGGCGCGGCTGCGTGCCGGCGCGTAGCCCGAGACCGCCGCCGGCGGATCGGGGGCGCGGCTGGACGCTGCTGGTGCAGGCCGTGGGCCAGCTCGTGCCGGCGGTGGCGCAGTCGCGCTTCGAGTTCCTGCCGCGGGACCGGACCGCCGGCAGAAAGGGGCATACTGGCGGGCACGCCGGAAGGACGGGAGGACGCGCCATGAGTGGAACCCTCGCATCGCCGGGCGGCCTGGACGAGCTGCGGTCCTTGCGCCGCTCCCTGCACCGCGCGCCCGAGACCGGGTTCGAGGTGACCTCAACCGCCGCCGCGCTCGCGCAACGGCTGCGCGCGACCGGGCTGGAGGTGACCACCGGCGTCGGCCGCTCGGGGCTCGTCGCCACCCTCAGGCGCGGCAGCGCCCCGCGCGCCATCGGGCTGCGCGCGGACATGGACGCGTTGCCCATCGTCGAGCGCAACGACTTCGACCACCGCTCGCGCGTGCACGGCAAGTTCCACGGCTGCGGCCACGACGGCCACTCGGCGATGCTGCTGGGCGCGGCGCAACGCCTGGCCGGCGACGTATCCTTCGACGGCACCGTGCACTTCCTGTTCCAGCCGGACGAGGAGAACGGCCGCGGCGCTCGGGCGATGATCGACGACGGGCTGTTCGAGCGCTTTCCCATGGACGAGATCTACGGTCTGCACAACCTCCCCGGGCTGCCGCTGGGCCACTTCGCGACGCGAACCGGCGCGTTCACCGCGTTCGAGGAGATCTTCGAGATCCGCATCGAGGGCCGCGGCGGCCACGCGTCCGCGCCCGAGCGGAGCATCGATCCGCTGGTGGTCGGCGCCGAGATCCTGCTGGCGCTGTAGACCATCGTGTCCCGCTCCCTCGCGCCCGGCGAGCACGGCGTGGTCTCGGCCACCGAGTTCACCGCCGACGGCGCGCGCAACGTGCTGCCCAGCACGGTGACCATCCGCGGCGACACCCGCGGCTACGACGACACGGTCAGCGCCACCATCGAGCGCCGCATGCGCGAGATCGTCGACGGCGTGGCGGCCGCGCACGGGGCCCGGGCCACGGTGCGCTACGACCGCGAGTTCCAGCCCACCGTCAACACCGCGGCCGAGGTGGGCCACGCTGCCGGCGCCGCGCGCGGCATCGACGGCGCCGTGGTGGACGACGGGTACCGGCGCATGGGCTTCTCCGAGGACTTCGCCCAGTTCCTGCGCCACCGGCCGGGCTGCTTCATCCTGCTCGGGAACGGCACCGAGGGCTGCCACGGCGCGGCGCTGCACAACCCGCGCTACGACTTCAACGACGCTGCCCTTGCGTGGGGCATCGAGTACTGGTGCCGACTGGTGCGCGGGCGGCTCGCCGCGTGACCGCGCCGAGGTGCCACCCCGCGGAAGATGCAGCATTCGGTGTCGTTTCCCCGAGTGCGTGCTGGCCGGGACCTGCGACTCCGGCGCCGCCATCATCGAGAAGGGACTCTGGCTGTTCGTGGACGGCGCGACGCGGGCGTAGGCGCCGGGCGCCGACGCTGAACACGGTGCACGAGGTTATCGTCGCGTTCGAGGACGTGGGCGGGAAGCAGGATGCGGTGCGCATCTACCTTTTCGTCAAGTCGCACGGGTCCGGAGCTTGACCCCTCCGGCGCCAGCCTCGAGTATCGACCGCCGTCGCCAGGGAACAGCGCACGTGCCAGCATTCGAAACCTCCTCCGGGCAACGCCGGCAGCTGCTGGACGAGGGTTTCGTCCTGTTGCCGGGCGCGCTGCCGGCGGCCCTGCTGGATCGCTGGCGCCAACTCGCGGCCCGCCTGGAACGGGCCGCGCTTAAAGCGCACGCCAGAGGAGAATCGCTGCACGGCGCCTGCGTCGTCGCGGATCCGGTGGGACCCCGGCTGATGCGCTACGACGACGTGCTGGGAGTAGACGGGGACGCCGTGCTCGACCTGCTGGCCTGCCCGGTGATGATGGCGGTGGCCCGGGAACTGTGCGGGCGGGGCGTTGTGCCGATGCAGCTCGACATCCTCTACAAGCACCAGCACCCGCACCCCGTCATCAAGTGGCACCAGGGGGCGCCGCATCCTCGCGGCTTCCCGTACCTGAACGTCGGCATCTACCTGGACGATGCCGGCCCCGGCGACGGGTGCCTGCGCTACGTGCCGGGCACGCAGCATGGGCTGCAGGACATCTGCGCGCTGTCGGCGGAGCACGGGTGGGCGATTCCAGGCGTGGTGGAGCAGCCCGCGCGGGCGGGAGACATCCTGGTCCAGGACATGATGATCCTGCACGGCTCGCCGCCCAAGCGCAGCCCCGGGGTGCGCCGCACCGTCTACGTGGAGCTGCGGCCGGCGGCGGGGATTGATGAGAGCGGGGCGCAGTCCGCCCGCTGGAAGGCGTTGCGCAAGCGCTGGATGGAGATGGTGGTACGCCGCGCGAACGCGGCCGACTTCCCGGCGGAGTGGCGCGCCGACCTGCCCGCCGGCAGCGAGCCCGACGAGGCGACCATCGCCGAGATCCTCTCGGCCTGGGAGCCTCCGATCCCGGCCGTGTGGTGCCCGCGGGACGTGCAGGGGCCGGACTACCCCGTGCCGGCAGACCTGCTGGGCCCACAGGCGGACGGACCAGGTCTTGACCGTTGATTTCCCCGTTTCCATCCGCATCGGTGCCCCTGCCTCGAATCGGGCTGCACTCGAGAACGGTCGCTATGACGCGACTCGTCAGACCCGCCCGCGATCTCCACGATCCCCGGCCCGCGCGATCGCGCGAGGTTCGATCTTCGTCGTGCCCTCTGCCCGGCGGTACGAGCAAGGGCCCGATTTCCCGAGCGGCGCCAGCATGGACGGCACCCCGAAACGCACACCACGGCGGCGGACACCGGGTCAGGCGGTAGGCATCGCTGGTGGCTGACGTTGCCCGGGACGTTTGCCGACCGCGATGCGCGATCAGAGCGTCGCGGAGGCATTGGTGGGTGCGGCGATCGTGACCGATGCCGAGGGCGTGCCGGTCGGCGAGGTGCCGGGCTTCGAACGGTCAGTCCGTCGCGGCGGGCCTTCCCTTGATCAGGTCCGAGGCCTTCTCGCCGATCATCATGGAGGCAGCATACGTATTGGCCGATGGAATCATGGGCATGACGGACGCATCGGCGATTCGCAGATTGCCGATCCCGTGAACCTTGAGTTCGCTGTCCACCACGGCGAAGCGATCGTCCGCCCGGCCCATGCGCGCCGTACCCACCAGGTGGTAGGCCGTGGACCCGTTCGTCCTCACGAAGTCGAGCATGTCCCCGTCGGTTCGCACGCGTGGTCCGGGAACCGTTTCCTCCTGAAGGTACTTCGCGAGCTCGGGCGAATGGAGGAGCTTTCGGATCATCTGCATCCCGGCGACCATGACTTGCCGATCGGTCGGGTGATCGAGATAGTTCGGTTGAACGATCGGATCGACGAACGGGTCGCGCGATACCGCGCGCACGTGGCCCCTGCTGAGGGGGCGATGCTGCCACGCACCGGCGGTCACCCCGGGATAGGAGTCCAGGACGTAGTGCTTGCCCTGCTCGTAGCTACCCGGGGTGAACACGCACTGGAGATCCGGGAAGTCGAGAGCGGGATCGGACTTGCAGAACAGGAAGACCTGCGAAGGACACTGGGCGAGGATGTTCGGCCGGCGCACGAGCCAACGCAGGACCTGCCACACGAGCCGGGGTCCACGCGCCAGCTCGTTGAGGGTCACGACCTCCGGTCGTGCCCGCATCACGATCCGGGCGGAGTAGTGGTCCATGAGGTTCCGGCCCACGCCCGGTAGCTCGCGAACCACCGGCACCCCGAGCTCACCGAGCAGGTCGCCGGGGCCGACACCCGAGATCTGAAGCAGGCGGGCGGTGTTGACCGTTCCCGAGCAGACGACGACCTCGCGCTGCGCGAGGACCGACGTCTCCCGACCGCCTCGCTCGCAGACGTATCTGACGCCCCGGGCCACCGCCCCGTCCAGGATGATCGACGTCACCCGGGCGTTCGTGACGAGCTCGATGTTTCCCTTCTTCAGCGACGGGCGAAGGAACGCCGCCGCCGTGCTGACGCGCAGGCCGTTCCTGATGAATCGCTGGAAGTAGCCGACGCCCTCCTGCTCGCCGCTGTTGTAGTCCGGATTGCGCGGCCATCCGCTCTTGACGGCGGCCTCGATGAACGCTTCGGAAACCGGATGCAGCCAGTCCATGTCGGTGACCGGCACGGGCCCCGAGCGACCCCGCACGGCGTCATCCGCCTCGCCGATTCGCGCTTCGGATCGCTTGAAGTAAGGGAGGACATCCCGGTAGCCCCAGCCCGGATTGCCGAGCTGCGCCCAGTGGTCGTAGTCCGCGGGCTGGCCGCGATTGTAGACCATCCCGTTGATCGAGCCCGAGCCGCCGACGACACGTCCCTGGGTGGCCGAGATTCGACGCCCTCCGGTGTTCTCCGTCGGCTCGGTCTTGAACTGCCACGTCACCGCCGGGCGAGTCAGGGTTTTCGTGAAGCCGGCGGGAAGATAGACGAAGGGGCGGAGATCGCTCGGGCCCGCCTCGAGGACGCAGACCGAGACGCCGGGATCTTCCGCCAGGCGCGCGGCGACGATCGAACCCGCAGCACCCGCTCCGACGATCACGTAGTCGAATGTCTGGTCGGATGAGCGGGACCGCGCCACGTAACTCTCCGCTTCCTGCCAGATACCAGACGGGCGCCTGCAGTCATCTAACCACGGAGGTTCGCCACCTGTCCATGGCCGCACCTCTGGCCCGGTGATGGCCGATCCCTGCATGTGACCGCCATGGGTGGCGGGAATGCAGGTGAATTGAAGCAGCAACTCTGCCTGCCTCCCGCGGCGTTCGTACGTCCTCTTACGGCAGACGGGCGGGTCCTCGGCGAGGATTCCACGCAATCGTCCGTGAGACTATGATCAGCCGATCCGGGTGGCGGGTGGCTTGGGAGCACCAGTGAGCAATCGGCCCGCACGCAAACTTGCTGCCGTCCTTCATGCCGACGTGGTGGGCTCGACCGAGCTGGTGCAACTGGATGAGTCGCTCGCACACGAGCGTATCCGAAGCACGTTCCAGCGCTTCTGCAGGATAATCACGACCTACGAGGGTATCGCGCACGAGCTTCGAGGCGACGCGATAGTGGCGGAGTTCGCCCGCGCGTCCGACGCGGCGTGTGCTGCGCTCGCATTCCAGAATGACAGCAGCGAATTCAATCAGCGCTCGGGCGATGCAATGTCACCTGCGCTCAGGGTCGGGATCAGCCTGGCGGAAGTCGTCATCGCCGACGGGACGATGACCGGCGCCGGAGTGGTGTTGGCACAGCGCCTGGAGCAGCTGGCTGATTCGGGGGGCGTGGTCATTCAGGCCACCGCTGCCGAGACCATCCCCAGACGACTTCCGTTCGATCTCGAGAACCTCGATGACCAGACCCTCAAGGGGTTCGAGCAGCCGGTAAGGGCCTATGCGCTAAGGCTGCGCCGCGGTGAGCAGGTGCCAGAGGCCGATCTCCCGTTTGCGGAAGACGCCGCACCGGTAACGCCCGATAAACCGTCGATTGCCGTACTGCCGTTCGTCAACATGAGCGGCGACGCCGAGCAGGAATATTTCAGCGACGGCATCACCGAAGACATCATCACGGACCTGTCGAAGGTGTCAGGTCTGTTCGTCGTTGCCCGCCACTCGAGCTTCTCGTTCAAAGACACGACATTGGACGTGACCGAGATTGGCACAGCGCTTGGCGTGCGCTATCTGCTGGAAGGCAGCGTGCGCAGAGCGGGCGACCGACTGCGCATCAACGCCCAGCTGCTGGACGCGGCGAGCGGAAGTCATCTTTGGGCCGAGCGCTACGATGGCGCACTGGCCGAGGTGTTCGATCTTCAGGACCGCATCACCGAGAACGTCGTTGCCGCGCTGGCGGTCACGTTGACCCGTGCAGAGCAGCACCGCGCGATGAACAAGCCAACACAGCATCTCAAGGCTTATGACTACGTGCTACGAGGTAACGCGTATCACCACCTGATGACCCGGGAAGACAACGCGAAGGCAAAGAAGATGTACGAGCAGGCGATTGCGCTCGACCCCGGCTGCGCGCCGGCGCACGCCGGTCTCGCTTGGGCACTGGTGCACGATTTCAATCAGGCCTGGACCAGCCAACCGGAGCAGAGCATGCGCCGGGCGCTCGAGCACGCACGACAGGCGGTCTCACTGGACGATGGCCTCGCGATGGCTCACCTGGCGCTCGGCGATGTCTATCTCTGGTCGTGGCAACAGGACCAGGCGGTGACCGAGGGGCGGCGCGCAATCGCGCTCGATCCGAGCTACGCGGATGGCCACTTCGCGCTGGCGGTGTTCCTGACCTATGCGGGGCACGCCGAGGAAGCCGTCCTCCAGGCGAAGAAGGCCTTGCGGTTCAACCCCGTGCACGCCAACCGGCTCTACTACATCGCGCTCGCCAGAGCCAGCTTCGGTGCCCGAAACTATCAGGATGCCGTCCAGGCGGCCGAGCAGTCTCTCGCCCGCGGTTTCACGCGGTCAGCGCATGTCTTGATGGCGGCATCCTACGCGCAGCTGGGGCGCATGGTCGATGCACGAAGACACGCTGAGGAGCATCTGAAGACAGATCCGGGTTTTTCGTTGGACCTGGCGATGCGTCGCGTGCCGTACAAGAACCCGGCGGATCTGGCGCACATTGTGAATGCGCTGTGCAAGGCGGGTCTGAGGTGATGTCATCAGCCGCTGTCAAGCGCCCTCGAGCGGGTCCGACGCGACGCGATCTCGCCGGCGATCTCCGCCCCGAGCCCCTCCAGGAGCCGGATCTGCGCCGCGACCAGGCCATCGTAGCCGGCACCGGTCACTGGCATGCTCTGCACGGTGACCCGCGTGCTCACGGGCTCTTTCCCCTCGCCCTGGAACAGGCTCCAGCGCGCCGCCAGCACGGCCTCGGTGTCGGGCGCGCCGTCGAAGCGCCCGATGTCGAGATCCACGCGCCAGTCGAGGGGCGTGCGCACGCGCCGGGGCAGCACGTAGACGCGATTGCTGTCCAGGCGCCGTCCCACCTCGACGACCAGCACGCGAGAGATGCTGTCCTTGAGCGGCTCCGCCCACTGGTGCGACTCCGACGTGCGCAGCCGGTTGCCGCCCGCGCGGGTCACGATCTGCGGCCGGTCCAGGTACTTCGGCAGCTCGACGGGACCGATGCCCACCGCCAGGCCGTGCTCGATGCCGGCGAGCTCCGGCTGGGCCGGGAAGTCCAGCAGGTACAGGCTCGGCGGCGGCGTCGTCGCGCAGCCGGCCATGAGCGTCGCTGCGCCGAGGGACAGGACCAGGGCCCAGCGGCGTGGAGATGGGTGTTTCATGGCGCCTTCCCTCTCAGCAGCGCCTCCGGGTGCTGCTCCAGGTAATCGGCCATCACCCTCAGCGAGCGTGCCGCGGCGGCCAGCTCCTCCAGAGCGACGTCCAGGTTGTAGCGGGTGCGCGACTGCTCGGCGAGCAGCTCCTTCGCGTTCTCGAGCGCGCCACGTGCCTCCTGCATCGCCGCCGCGCCCGGCTGGATTATGGGCTCGAGGCGCGCGGGCAGCGCCGCCAGCGAGTCCAGGGTCGCGTCGAGGCGCGTGGCGAGTGCCTCCATCCGCACCGATGCCGCCTGCGCGAGGGCACCGTAGTCCGCGAGGGTGCGCTGCGCGCCGGCCTCGACACCCGCGACGCTCGCGCGTGCCTGCTCGAGCGCTGCCGCCGCGGTGTCCGCCAGCGGGGCGATGCGCGCCTCGAGCGCCACCACCAGGCGGCTCGCGTCATCCGCGGCCCGTGCGGCGTTGCGCACCGCCGCGTCCAGCTCACCGGAGGAGACGAGGCGCTCGGCCGCATCCAGGGTGGAGATCAGCTTGCCCGCCAGCTCCGTGAGCGGCAGGTCCTGCAGGACCTGCGCCACGCGGTCGAGGGTGGACGGAAGCGTGGGCAGCTCGTAGGCGCCGCCGGCGTCGCCCACCCGCTCGAGCGGCGTGTCGGGCCGGATGTCCAGCCCGACGCTGAGCTGGCCCGTGACGAAGCTCTTCAGATCGAGCTGTGCCCGCAGCCCCTGCTCCACCAGCTGATCCAGGAAGCCCGCGGGATCCTGGCGGCGCGCCCCGGAGCCGCTGCCGATGACGGTGAGGCGGTCCGGATCGAGCTCCATGCGCACCGGGATGCGCATGATCTGGCTGCCGGCATCGTAGACCAGGCTGATGTCCGTGACCGTGCCCACGCGCACGCCGCGGAACTCCACCGTCGACCCCTGCTGCAGGCCCCGCACGTTGCCCGAGAAGTAGGCCACCGCGTGGAAGGGCTCGCGGGTGAGGGCGCCGCCCGCGAGCGACATCACGGCCACCACCACGAGCCCGAGCGCACCGACCACGAAGGCGCCGATGACCGTTGGATTGGCCTGCCGACTCATGTCGCGCCACGCGTGAGGAAGCGGCGCACGCGCGGGTCCTCGCTCGTGTCCCGGAGCTCGCGCGGATTGCCGCGCGCGATCTGCGTGCGGCTCTCCGCATCCAGCATCACGGCGTCGTCGGCGATGGTGAGGATGCTGTCGAGCTCGTGGGTCACGACCACCATGGTACAGCCGAGGCCGTCGCGCAGCGCGAGCAGCAGGTCGTCGAGCATGCGCGAGCTCACCGGGTCGAGGCCGGCGGAGGGCTCGTCGAAGTACACGATCTCCGGATCGAGGGCGAGCGCGCGGGCGACCCCCACCCGCTTGCGCATACCGCCGCTGATCTCGGCGGGGTAGTGGTCCTCGAAGCCGCCGAGCCCGACCAGCGCGAGCTTCAGCGACGCCATGTCCCGGCACTCGGCCGCGCTGAGCGTGCTGTGCTCCTCGAGGGGCAGGGCCACGTTCTCGGCGAGCGTCATCCCGCTCCACAGCGCGCCGCCCTGGTACATCACGCCGATGCGCGCGAGGATCGCGTCGCGGCGGGCGGACGGCAGCTCCCAGTAGCTGTCCTCGCCGTAGAGGATCCGGCCGGCACGCGGCTCGAGCAGTCCGGTCAGAGCGCGCATCACGGTGCTCTTGCCCGAGCCACTGCCGCCGATGATGGCGAACACGCTGGCGCGCGGGACTGCGAAGTCGAGATCCCGCTGCACCACGCGCTCGCCGTAGCCCACCGCGAGCCCTTCCACCCTGACCTGGAGGCTCACGCCGACCGCCTGTGACGCGGAGCTGCCGGCACCGCTCAGATCCCCAGCAGCTGGAACATCACCGTGAACGTGGCCGAAGCGACCACGATGAACACGATGCTGGTGACGACGGCCGAGGTGGTCGCGTCCCCCACCGCGGCGGCGCTGCGCCCGCACTGCAGCCCGCGCAGACACCCCGCCACGGCCACGATCGCGCCGTACACGGTGGCCTTGAACAGCCCCGTGGCGAAGTCCAGGAGGCTCACGGCGTCCCGTGTCTGGATCACGTACTGCAGCGGATCGATGTCGAGCAGGACGACACCCACCACCGCGCCGCCGAGGATGCCCATGACGTTCGAATACACCGTGAGCAGCGGCAGCATCAGCATCAGCGCCACCATGCGCGGCAGGACCAGGAAGTCCACCGGCGAGATCGCCGTCGTGCGCAGCGCGTCGATCTCCTCGTTGACGGTCATGGTCCCGAGCGTGGCGGCGAAGGACGCCCCCGTGCGCCCCGCCATGATGATGCCCGTCATCATCGCGGCCATCTCGCGCGCCATGGCGATCGCCACCAGGTTGGCGACGAACAGCCCCGCGCCGAAGGGCTGGAGCTGGATCGCGCCCACGTAGGCCAGGATGAGCCCCACCAGCACGCTGATGAGGCTGACGATGGGCAGCGCCTCGGCGCCCACCTCCTGCATGATGGCGAGCGTCTCCCGGGCGCGCATGCGCGAGCGCCCGCGCAGCACCCGCGCGACCGCCATCACCACCTCGCCAAAGAACGGCAGCAGCTCGCCCGCCGAGCGCACGAAGGCGATGGTCTGATCGCCCACTGCCTCGAGGAAGGTCCGGTCCCGACGGTGCTCGGCGCCGGCATGCACGGCGGCGGCCTGCTCCAGCTCGCGCAGACGGCGCGCGCCTTTTGGCAGGCCGTCCGGGTCGAGCCGCGCGCCGTGGCGCTCGCAGATCCGGCCGACCGCGGCGACGAACACCAGCAGGCGGGTGTCCCAGCGCTCCAGGGCCTCCGTGTCGAAGGCGACGCGCGAGTGCACACCGCCCTCCAGCGCGGTGTCCACGGCGCCCGTGCCGGGCAGCGCCACGCGCAGCGTCCAGGTCCCCGACAGGGCGAGCACGAGCGACCCCTGCGGTCCCGGCCGCAGCTCGAGGCGCGGGTCGCTCATCCCGGACGGCGGCCCCAGGGCAGGCGGCGCGTCGCGTCGCGCCAGGGCCTCGCCTGCTCGATGCTGGCGGCGAGCCGCAGCAACGTCGCCTCGTCCCCGAAGCGCGCGCCGATCTGCACCCCCACCGGCAGGTTGTCGGCGGTCCAGTGCAGCGGCAGTGAGGCGGCCGGGCAGCCGCTGATGTTGAACAGCGGCGTGAAGGGGATGTGGTCCAGGAGACGGTTCGAGAACGCGTCGAAATCGTCCTCCATCATGTCCAGGGTGCCCAGCAGCAGCGGCGGGTCGGCCAGGGTCGGGCTCAGCACCACGTCGAAGCGCTCGAAGTAGCCGCCGAGACGGCGGCCGATGGCGTGGATGTCGAACAGCGCCCGGGCGTAGTCCCGGGCGGTCAGCGAGCGACCCATCTCGGCGAAGCGGCGGGTGGCGTTCTCCACCTCGCCGTCGGCCACCGGCCGGCCCCGCGACTCGGCGCGCAGGTCGAGGCCGTGGGCCACGTTGCCGGCGATGATGGCGGTGGTCGCCCCGCGCAGCGCCGCGCCGTCGATGGGCGGCAGCGCCGGCTCCACGTGGTGGCCCAGGGACTCGCACAGTCGCGCCGCGTCCTCGGCGGCGCGCACGCACTCCGGGTCGATGCGCTCGCCCGCGAGACCCTCGGTCCACAGCCCGATGCGCAGCCGCCCCGGGTCGGCCCCCACCTCCTCGAGGAACCGGCGCGCGGGTGGCGGTGCCGCGTAAGGATCCCCCGGCGCCGGTCCGTGGGTGGCGTCCAGCAGCGCGGCGCTGTCGCGCACCGTGCGGGTCACCGCGTGCCCGGTGGCGAGCCCGCTCCACCCTTCGCCCACGTCCGGCCCCTGGGGGTTGAGCCCGCGGCTGGGCTTCAGCCCGAACAGGCCGCAGTCCGAGGCCGGGATGCGGATGGAGCCGCCGCCGTCGGTGGCGTGCGCCGCCGGCAGCATCCCCGCCGCCACCGCCGCCGCGGCGCCGCCGCTGGACCCGCCCGGCGTGCGATCCGGCGCCCACGGGTTGCGGGTGGGCCCGTGCAGCACCGGCTCGGTGCTGGCGTTGAGCCCCAGCTCCGGCGTGTTGGTCTTGCCCACGATCACCAGCCCCGCGGCGCGCAGCCGCGCCACCAGGGTGCTGTCGTGGTCCGCCACGTGGTCCGCGTACAGGCGGCTGCCGTTGGTGGTGGGCGCGCCCGCGTAGAGCATGTAGAGATCCTTGAGCGCGTAGGGCACGCCGCGCAGCGGCCCGTCCGGCAGCCCGGCGGCGACGGCGGCGCGCGCCGCGTCCTCCATCACGTGCACGAAGGCGTTCAGCGCGGGATTACGCGCCTCGATGCGCTCGAGCGCCGCCTCCAGCAGCTCCTCGGGAGTGGTCTCGCCCGTTCGCACCAGATCGGCCAGGCCGAGGAGGTCGTGCTGCTCGTAGGCGTCGAATGCGCTCATGCGGGGTCCTCCCCGGCTGTGGGCCTCGATTCTGCTCTCCAAGCTCAATCGTCGCTGGGCGGCGCAAGCCGCACGCAGGCGACGATCAGCTTCGACACGTACGCCGAAGGATCGCGCGCCTCCATCCTGTCTCCAGCTTTCTCGACAGCGGCAATCCTTGCTTGCAGGTTCGCGCGATGGGTCTCGGCGGGATACCTCTTCAATCCGGTCAGCTTGCGAATGTCCGGCGAGACATCCGGGTCCGGGGAGAAGCCCAGCTCGCCTTCGTCCACCTGCCCCAGGAGCTCGAGAGCCCTCTGGAGATCAGCCAGCAGCCTGGCACTTGACATTATTCCTCCTCGAAGGCCCCTGACATCCGGGGCGAGCCCAATGGAAGGACCCAAAAGCTACCTGAGAAACAAGGTCAATTGCAGTGTGAACCGCCCCGGGATTCCCGGAGGCTCCAGACCTCGAGCGGCTACGCGAGCGATCCCTCGCCTCACCGCTCCGGATACGGCAACGAATCCGGCTCCACCGCCCGGCGCACGTACAGATCCGCCTGACCCTGGTACGTCTCCCACAGGAAGCGCAGCTCGTCCAGCGGCCGCGGGTCCAGCTCCACGCGCAGATCCACGTAGGGAAACGGCTGCTCGTGCACCACCAGCAGCGCCGCGGACTTCACCTGGCGGTACTCCCCGCCGGCGGCGAGTCCCGCCTCGAGGCCACGCAGCAGCCGCTCGGCCAGCGGCACCTCGGCGTCCGTGCCGAACGCCGCCACCATCCTCGCCGGCACCTCGGGGCTGCGCACGATGTTGGCGATGGCGCAGCAGCCGTCGCCGTGGGCGTCGCCGTGGATGGAGCTGATGCGATCCCCGTGGTGGTGAGCCGTGCGTCCGGTGCGGTCGATCACGGCGAGCTGGCGCCAGCCGATGGTGGGATTGCCGTCCACCAGCGCGGCGACGGTGGCGGCGGCGTCGTGCCCTGCCGCCAGCAGGTCGAGGCCGCGCGGCCCGAGGACGGGATCGGTGCGGTGCTGGGTGAGCACCGCGCCCACGCCGGCGCGGGCAAAGGGGCAGCGGCTGCCCACGCCGATGCTGGAGGTGGTCACCGCGGCGCCGAGCATGCCGGTGCGACGGCACAGGCCGACGAGGGAGAAGGTCATCGCAGGGTCTCCAGGAGGGGGTCAGAGCCGCCGGCTTGTGCGCCCCGCACCGACGCTCGATACTCGGCCGCGCTTGACGTCCCGGCGGCGACCTCCCCATGCTCCACCAGCGTCTGCGCAGGTTCAACACCCGCACCGTCTACCCCGGCGTGACCATCGACAACGACATGTGCATGATCGTGAAGTCCGGGCGCCACGTCTTGCTTCGCGGGCCGAGCCGGTTCGACCTGGACGGGAGCTTCGGGAGCGCGGGCTGGCTGCCGTCGAAGATGCCCGGTGCGACGTGAGCATCGCGCGACGCCGGTCCGGCACGGCGTGATCCGGACTCGCGCGAGCGCGCTGCTGGGACTGGCGACGGTGCTCGCCGCCGTCGCGATGGCGAATCCCGGCGAGCCTTCGCCCCGACAGCTCATCGAGCAGACGACGGATGCGTTCCTGACGGCGATCGCCGACGCGCGCGAGGCCATTCTCGAGGATCCCGAGCACGCGCAGGACCTGGTGGCGCGGATCATCATGCCGCACGTCGACGTCGACACCGTGGGGCGTTGGATGCTCAGCAAGCACTGGCGGACGGCCACGCCCGCTCAGCGCGAGCGATTCGTCGACGAGGTTCGCACGATGCTGGTGCGAGCGTACGCCACCGCGCTCGCGCAGTACACGAAGGGCGATCAGATCAAGTACCTGTCCGAGCACGTGAGCGAGGACGGGCGCAGCGCCGTCGTGCGTGCCCGGATCCCACGCTCGCGCGGATCGCAGTCCGCGGACGTCGTGTATCGGCTGCATCGCAAGAACGAGGCCTGGATGCTCTTCGACGTGACCGTCGGAGGAGTGAGCCTGGTCACAACCTACCGCAGCACGTTCGTCACCCGGATCGAGAGCCAAGGGCTGGACGGCGTGATCCGGGAGCTCTCGCGGCTCAACTCGCAGCGTTGAGTCACTCGCAAGCCGACGGCGCACCCGATGAGGCGGGGGGCAAGAGGGATCGGTAGGGCGCGCCCCGTGAGATTCCGCAACCGGCCGGGGCCCGTCTACCGCCCCGCCGTCTTGTGCGGCCCGCACCGAGGCTCGATACTCGGCCGCGCTCCACCAGACACCGACGACCTCCCCATGCCCCACGAACGCCTGCGCAGGTTCAACACCCGCACCGTCTACCCCGGCGGGGCCATCTGCAACGACATGTGCATGGTGGTGAAGTCCGGGCGCCACATCTTCCTGCGCGGCCAGACCGGGCTCGACCTGGACGGCAACTTCGTGGGCGCGGGGGATCCCGCGGCGCAGGCGGAGCAGGCCATGAAGAACGTCAGGGTGCTGCTCGAGGAGGCGGGCTCACGCCTCGAGCACATCTGCAAGGTGACCACCTACATCACCGACCGCGCCTACCGCGAGGCGGTCTACAACGTCATCGGCCGCCACCTGCGCGGGGTGTACCCCTGCGGCACGGGCCTGGTGGTGCGCGGCCTCGCGATGCCGGAGATGCTGATGGAGGTGGACGTGGACGCGATGATCCCGGTGGACGAGTACCGGGGGGCGTGAGCGCGGACGCACCGGCGCGGGCGCTGGCGCGCTGGGCCGCCGCGCCCGGGACGCACGCGTCGGGCCGTGCGCTGGAGCTCGCGCTCGACGCATGGCTGGACGTGTGCGCGTGCATGGTGGCGGGCGCCGGCGACGAGGCGACGCGCAGGGTCGCGCGCGCCGCCGCGGCGTGGGGCGGTGCCGGCGCGTCGGTGGTGGGACGCCGCGAGCTGCTCTCGGCGCCGGGCGCGGCCCTGGTCAACGGCACCGCGGCCCACGCCCTCGATTTCGACGACAACTTCCACCCCATGGCCGGTCACGCCACCGCGGTGCTGGTGCCCGCCATCATGGCCGCCGCCGAGCGCTGCGGCGCGAGCGGCCTTGCGGCCCTGGATGCCTACGTGACGGGGCTCGAGGTGGCCGCGGTGATCGGCGATGCGGTGGGCCTCGGCCATTACGAGCGCGGCTGGCACTCCACCTCCACCATCGGCGCCATGGCGGCGGCGGCGGCCTGCGCGCGGGTGGCGGGGCTGGACGCGGACGCCATGGGCCGCGCCATCGGCCTCGGCTTCAGCTTCGCCTCCGGCACGAAGCGCCAGTTCGGCACCCGCGCCAAGCCCATGCACGCGGGCATGGCGGCCATGCACGGGGTGATGGCGGCGGATCTCGCCGCCGCCGGGATGGACGCCCACCCGGAGCCGCTGGAGGGGCCGTGGGGCTTTCGCGACCTGTTCGCCGGCGCCTCGTCCCCGGGCTTCGAGGTGCCGCTCGCGGGCATCGGCGATCCGCTGGCCATCGAACGCCACGGGCTCAAGGCCAAGATCCACCCCTGCTGCGCGAGCTCGCACTGTGCCGTGGACGGGGTGGTGGCGCTGATGCGCGAGCAGGCGCTCTCCCCCGCCGACGTGTCCGCAGTCGAGGTGGCGGTGCTGCCCATGAGCCGCGACAACCTCATGTACGACCGCCCCGCCACCGAGATGGAGGCGCGCTTCAGCATGCACTACGCCGTCGCGCTGGCGGTGCTTCAGGGCGGCATGGGTCTCGAGGACTTCACGGCGCAAGCCATCGCGCGGACCGAGGTGCGCGCGTGGCTTCCGCGGGTGGAGATGCGGCTGCCGCGGGACGGCGAGCCCATAGCCCGGGCCGACAACGGCCGCGAGCCGGCGCAGGTGACGCTCCGCCTCGCCGACGGGCGCACCCTGACCCGCTACGTGCAGCACGCGGTGGGGACGCTGCAGTGCCCCATGACGCCTGCGCAGCTCGCGGCGAAGCTCGCCGGCTGTGCGACCGGCCGGCTGTCGCCGGGGGAGCAGCAGCGGCTGAGCGCCGCGGTGGGCTCGCTCGCGAGCGCGAAGGAAATCGGGGTGCTGATGGCGCTGCTGCGCAGCGCACGGCGCGCGCCCGCGGACGCCTGATCAGCGCCCCTCCGGGATCACGGCCTCCACGTCGATCTCGACGAAGATCCGGGGGTTCGCGAAGCCGTCCACGATGAGGCCCGTGCTCACCGGGAACACGCCCTTCAGGTGCCGGCCCACGGTCTGGTAGACCGGCTCGCGAAACGCGCGGTCGGCGAGGAAGATGGTCACCTTGCACACGTCCTCCAGGCGCGCGCCGGCCTCCTCCAGCAGGGTCCTGACGTTCTTCATCGCCTGGTCGGCCTGCGCCGCCGGGTCGTCGAGACCCACGAAGTCGCCGTCGAAGGTGCTGCCGGTCTGGCCGCGCAGGAACACGTGGTTGCCTGCCCGCACCGCCATGCAGAAGCGGCAGCGGAGATCCTGGCCGTCCTTGTACTGCGTCGCCGTCTCGAAGCGCCGGATGCGCTGATGGGGCGTCCCGTTCGAGGGCACCACGTGCATGTCGATCTCGAACAGGATCTCCGGGCGCGCGAAGCCGCCCATGATGAGCCCGGTGGAGCACGGATGAACATCGCCGAAGTGCCGCCCGATGACCTGGTAGACCGGCTCCCGGTAGGCCCGGTCGCGGATGTAGATGCGCGTCTTGCACACGTCGTCGAGCCCGCTGCCGGCCTCCTCGAGCAGCGTGCGGGCGTTGCGCATGGCCACGTCCGCCTGCTCCGCCGCGGCCTCGCGGGTGTAGCCGCGCCCGTACTGGCGGCTGCCGTCCAGCGCCGTGCCGGTCTGGCCGCGCAGGAAGATCTCGTGCGAGGTCTTCACCACCATGCACGACTCGCGGTCGATGCTCTGGCCGAACCAGTCCCGGGTGTTGAAGCGGCGCAACCGATCGTGATCGCCGCCGCGCTCCGGGATCACCGCGTCGATGTCGATCTCCATCTTCATCTGGGGCATGGCGAGGCCCTTCACCACGAGCCCCGTGCCGACGGTGGGGATGCCGCGCATGTGCTGGTAGACCGCGTTGTAGACCGGCACCCGGTACGCGCGGTCGGTGATGTAGGTGATCGTGCGGGTCACGTGCTCGAGGCCGGAGCCCGCCTCCTCCAGCAGCGTCTTGGCGTTGCGCATGGCCTGATGCGCCTGCTCGCCCGCGTCCTCCGGCGCGACCATGCGGTGATCCAGATCGAGGCCGGTCTGGCCGCGCAGGAAGATGCGGTTGCCGGCGCGCACCACCATGCACAGATCGTTGTCCACGGACTGGCCAGGATAGACGTCGCGGGTGTTGAACTTGCGAAGGCGCTGGTGGCTCATGGTGGGGACTGCTCGTGGCGCGCCGCGGGCGGCGCACGCTCTTATAGCATGCAGCGGCACCCATCGGCCGGCGTGCCACGGTGGAGGTACCGGGTGACGGCACGCACCACCGGCCCGGGCCGCCCGCCCGCCCCACGCGCCGGGGCCGCGTGGTGACCCGCCCGCCGCCCGTGCATGTCGCGCCCGCGGACGCGCCGCCCATGCCGCCGCTCGCGCTGCTCATCGCCATCACCGCGGTGGGGCCGGTGGCGATGCACCTGTTCGTGCCGTCCATGCCGGGGCTCGTTTCGGAGCTCGCCACCACGCCGGGGCGGGTGCAGCTCACCCTGACCGGCTACATGCTGGCGCTCGCCGCCGCGACGCTCGCCTACGGGCCGCTGTCGGACCGCTACGGGCGCCGGCCGGTGCTGCTCGCCGGTCTCGCCATCTACGTGACGGCGGCCGTGGTGTGCGCCCTCGCGCCGGGCATCGATGCCCTGATCGCCGGCCGCATCCTGCAGGGAGCGGGCGGCTGCGCCGGCCTGGTGCTCGGGCGGGCCATTGTGCGCGACTGCGCGGGCAGCGAGCGGGCGGCGAGCCTGCTGGCCTCCGTCACCATGGTGATGGCGGTGGTGCCGGCCCTGTCACCGGCGCTGGGCGGTTACCTGGACGGGTGGCTCGGCTGGCGCGCGGGCTTCGCGGCGCTCGCGCTTTACGGGGCGGTGGTGCTCGCCGCGTCGGCCCGCTGGCTCGGCGAGACCAACCGCTACGCGGGCCGCGCCGCGCCGGCGCTGGCACGGCTGGCCGCGACCCGCGAGCTGCTGCGCTCGCGGGCCTTCGTGGGCTATGGCCTGCACTGCGTGTGCACCCTGGCCGCCTGGTACGCGCTGGTGGCGGGCGCGCCCTACGTCATGGTGGTGCTGCTCGGGCGCACCCCGGGCGAGTACGGTCTGTGGTTCATCCTGATCTCGGCGGGCTGGATCGGCGGCAACTTCCTCACCTCCCGCCTCGCGCAGCGCGTCGGAATCCGCCGCATGGTGGGGCTGGGCGCGCTGATCGCGCTGGGCGCGTCGGCGGCGCTGTGCGTGCTGATCGCCGCCGGCGGCCTCACCCCCGCCCGCCTGTTCGTGCCGCTGGCCGTGATCGGGCTGGGCCACGGGCTCAGCCAGCCGAGCGCCATGGCCGGCGCCATCGGCGTGCGCCCCGAGCTGACCGGGCGCGCGTCGGGGCTGCTCGGGTTCGTGCAGATGGCGACGGGGGCCGCGGGGGCGCAGCTGCTGGGGCTCGCGCCCCAGGACACGGCGTGGCCCCTGGCGCTGCTTGTGCTGGCCTTCGGCGTGCTGTCGCTGGCGGCATGGCGCCTCGCCGCCACGGACCCGGAGGCCGACGGCTGACGCGGTGCCCAGGGCTAGCCCGCATTCGTCACCACCGCACGGCTGCGGCCGCGGATCTGCCCGCATCTTCGGGCCGTACTCGCTACGGGCTCGTCGAGGTAGTGTCGACTACGCCCTCCTCGCTACTCGGTCCGTGCGGCCCGGATCTGCAGGCATCTCCAC
>JBFHNV010000073.1:0-25016 GCA_041593595.1 Gammaproteobacteria bacterium
GGACCCGCACCGGCGGGCCCGGCCGGGATCGACGGCGCGGCGGCGGCGCATCGCCGAGGCCGTGGCCCGGGCGAGGGCGCGCCGCCGGGAGGACGGGGTGTGAACCGGGAGAAGCGCCGCGCCATCTTCGAGCGCCTGCGCGAGGCCAACCCCGAGCCGACCACCGAGCTCGTGTCCGGCAGTCCCTTCGAGCTGCTGGTGGCGGTGATCCTGTCGGCGCAGGCCACCGACGTGAGCGTGAACAAGGCCACCGCCACCCTGTTCCGCCGGGCACCCACACCCCGCGCCATGCTGCGGCTGGGCGAGGCGGGGGTCCGCGAGCACATCAGGAACATCGGCCTGTTCAATGCCAAGGCGAAGAACGTCATCGCCACCTGCCGTATCCTGGAGGCGGAGCACGGCGGGCAGGTGCCCCGGGACCGCGTGGCGCTGGAGGCGCTGCCCGGCGTGGGTCGCAAGACCGCCAACGTGGTGCTGAACACGGCATTCGGTGAGCCAGTAATCGCCGTCGACACCCACATCTTCCGGGTCGCGAACCGCACTCGCATCGCGCGCGGGAAGACGCCGCGGGAGGTGGAGGACCGGCTGATGAGGGTGGTGGACCCGGAGTTTCGCAAGGACGCCCACCACTGGCTGATCCTGCACGGGCGCTACGTGTGCACCGCCCGCCGGCCGCGCTGCGGCGAGTGCCTGATCCGGGACCTGTGCGAGTACCCGGAGAAGGACGCTTGATGGGGCCGTGCGTGCGCGTCTGCGGGTGCGCCACGGGGCCGCGGACGGGTCCGCGGCGCGCGCCGTGATCTACGGGTCGGACCGCGCGGCGCTGCGCCGCGCCTTCGCCGAGGCGTGGCGCAAGCGCTTGGAGGGTCTGCCTCTCGAGCCGATGGAGGCGCGTATCGCCGACGTGGTGGGGGCGCACCCGGAGTACCGCCGGGCCGTGGAGGATCCGGGAAGCCTGCAGCGGGACTACGCCCCCGACGCGGGCGAGACCAACCCGTTCCTGCACATGGCCATGCACCTGGCGCTGGTCGAGCAGCGCGCCAGCGACCGTCCGCCGGGGATCGCGCGAGCGCTCGCGGATCTCGCCCGGCGCCTCGGCGACGAGCACGCTGCGGAGCACGCTGCCATGGAGTGCCTGGGCGAGGCGCTCTGGCAGGCCCAGCGTGCCGGCGCCTTGCCCGACGAGGGACGCTATCTCGCGTGCGTGCGTGCTCTGGCGCGTCGCCGGAGCTGAGTTCCCGGTACCGCTCGACTCCACAAGCCCCGCGCCGGCCAGTATATTGGAGCGAAGCGCCGGGTCGCCCGCGCCGCACCCTGCGCGCCCGCCGCACCGGAGCGCCCGATTGCCCGTCCTCGCCGAGCACTTCCAACGACACTGGCTGCGAATCGTTCTCGGGCTGGCGATCCTCGCGGTCTTCGCGTTGCACGTGGCGCACCGGCTGGAGTGGGACTTCCTGCACCGGCTCGAGAACATCGCCTACGATGCGCGGCTGCTCGCCACCATGCCGCGCAGACCCGACGACCGCATCGTCATCGTCGACATCGACGAGGCGAGCCTCAAGGCCGAGGGGCGCTGGCCGTGGAGCCGCGACAAGCTCGCGCGCATGGTGGATCAACTGTTCGACCACTACGGCACCTTCCTGGTGGCCTTCGACGTGGTTTTCGCCGAGCCGGAGGAGGCGTCGGGGTTGCGGGTGGTGCGCGCGCTGCGGGAGACGGGACTCGACGGCAGCGTCTCGGCACGGGTGGCGGAGCTCGAGAAGGACCTGGACCATGACCGCGCCTTCGCCCGGGCATTGAACGGCCGGCGGGTGATCCTGGGCTACTTCTTCGCCGACCCGGGCCAGGAACAGGAAGCGCCCCGGGTGGGTGCGCTGCCGCCGCCGGTGCTCAGCAAGGCCAACTTTGCCGGGCGCAACGTCGCGTTCAAGGAGGCAGCGGGCTACGGCGCGAATCTGGAGATCCTGCAGCGCGCCGCGCTCGGCGGCGGGCACTTCATCTCCGAGCCGGATCCGGACGGCGTCGTGCGACGCGTGCCGATGCTCTACGAGTTCGAGGGCCACTTCTACGAGTCACTGGCCCTGGCGGTGGCCCGGGTGGCGCTGGGGGTGGAGGAGGTGAGGCCCGGGTTCCCGGAGGACTCGAAGGCCGGGAAGCGCTACTCGCAGATCGAGTGGTTGCAGCTGGGCAACGTGCGCATCCCGGTGGACAACAGCGTCCGCGCGCTGGTGCCGTTCCGGGGCCCGCAGGGCAGCTTTCCCTACGTGTCCGCCACCGACGTCATCCGCGGCACCGCGCCCGTGGACGCGCTGCGCGACAAGATCGTCCTCGTCGGCACCACCGCGAAGGGGCTGCTGGATCTCCGGGCGACACCGGTGGCCCCGGACTTCCCGGGGGTCGAGGTGCACGCCAACCTCATCTCCGGGATTCTCGGCCCCCCCGGCCAGACCGGGCGCGAGACCCGCATCATGGAGAATCCCGCCTACACGCTGGGCGCGGAGTTCATCTTGCTGATCGTGTCGGGCCTGATCATGGCGGTCGTGCTGCCCGCGCTGAGCCCGCTGGTAGCCACCGCGACCACCGTCGCTCTCATGCTGGGCATCGTCGGCACCAACCTGGCCATCTGGTACTGGGGCCACCTCGTGTTCCCCCTCGCCGCCGGCATGGTGATGGTGCTCTCGCTGTTCCTGTTCAACATGTCCTACGGCTACCTGGTGGAGGAGCGCGGCAAGCGCAAGCTGGCCGGGCAGTTCAGCCAGTACATCCCGCCGGAGCTGGTGGATGAGCTGAGCCGCAACCCGGACGCCATCAACGTGCGCAGCGAGAACAAGGAGATGACGGTGCTGTTCTCGGACGTGCGCAGCTTCACCACCATCTCCGAGAGCCTCAAGCCGGAAGAGCTCTCCCAGCTCATGAACGAGTACCTCACTCCGATGACGGAGATCATCTTTCGCCACCGGGGGACCATCGACAAGTACATGGGCGACGCCATCATGGCGTTCTGGGGTGCGCCGCTCGAGGATGCTGAGCACGCCCGTCACGCGCTGCAGGCCGCCATGGCGATGCTCGCGGAGCTGCGCGCGATCCAGGAACGGTTCCAGGCCAAGGGCTGGCCCGCAATCAAGATCGGAATCGGGCTCAACACGGGCTCGATGAGTGTGGGCAACATGGGATCGGAGTTCCGCAAGGCGTACACCGTCATGGGTGACGCGGTGAACCTGGGCTCGCGCCTCGAGGGGCTCACCAAGACCTATGGCGTGCAGATCATCGTCAACGAGACCACCGCCGCCGCGGTGCCGGAGTACGCCTACCGGGAGCTGGATCGCGTGCGGGTGAAGGGCAAGGACAAGCCGGTGACCATCTACGAGCCGCTGGGGCTGAGGGAGGAGGTGGACAAGGCGCTGCGCGGCGAGCTCAAGCTCTACCGGGAGGCGCTCAAGCTGTACCGCGGCGAGAACTGGGACATGGCGGAGCTGCAGTTCCTCAACCTGGCCAACGCCCACCCGGACCGGGCGCTCTACAGGGAGTACGTGGAGCGCATCGCCATCTTCCGCAACAGCCCCCCGCCCCCCGGCTGGGACGGAGTCTTCACCCACCAGACCAAGTAGTCGCCGGGAAGCCGGGTCCGCACCGGATCTGACCCGGCCCCACCGATGTGCCCGCAAGAAAACCCCGGCGCGCAACCGGGGTCCTGGAACGGACTGCGAGGGCGCGCCCGCTCAGCTGACGAAGAACTCCATCTTCACGCCGGCCAGCTCGATCACGTCGTGGTCCTTGAGCTGGCGCGCCTGGGCGCCGATGGAATCGCCGTTCACCACCGGATGGGTGCCCTCCACGTGGGTGATGAAGTAGCCCTGCGGGCGGCGGGTGATGACCGCCACCTGCACGCCGGGTCGCCCGAGCGTGATCAGCGCCTTCTTGAGCTCGAGCTCCTTCCCCGCACCCGGGCCGCTAAGGACCTGGATCTTGCCCAGCGGCAGGTTGGCGTCCGCCGCCGGCGCGGCCGCGCCCGGAGCCGCCTGGCCAGCCCCCGGTGCCGGTCTCGCCGGTGTGGCCTGCTCCTGCGCCTTGGCGGCGGCTGCCGCGTGGCCTGCCATGCCGGGACGGATGATCATCGTCTTTTCGAACTCGTCGTCCTCGTCGGACGCCTCGTCGTTGACGTATTTCAACTCGTGCTTGCCGATGGTGATCACGTCGCCGTTCTTCAGCGCGTGCTTCTTCACCAGCTTGCCGTTGACGTAGGTCCCGTTGGTGGAGTCCAGGTCCTCGAGGAAGGAGTCGTTCAGGATAGTGATGATCGCCGCGTGCTGACCGCTGACGGCGAGGTTGTCCACCTGAATGTCGTTCTCCGCCTTTCGCCCGAGGATGATCCGCTCCTTGTCCAGGGGGAATTCCCCGAGGACGGAGTTGTTCAGGCTAAGTATCAGCTTCGCAGGCATCGTCCGCTCTTTCCCCTAGAGGTATCTCAAAACCAGTCGAAGACCTTCGTATACCAGCTCTTCTTCGCGGTGAACGGCTTCAGCGTGCGCGCCAGGATCACCGAGATGTTGTCCTTGCCTCCGTTCTCGTTGGCCATCTGGACGAGACGCTTCGCCGCGGTCTCCAGATTGTCGCCATGGGACTTCAGGGTGCTGTGCATCTCCGTGTCTTCGACCAAGTCGCTCAGCCCGTCTGAGCACATCAGGTATATGTCGCCCGGCATGACCACCTCCTCCTGCAGGTCTGCGGCCACGTTGAGCTCGATGCCCATGGCCCGGGTGACGAGATTCTTGTTCAGTGACTTCTTCGCTTCCTCCGGCGTGTAGAAGCCCTTGTCAATCAATTCCTGCAGCAACGAGTGATCGGATGTCACCTGCTCGAAGACGTCGCCCCGCAGCCGGTACAGCCGCGAGTCGCCCACGTGGGCAATCGTCAATCGGTCCTCGTGGAAGGCGACCGTCACCAGGGTGGTGCCCATGCCGTGACATTGCGGCTGGCTCTGGGCTGTCTGATAGATGGTCTGGTTGGCCTTCTCGATGGCGTTCTTGACGACCAGCGTCTCCTGGCTGAATCCGGTTTCCTCGTCGATCTGCCCTCGTTTTGCGTTGCGGAGGTTCTCCCTGAGATCCTCCAGGATCATGTTCACCGCCATGGCGCTCGCGACCTCGCCCGCCTTGTAGCCGCCCATGCCGTCGGCCAGCACGGCGACCCCCAGCTCCTTGTCGCTGCCGATGGTGTCCTCGTTATGCGAGCGCTTCCTCCCGACGTCGGTGATGCCGTAGATTTCCAGTTTCCCGTCCAGGCTCATGCGACTTCATCGTCTTCACGTGGCCAGCGTGCCGGCGCACGCCCGTAGCTCCTGGACCATCTGGGCGCCACGGGAATAGCGGTCATTGGCCGATTTCTGCAATGCCCTGTCAATTATAGCCTTCAGGCACGGAGGAAGGTCCGCACGCAACGAGAGGATGTCCGGGTGCGGCTCCCGGCTGATGTTCCACATCAGGGTGGTCATCGAGTCGCCGGTGAACGGCAGTTTCCCAGTCAGGAGCTGGTACATCATGACGCCCAGGGAGAACAGGTCGGAGCGCCCATCGACCTTCTTACCCTGGAGCTGCTCGGGGGACATGTAGGACGGCGTGCCCAGCACCATCCCTGTCTTGGTCTTGCTCGCGTCCGTGATGCGGGCGATGCCGAAGTCCGTCAACTTCACGTTCCCGGTATCCGGCTCGAACATGATGTTAGCGGGTTTGATATCGCGGTGCACCACGTTTTCGCTGTGGGCGTAGTCCAGGGCCTCCGCGGATTTCACAATGATTTCAAGGACCTTAGGCACCGGCAGCAGGTTGGCCGTCTTCGTGAAGGGCGTCAGGTCCTTGCCCTTGAGGAACTCCATGGCGATGTACGCCAGGTCGTGCTCCTCGCCGGCGTCGAAGATGGTGACGATGTTCGGGTGGTTCAGCCGTCCCGCGGTCTCCGCCTCGCGGAAGAACCGCTCCTTGACCTCATCCAGCTCGTCGGCCTCGAACTCCTGCGACAGGGCCATGGTCTTGATGGCCACGGTGCGGTTGATCTTCGGATCCCGCCCCAGATACACCACGCCCATGGCGCCCTTGCCCAGCTCCTTCTCCACCTGGTAGCGCCCGAGCATGGGCTTCTGCACGCCGTCACCGTCGATCAGCAGGGTGCCGGCGGCGCCGCTTCCCCCGGATCCCAGCAGCACCGTCTCCTCCAGGTTGCGGCTGCGGTTCATGCGCGTCTGCACGTCACGAAACGCGGGCATGTGCTCGGAGATGTACTGGTACACCGATACGGCCTTGTTGAACTGGCGCTTGCGCTCGAAGTCCAGCGCCAGGTTGTAGAGCAGGTCGGCCACCGAATCGTCCACCGGGCGCACCTTGCGGAACGACGCGAAGGCCATGTCCAGCTCGTTCTTGCCCTGGTAGGCCAGGCCCAGCATGCGGTTGGTCTCGGCGGATTCCGCCTCGGACTTCTCCTTGCCCCGCTCGGTGACCAGGAAGCGCTTGGTGGTGAGCACCACGTGGCCGAGCACCAGCAGTGCCGCCGGAGTCATGAGCTCGAGCCACACTGCCTGGGTGGTCATGAGGCCGTAGTGGGCGCCCAGCAGCAGCACCAGTCCTGCCACGGTGATTCCCGCCGCGGCGCCCGCCTTCAGCCGCGGCAGCAGCGCCACCAGGTACACCGCCACCAGCACGATGATCGCGAGCTCGGCCCAGCCGGACCAGGCGGGCACGACGAAGAAGTGCTCCTGCAGGATGCTGGACACCGTGTGCGCCAGGGACACCACCGGCATCATGGCCGCGTCCACCGGGGTCTTCTGGGGCGTGCCCACGCCGATGGCGGTGGGGCCGATGAGCACGATCTTGTCCCGGTACTTCGTTGCCGGCACCTTGCCCTCGCGCACGTCGAAGAACGAATCGACGGCAAACGGCGCCTTGCCCTCCTGGCCCGAGTAATAAAACGTGAGCATCTGCAGGGACGGGTCGGTGCCGATGGTCAGGCGCCCCAGGCGCAGCGACTCGCCCAGGTTCAGGGACATGTCCCCGGGACCCAGGTTGAGGCTGCGCGCGGCCACCTGCAACGCGAACGACGGCACGTAGCGGTCGTAGTAGCGAAGGACCAGCGCCTCGCGCCGGTTGCCGCCGTCCACGTCCCACGCCAGGTTCATGTGGCCGATGGCCGCCGCGGGCTCGCCCACCACCGGGATGGGGGGCGTCAGCGGCCGTGATGCGGGCCACGGCAGCAGGCCGAGGTCCAGGGCTTCCTGGGTGGCCTTCACCTGCTTGCCGTCGGCGTCGATGAAGTGACGGTCGATGTAGGCGGGCAGCGGGGCATCCGGATTGCCGACGGGCTCCTCCAGGAAGAACTCCATCCCCATCACCACGTTGCCCGCATCGGCGATGGCGCTGCCCAGCCGGGCGTCCGTGTCCAGGTCGCGGCGCGCGGTGGCGACGATCTCGGCGAGCCCCGGCACCGGCGAGCCGGCGCCCCGGTGCACCTCGTCGATGCGCTCGATGTAGTCGAGGCCGGCGCTGGTCTGGGGCTCGGAGAAGGTGATGGGCAGCCCGATGACCTTGGCGCCACCAGTGGCGAGGGTGGCGATCATCGCGGCGAGCACGTCCCGCGGCCACGGCCAGCGCCCGATGTTGGACAGGCTCTCGTCATCGATGGCTACCACCGCGATGCGGTCGCTGGGGGTGCGGTCGGCACCGCGCACGCCCACGTCGTAGGCGGCGCGCTCCAGGCCCTCCAGCAACGGGTTGTCGGTCCCCGCCGCCACCGCGAAGACCACGCAAACGACCAGCCCAACCAGCCAGTCGGCCGTCCAGAACCCTTGCTTCACCGCCGCCCCACCTCTTATAACGGTCTAAATATAGGCGATACTCTTCTGAAAATACAAGGAAATCTGCCTCGAAAATGACTCCCTGGCCGCCCGGGAGGACCTTCGCAGGACGCTGCTCCCGGCGCCTCGCGCCGCCGACGCCGGGGCCGCATTCTTCCATGCGTTGCAAGCACTTGTCCCGGCCTGCGGCGGGTGCTGGATGCAATTTCAGGGGGCCGCCGGTACCCTTGCGCACCATGCCCACCGCGTTCGTCAAGATGCACGGAAACGGCAACGATTTCGTGCTGTTGGACAACCGTGAAGGCACCCTTCGGCTGGACCCGCAGCGGGTCCGGCGATTGGCCGACCGGCGCCTGGGTATCGGCTGCGACCAGGTGCTGGTGGCGGAGCGTCCCCGCAACGGCCGTGCCGTGGCATCCATGCGCATCTTCAACGCCGATGGCAGCAGCGCGGGGCAGTGCGGCAACGGCCTGCGCTGCTTCGCACGGTACGTTCGCGGCCTGGGCGTGGCAGCCGGGGATGTCATGGCCATCGAGACGCCGGGAGGGGTCGTCGAGGCCCGGCTGCTCACGGGCGGGCGGGTGCGGGCGGCCATGGGGGCGCCGCGCCTGGAGCCGTCGGAGATCCCGCTGGCAGCACCGCGGCGCGCGCCGACCTACGCTCTGCAGGTGGACGGCGGGACGGTGGAGGCCGGCGCGGTGTCCATGGGCAACCCGCACGCGGTGCTGACGGTGCCGGACGTGGATACCGCCCCCGTGACCCGGCTGGGGCCGGCGATCCAGGCGCTGGTGGTGTTCCCGGAGGGCGTCAACGTGGGATTCATGCAGGTGCTGGCGCGGGATCACGTGCGCCTGCGGGTGTTCGAGCGAGGCGTCGGCGAGACCCTGGCCTGCGGCAGCGGGGCCTGCGCCGCGGCGGTCTGCGGTCGATTGCGGGGCCTGCTGGACGCCCGGGTGAGGGTGACGCTGCCCGGTGGCGACGTGCACATCGAATGGGACGGGGAGGGACACGACGTGTGGATGGAAGGACCGACGGCGCATGCGTTCAGCGGGGAGACGGAGCTGTGAGCGGGACCGACTCCCGCCCGGCCCCGAAGCCGCCGGACCCGGCGGACAGCGTGGCGGAGTACCTGCGCCGCAATCCGGACTTCCTGGTCCATCACCCGGAGCTGGTGGCCGTGCTGCGGGTGCCTCACGATTGCGGCGGTGCGGTGTCCCTCATCGAGTACCAGGTGGATGCTCTCAAGGCCCAGTGCCGGGACCTGCGTGAGCGTCTGGCCTCCCTGGTGGACAATGCGCGCGGCAACGAGGAGCTGGCGCAGCGGCTGCACCGCCTGGTGCTGGCCCTGGTGGAGAATCACGGCCTCGACGACCTGTTCGCCACCCTGTACCAGGGTCTGGAGGACGGCTTCGGCGCGGATCTCGTGGCGCTACGCATCTTCGCGGAAAGCGCCCGCGGCGAGGACCGCGGCCTGGCGGAGCTGGTGGGACCGGTCCCCGAGGCCCAGCTCTTCGCGCGGCTGCTGGACAGCGGCCAGCCCCGGTGCGGCCGCCCCGGTGCCGACCAGCTCGTCTGGCTGTTCGGCGAGCGGGCGCCCCGGGTGGGCTCCGCGGCACTGGTGCCTCTGACCATCGGCGAGCGGCGCGGAGTGCTGGCCATCGCCAGCCACGCCGAAGGGCGTTTCCACCCGAGCATGGGCACCCTGTACCTGCGTCAGCTTGCCGAGGTGCTGGGCCGGCTGCTGGCCCCCAGGGTACGCTGACGTTGCCCCCGGACGGGCTCACGAGGCGGATCGACAGCTTCGAGCGCAGTCTGCGCGACGAGCGCCGACTGTCGGCCCACACCGTGAACGCCTACCGGCGGGATCTGGAGCGGCTTGCCAGATGGCTCGCGGACCAGGGCGTGACCGGGTGGCGCGCCGTGACCCCGGCGCAGGTGCGCGCCCACGTGGCGCGGCGACACCGGGAGGGCGCCGGCGGGCGCACCCTGGCGCGGGAGCTGTCCGCCATGCGCTCCTTCTTCCGCCACCTGCAGTCGGAGGGCGCCGCGGTCAGCAATCCGGCCGAGGGCGTGTCGGCGCCCCGTGCCCCTCGCAAGCTCCCGCGCACCCTGGACACGGACGCGGCGGCGGCGCTCATGGAGTGCGGTGGCGACGGTGCGCTGGACGTGCGCGACACCGCTATCGTGGAGCTCATGTACTCGTCCGGGCTGCGACTCGCGGAGCTGGTGGGCCTGGACCTGACCCGGCTGGACCTGGACGAGGGGGTGGTGCAGGTGGAGGGCAAGGGCCGCAAGAGCCGGCGGGTACCCGTGGGCCGCAAGGCCCGTGACGCGCTGGCCCGCTGGCTGCCGGTGCGCCGCGCCCTGGCGGGCCCCGGCGAGATGGCGGTCTTCGTGGGCCGGCGTGGCCGGCGCCTGTCGGGGCGCGCGGTGCAGCTGCGCCTGGAGCGCCGGGCCCGCCGCGCTGCCGGCACCCGGGTACACCCCCACATGCTGCGCCACACATTCGCCTCGCACCTGCTGGAGTCCAGCGGCGACCTGCGGGCGGTGCAGGAGCTGCTGGGTCATGCGGACATCGCCACCACGCAGGTCTACACCCACCTGGACTTCCAGCACCTGGCGCGGGTCTACGACGCGGCCCATCCGCGTGCCCGGCGGCGGGGGCGCTGAGCCGGCCGGGCGCCCTGGTAAGATTCGCCGCCCTCCGCAACGGGGCGCGGACGCGCGCGGCCACATGCAGCAGTTCTCGGGCACCACCATCGTCGCCGCCCGCCGCGGTGCCACAGTCGCCGTTGGCGGCGACGGGCAGGTCACCCTGGGCGAGAGCATCCTCAAGGGCAACGCCCACAAGGTGCGACGCCTGCACCACGACCGTGTCATCGCGGGCTTCGCGGGCGGCACGGCCGACGCCTTCACGCTGTTCGAGCGCTTCGAGGGCAAGCTCGAGAAGCACCAGGGCAATCTGGCGCGATCCGCCGTGGAGCTCGCCAAGGACTGGCGCACCGACCGGATGCTGCGCCGGCTCGAGGCCCTGCTGCTGGTGGCGGACGCGGCCACCACCCTCGTGATCTCGGGCAACGGCGATGTGGTGGAGCCCGAGCACCCGGTGATGGCCATTGGCTCCGGCGGCGGCTTCGCCCTGGCCGCGGCGCGCGCGCTGGCCGAGAACACCGATCTCGGCGCCCGTGACATCGTCGAGCGCGCGTTGGGCTACGCTGCCGACATCTGCATCTACACCAACCACGCCGTGACCGTGGAAACCCTCGACGGTACCGCGCAATGAGCATGACTCCGCGGGAAATCGTCCACGAGCTGGACAAGCACATCGTCGGCCAGGCGAAGGCCAAGCGCGCGGTCGCCATCGCGCTGCGCAACCGCTGGCGCCGGGCGCAGCTCGGCGAGGAGCTGCGCCGGGAGGTCACGCCCAAGAACATCCTGATGATCGGCCCCACCGGGGTGGGCAAGACCGAGATCGCCCGGCGACTCGCGCGCCTCGCCCGCGCTCCCTTCATCAAGGTGGAGGCCACCAAGTTCACCGAAGTGGGCTACGTCGGCCGCGACGTGGAGTCCATCGTTCGCGATCTGCTGGACGTGGCGGTGGCCATGAGCCGCGAGCGCGCCATGGACCAGGTGCGCGCACAGGCCGAGGAGGCCGCGGAGGAGAGACTGCTGGACGTACTGCTGCGCCCCGCGCGCGGGGTCCACGAGAGCGGCGAGGCGGACCGCGGCACGGACACGCGGCAGCGTTTCCGCAAGATGCTGCGCGAGGGCAAGCTCGACGATCGCGAGGTGGAAGTGCAGCTCAGCCAGCCGGCCATGGGCGTCGAGATCATGGCGCCGCCGGGAATGGAGGAGATGACGCGCCAGCTCCAGGGCATGTTCCAGAACCTCTCGGGCAACCGCACCCGCAGCCGCAAGCTCCAGGTGAAGCAGGCGCTGCGAATGCTGACGGAGGAGGAGGCGGCGAAGCTGGTCAACGACGAGGACGTCAAGTCGCAGGCGGTCAGCGAGGTGGAAGAGAACGGCATCGTGTTCCTCGACGAGATCGACAAGGTGGCCAAGCGCGCCGAGACGACCGGCACCGACGTGTCCCGAGAGGGCGTGCAGCGTGACCTGCTGCCGCTGGTGGAGGGCAGCACCGTGTCCACCAAGTACGGCATGGTGCGCACCGATCACATCCTGTTCATCGCCTCGGGCGCCTTCCACATGTCGCGTCCCTCGGACCTCATCCCGGAGCTCCAGGGCCGCCTGCCCATCCGGGTCGAGCTGGACGCGCTGGGCGTGGACGACTTCGTGCGCATTCTCACCGAGCCGGACGCATCGCTCACCGAGCAGTACGCCGCGCTGATGGCCACGGAGGGGGTGACCCTGGAGTTCACCGAGGACGCGGTGTCACGCGTGGCGGAGGTGGCCTGGCAGGTGAACGAGCGCACCGAGAACATCGGCGCGCGGCGCCTGCACACGGTGATGGAGCGACTGCTGGAGCAGGTGTCCTACGAGGCGCCCGACCTCGAGCGGCCCCACGTGGTGGTGGACGCCGCCTACGTGGACGCCCACCTGGGCGATCTCGTGGAAGACGAGGATCTCGCGCGGTACATCCTGTGAAGGCAGGCTCGAGTCGACGCTTCGATCGCCCATGGCCAACCAGCCCCACCCCACCGAGATCAAGTACACCCGCGACACGCGCACGCTGACGGTGGCGTTCGACAGCGGGGAGCGCTTCGAGATGAGCGCCGAGTACCTGCGGGTGTACTCGCCGTCGGCGGAGGTGCGCGGCCACGGCCCCGGGCAGGAGGTGCTGCAGATCGGCAAGGAGGACGTGGCAATCGGCGCCATCGAGCCGGTGGGCAACTATGCGGTGCGGCTGCGCTTCGACGACGGCCACGCGAGCGGCCTGTACTCGTTCAGCGAGCTCTACCGGCTCGGCCGCCAGCGCGACGCGCTGTGGCAGGCCTACCTGGAGCAGCTCGCGAAGGCCGGGGTGCAACGTCGTGAGCGGTGACCAGGGCGACCGGCGCGGTACGGACGATCCGCAGTTCACCGACTTCGGCTTCCGGCGCGTGGCCGTGGGCGAGAAGCGCCAGCGGGTACGTCAGGTGTTCGATTCCGTGGCCGGACGCTACGACCTGATGAACGACCTCATGTCCTTCGGGCTGCACCGGCTGTGGAAGCGGTTCACGGTGCTGGTGTCCGGCGTGCGCGAGGGGCACGCCGTCCTGGACCTCGCCGGCGGCACCGGGGATCTGGCGCGGTTGCTGCACGATCGCGTGGGGGTGACGGGCAGTGTCACGCTGGCCGACATCAACGGTCCGATGCTCAGGCGCGGTCGCGAGCGGCTGCTGGACGAAGGTCATGCCCGCGGGATGCGCTACGTCCGGGTCGACGCCGAGGCGCTGCCTTTTGCGGACCGCAGCTTCGACTGCGTCACCATCGGGTTCGGCCTGCGCAACGTGACCCGCAAGGCGCGTGCGCTCGCGGAGATGCACCGGGTGCTGCGACCCGGCGGCCAGGCGCTGGTGCTCGAGTTCTCTCACCTGCGCGCGGGATTCGCGCAGCCCCTGTACGACCTCTACTCCTTCAAGGTGCTGCCCTGGCTGGGGCAGCGGGTGGCGGGAGACGCGGACAGCTACCGCTACCTGGCGGAATCCATCCGCGTGCATCCGGCGCAGGAGTCGCTGGCGCAGATGATGCGCGAGGCGGGCTTCGAGGGCTGTGAGTGGTTCAACCTCGCCCTGGGCGTGGTCGCGGTGCACCGGGGGATGCGCGCGTGATGCGTATGGCCGGCGCCGCGGACGCGGGGCTGCTGCGCCGCCTGTGGGCCCTCGCGCTGGATGCCGCGCTCGCTGCCACCGCCTTCGGCCTCGCGAACCTGGTCCTCTACAAGCTGGGCGCGGGGGACGGGGCGGACCTGGGCCAGCGGGTGAACGCGTTGCTGACCCTGTGGCAACGCCCGCAGGCGGGCGTGCCGGCGGCGCTGGCGCTCGCCGCGGCCGCCGTGTGCGGGTGGCGATTCCTGGGCGGCACGCCGGGGGGGCTGCTCGCGGGGATCACCGTGCGCCGGTCACGGGACGGAGCGTACCCGGGCGTGCTGCGGTCCGTCTGTCGCCTGGCCGTGGCGGTGGCCACCGGGGGCATCGGCCTCCTGTTCGCGGCGGGCGGGCGGCGCGCCCTGTACGACCGCATCACCGGCACCCGCGCCGTGATCGAGGACGAGGCGCTCGTCGAGCTTGCAGGACTGGGGACGCGCCGGCCATGACTCCTGCCCTGCTGCGCCTGGCCGAGGCAGCGGTGAACCGCGCGCTGGCCCTGGATCCGGAACGCGAGCGGGTGCTGTCGCCGCTCGAGGGACGACGGATCGGCGTGGTGCTGGAAGGCCCGGTGCGGTTCGCGTTCCAGGTTCGCGTCGAGCGCGGCGCGGTGAGGCTGCTGGCCGACGCCGGCGGGGCTGCGGACGTGGAGGTGAGCGGCACGCCGCCCGCGCTGCTGTCGCTGCTGGCTCGACCCGAGGCGTTGCCCGCGGCCGCCGGCGTGGCTGTGCGGGGCGACGCCGGGCTGCTGGCGGAGGCGCGCCGGGCGGCCATGCGCCTCGAGCCCGACTGGGACGAGCCGGTCGCCCGCGTGCTGGGTGACGAGCTCGGTTACCCGGTGGCGCGGGGGCTGCGCCAGGCCGCGGACCTGTTCGCCCGTACCCTTCGCGAGCTGGGTGCCGACGCGCGCGAGTACCTGCGCGAGGAGTCGGGGCTGCTGGCCGCGCACGAGGAGGTGGAGGTGTTCGCCGCCGGGGTGGATGCGCTGCGCGATCGGGTGGAACGCCTGGACAAGCGTGTCACGCACCTGGAGCGCGCCACGGCCCGGCGATCGTGAAGACCGTCAGCCGCGCGCTCAGACTGCTGCACATCGCGCGGGTTCTGGTGGCCCACGGGCTCGACGAGTTCGTGTTCGCCATCCCGATGCTGCGCCCTGTCGCCTTCGTGCACGCGCTGCTGCCCTGGAACTGGCGGCGTGCGCCCCGCGCCCCCCGCGGGCTGCGCATCCGCCGTGCGCTGGAGGAGCTGGGGCCGATCTTCGTCAAGTTCGGTCAGACGCTGTCCACCCGTCGTGACCTGCTGCCCGCCGACGTGGCGGACGAGCTGGCCAAACTGCAGGACCGGGTCCCGCCGTTCCCGGGAGGCGATGCCCGGGCCATCGTGGAGCGGGCCCTGGGGCAGGACGTCGGCGTGGTCTTCTCCGAGTTCGAGGAGACACCCCTCGCGTCTGCCAGCATCGCCCAGGTGCACGCGGCGCGGATGCGCGACGCGGCGAAGGTGGTGGTCAAGGTGGTGCGTCCCGGCATCGAGCAGGTGATCCGGCGCGACGTGGATCTGCTGTACATCGTCGCCGACCTGGCCGAGCGCTACTGGCGCGAGAGCCGGCGGCTGCGGCCCCGGGAGGTGGTGCGCGAGTACGAGACCATCATCCTCGACGAGCTGGACCTGCTGCGCGAGGCGGCCTCCGCGTCGCAGCTCAGGCGAAACTTCGAGGACTCCGATCTGCTGCACGTGCCGGAGGTCTACTGGCGCTTCACGCGCGAGAACGTGATGGTCATGGAGCGCATCTCCGGGATCCCCATCAGCGACGTGCGGAGCCTGCGCGCGGCGGGCGTGGACCTCAAGGAGCTGGCCGAGCGCGGGGTCGAGATCTTCTTCACGCAGGTGGTGCGCCACAACTTCTTCCATGCCGACATGCACCCGGGCAACATCTTCGTCGCTCGCGACACGCCCGATGAGCCGCGCTACATCGCCGTGGACTTCGGCATCATGGGCAGCCTCACGCCAGAGGACCAGCGCTACCTGGCGGAGAACTTCGTCGCGTTCTTCAACCGCGACTATCAACGGGTCGCCGAGCTGCACGTGCAGTCCAAGTGGGTCCCGGCACACACGCGGGTGAACGAATTCGAGGCCGCCATCCGCAGCGTGTGCGAGCCAATCTTCGAGCGGCCGCTGGCGGAGATCTCGTTCGGCCACCTGCTGCTGCGCCTGTTCCAGGTGGCGCGCCGCTTCGACATGGAGGTGCAGCCGCAGCTCGTGCTGCTGCAGAAGACGCTGCTCAACATCGAGGGTCTCGGTCGCCAGCTCTACCCGGAGCTGGATCTGTGGTCCAGCGCGCGGCCGTTCCTGGAGCAGTGGATGCGCGACCAGCTGGGGGGAAAGGCGCTGCTGCGCGAGCTCCGTCAGCAGGCGCCGCGCTGGAGCGAGACGCTGCCGCGGCTGCCGGCGCTGGTGGGCGAGGTCCTGGAGCAGGCCCGGGACGGGCGCCTGGAGGTACGCATGAGGTCCGAGGACCTGGCAGCCATCCGGCGCGAGATCCGGCGCGCCAACCAGCGCACGGTGAGCGCGGTGGTAGGCGCCGCGCTGCTGCTGTCGGCAGCGACGATCTATGGCCTGGACGGGTTCCAGCCCGCCATGGTGGCAGGCGCGCCGCTGCTGACCTGGGTGCTGGGTGCGCTCGGCGCGTACCTGGTGCTGGCGGCGTGGTCGCGGGACGCCGACTGAGGGCCGGCGCCTCCCCGTTGCGGCTCGTTCTCCGGGCGCGCCCGGTGCCTGTCGTTCTCGGCGCGCGCCAGGCGCCTGTCGTTCTCGGCGCGCGCCCGGCGCGCGACAACCTCCGACAGCGGCACGAGACGCACGCCGCGCCCCGGCAAGCGTGGCAGCTCGTCGCGGAGCACCGCCAGGGTGTCCGGATAGGGATGCCCGATGGCCACCGCCGCGCCGTGGCGCCGCGCCCGCTCCAGCAGCTCCCGCAGCTGCGAGCGCACCGCCTCGGGATCGGGATCGTTGTCCAGGAACACGTCCCGGGAGGTGGCGGGCACGCCGGCCTCGAGGGCGCTCGCCTCCGCCACCGTCTGGGCGGTGGTGCGACTGTCCAGGAACAGCATCCCGTGGCGCTCCGCCAGCACGCCCATCAGCCAGCGCATGGGCCGTGGCATGGCGGTGAGACGGCTGCCCATGTGGTTGCTGGCGCCCCGGGCGTGGGGCACCGACGCGAGCGCGGCGCGCACCCGGCGCTCGAACAGCGCCCGATCCTGCGCCGCGGTGAGGGCCCCGGGGCCGAGCCGGCGGGCACCATGGGCCTCCATGGGCAGGTGCACCAGCACCTCCTTGTCGAGAGCGTGGGCGAGGCGCGCCAGCGTCACCGCGTGGGGCGTGTGCGGGATCACCGCGTAGGTCAGCGGCCCGGGCAGCTCTACGGCCCTGAGCCCCTCGTGGCGCACGTTGCCCACGTCGTCGATGACGATGGCGGCGATGGCGCCCGGCGCGCCCCCCGCCGCCGCGGTTCCGGCGCCTGCCAGGAGCAGCGCGACGGCCAGGGCCCGGGCGCCGCCGGTCAGGCGCCCCGCGCCGCCCCCGGCCGTCACGGTCAGGACGACGCCTTCTTGAGGATGTTCAGGCCCTTGAGCAGGTTGAGTGCCTCGAACAGCACGTAGTCCCGGCTCGCGAGTGGCTCTTCGTCAGCCGCCGTCTCCGGTGCATCGGTGGCCTGCTCCGGGTCGGGCGTCGCCTCGCCGGCCCCCTCGACGGCGCCGCGCAGGTGCTTGGGCAGGTCCCGCTCCTTCACCCGCGTCGCGCCCTGCGCCTCGGCCAGCGCCAACTTGAGCGGGCCCACCTCGATGTCCGGCGTGATGCCCGAGGCCTGGATGGAGGTGCCCAAGGGCGTGTAGTAGCGCGCGGTGGTGAGCTTCAGCGCGGAGCCGTTCTCCATGGGGAGAATGGTCTGCACCGAACCCTTGCCGAAGGTCTTCTCGCCCATGATTATGGCGCGCTTGTGGTCCTGCAGCGCGCCGGCCACGATCTCGGAGGCCGACGCCGATCCGCCATTGACCAGCACCACGATTGGGGCGCCGTCGAGCACGTCCGTGGGCTTGGCGTTGAACTTGAGCTTGGCGTCGTCCAGCCGCCCGTCGGTGTAGACGATGATGCCGTCGGTGAGGAACGCGTCGGACACGGACACCGCCGCGCTCAGCACGCCACCCGGATTGTTGCGCAGATCCAGCACGAGTCCGGCGAGTCGGCCGCCGCTGTCCTGCTTCAGCTCGTTGATCGCCTCGCGCAGGTTCTCGCCGGTGCGCGTCTGGAACTGGGTGACCCGCACGTAGCCGTAGCCCTCCTCGAGCACGCGGCTCTTGACGCTGCGCACCTTGATGACGTCGCGCGTGATGGTCACCTTGAACGGCCTGTCGCGTCCCTCGCGCACGACGGTGAGCTCGATGTCGGTGCCGGGCTTGCCGCGCATGATCTTCACCGCGTCCGCGAGCGACATGCCTTTCACCGGCGTCTCGTTCAGTCGGATGATCAGATCGCCGGCCTCGATGCCGGCGCGCGATGCGGGCGTGTCGTCGATGGGGGCGATGACCTTGACGAAGCCGTCCTCCATGCCGACCTCGATGCCGAGGCCCCCGAACTCACCGCTGGTGCCCTGCTGCAGCTGCTTGTAGTCCTCCGGCACCAGGTAGGCGGAGTGCGGATCCAGGCCCGCGAGCATGCCGCGAATGGCGCTCTCGAGGAGCTGCTTGTCCTCGATGGGCTCCACGTAGTCGTTCTTGATCTTCGCGAAAATCTCGGTGAACGTGCGCAGGTCCTCCAGCGGCAGCGTGCTCTCGGTCTTCTTCTGCGCGAGCACGCTCTGGCCCGCCGCCAGGGTCACACCGAGCAGCAGGCCGATGGCCAGGACAGGCAGGCTTCGAAGCCAACGGTTCATGAATGTCCTCCGGGCAACCCGTGCCCCGTGAGTGGACGTGGAATCCAGCCGTCCGGCTGCCGGTGCGGACCGGGAACGTGGTTCGCGGCCGGGCCGGAGGCGCCTCCGGACGGTGACTGCCGTTCCCGGATAAGCGCTTTCAAATCAAGCGGCTTGGGCGCCACAGCTTACCCGCCGCCACGCGCAGCTTACAAGGCGGCGCGGAAGCGCGCCCGGTCGCTGCACCAGCGGACCGGATCCTCGGGGCGCCCGTCGCGCCGGATCTCGAAGTACAGGCCCGCGCGGTCGTGCCCGCCGCTGTCGCCCACGGTCGCCACCACGTCGCCGGGATTGACCCATTCGCCCGGCGATCGCAGCAAGCTCTCGTTGTGTCCGTACAGGCTCATGTAGCCGCCGCCGTGGTCGAGGATCAGGAGCTGGCCGAAGCCCCGCAGCCAGTCCGCGAACACCACCCGCCCATGGGCCACCGCGCGCACGTCGCCTCCTGGCGGCGCTTCCAGCAGGACCCCCTGCCAGGCGAGTCCCGCCTCCTCGCGCGGCGTGCCGAAGCGCCGCGCGAGGCGGCCGGGCAGCGGCCAGGGCAGCCGCCCGCGCAGCTCGGCGAAGGAGCGCGGCGGCTCGAGCTCCGCGGGGATGTCGTTGATGGCCTCGCGCAGCCTGCGCAGCAGCTCCTCGAGCCGATCGCGGTCACGCTCCAGGCCAGCCAGTCGAGCGCTCGATTCGCGCAGCTCGAGATCCAGCGCGGCCACGGCGTCGGCGCGTCGTGCCCGCTCCGCGACCATCTCCGCCTCACGGCGCGCCTGCTCGGCGCGCACCGCCTCGAGCCTTGCCGATTCGCGGGCGATGGCCTGCACGGTGGTGTCGAGACGCGCGAGGGTGTCGCTCAGGGCGGCGATGCGCTCGCGACGCTCGCGGGTGAAGTAGCCGTGGTAGCGCAGCAGGCGCGCGATATCGCCGGGATCGCGGCGCTCGAGCAGGAGCTTCATCCGGTCCTCCCGCCCCATGACCCAGGCCACCCGGAGCTGCCGGGCGAGCGCCTCGCGCTCGCCGTCGGCCTGCGACTCGAGCCGCCGCCGGGCCGCCTCCAGGCGATCGAGCTCGGAACCCAGCTCCCGGGCGGTAGCCTCCAGCGCACGCCGCGCCCGGCCCAGATCGGCGATGGCGCGCTCGTGGTCCTCCAGGGCGCGGGACGCGGCGCTGCGCTGCGCCCGCGCCGAGCGCAGCTCCTGCTGCAGTCCCGTGATCACCTGCTGCAGGCGCGACAGCTCGCGTTCGGCGTCGTCACGCTGCGCCTGCGCGATCGCGCCGCCCGCCGCGAGCAGCAGCGCGAGACCGAGCGCGGCGCGTTGCCTGGCCTGGTGCTTCAAGCTAACCTCGCGCGCTCGCTTTGGCGCGCCCCCGTCCCCAATCCCATGCCGCAGTACCTGGAGTTCTTCCGTAATCACCCGCTGCTGGTGATGTCCTTCGTCGCCATCGCCGCCGGGCTGGTGTGGACGCTGGTGGCGGGCCGCAGCCCGGGACTCCCGCGGCTCTCCCCCGGTGATGCGACGCGGCTCATCAACAGCGAGGATGCCGTGGTCATCGACGTGCGCGGCGACGCCGAGTTCCGCCAGGGCCACATTATCAATGCGCTGAACGTGCCGGAAGGCGAGCTGGCGTCGCGGATGAACAAGCTCGCGAAGTACAAGGACCGGCCCGTGATCACGGTCTGTCGCACCGGCCAGGTCTCGGCCAAGGCGGGCGCGGCGCTGAAACGCGAGGGTTTCCAGCGGGTGCACACGCTGGCGGGCGGGCTGACCGCCTGGGAAGGCGCGAGCCTGCCGCTCGCCAAGAAGTAGCCGCGCCGCGGCGCAATTCCGAGGAGGTGGACCATGGCCGAGAAACCGCGCATGCCGGGGACGGACTTCTCCCCGCGCCCACCGAGCGGCGAGTTCACCATCCGCAAGGTGTACGTAAAGGACGTGTCCTTCGAGACGCCCAACACGCCGGCCATCTTCGCCAGCGAGTGGACGCCGGATACGGACATCAATCTGCGCACCGCGGTGCTCGAGATCGACGCCGGGGAGTACGAGGTCACGCTGACCGTCACGGCCACGGTGAAGGTGGGTGAGCGCACCGCGTTCCTGGTCGAGGTGCAGCAGGCGGGGATCTTCGGCATCGTCGGACTCACCCGCAAGGAGCTGGAGGCGGTGGTGGGCGCCTACTGCCCCGCTGTGCTGTATCCCTATGCCCGGGAGGTGGTCTCGGACCTGGTGATCCGCGGCGGGTTCCCGCCGTTCGTACTGGCGCCGGTGAACTTCGACGCCCTCTACGAGCACCAGCGCGCCGGCAAGGACGCCGCCGGCAAGCCGCCGCCCGCGGCCTGAGAGACCGTGCCCGCCGAGGGCGGCATCGCCATCGTCGGCGCCGGCTCCTGGGGGACGGCACTGGCAGCGCTGCTGGCACGTCACGGCCAGCCCGCGCGGCTGTGGGGCCGCGATCGCGAGGCCGTCGATGCGCTGCGGGACACCCGTGTCAACGCGCGTTACCTTCCGGGAGTCGTGCTGCCGGAGGCACTCGTCGTCACCCATGTGCTGGAGGCGGCATTGGCCGGCGCCGGCGACGTGATGCTGGCGGTCCCCAGCCATGCCTTCGGCGAGATCGTGACGCGGGTGGCAGCCGCCCGGCCCGATCTCCGGGACCTGGCCTGGGCCACCAAGGGCTTCGAGCCCGGCAGCGGCCGGTTCCTGGACGCCGTCGTGGCCGATCGGCTGGGTCGCGGATCCGGGCGGGCGGTGCTGTCCGGGCCCACCTTCGCCGGTGAGGTGGCCCGCGGACTGCCCACTGCCGTCACCCTGGCGGGCAGCGATGCGGCCCACGTGCAACGCCTGGCCCGCCGGTTCCACGGCCCGGACTTCCGCGTCTACACCAGCGACGACCTGGCTGGCGTGCAGGTGGGCGGTGCGGTGAAGAACGTGCTGGCCATCGCCGCCGGCATCGCCGATGGTCTCGGCCTCGGCGCCAACACCCGCGCCGCGCTGGTGACTCGCGGGCTGGCCGAGATCGGCCGCCTGGGTGTCGCCCTCGGCGGACGCCCGGAGACCTTCACCGGCCTCGCCGGCCTCGGCGATCTCATGCTCACCTGCACCGACGACCAGTCCCGCAACCGGCGCTTCGGTCTCGCGCTGGCCAGGGGACAGGCGGTGGCCGCGGCGGAGGCCGGCGTCGGGCAGGTTGTGGAAGGCCTGCGCAACACCCGGGAGGTGCTCAGCCTGGCGGCTCGCGCGGGCGTCGAGATGCCTATCGCCGAGCAGGTCCATCGCGTGCTGTTCCAGGACGTGCCGCCCCAGGAGGCCGTGCGGGCGCTGCTGGCCCGTGATCTGCGCAGCGAGCTGGAGTGAGCCGGGGCTTGGCGCGATCGGGTCCGGGGGATACTCTCACGCGGGGGGTACGACCATGGTCCGAGCAGCGCACGGAGTGCGAGTGGTGCCGGGCGGTATCCGGCCCGCAGTGGTGGGCGCGGTGCTGCTGCTGTGGGCGGGCACGGCCGGGGCCCAGGGCGCCGACTCGGCGGGCACGCCGCCAGCGGCAAGGGCGCAGGGCCTGGACCTGTCACTGGACGTGAGTCGCCTGCTCCCCCGCTCCGTCTCCGCCCCGGCAGCAGCCCCGCGCTCCCGGCTGCGCCTCTCCCCCGCCGCGTCGCTGCCTGATCCGCGGTCGCTCAAGGGTGCCGGCTCCCGTGACGAGGCCGCGATGCTGAGGCTGAACCTCAAGGGGTTCTCCGTGTTGGAGGCGCGTGATGGGGAGGGCGCGGAGCTGCGGGTGCGTCGCATCCGCGAGCGGGAGCTGCGCCGCCCGGCCCTGTCGGTGACCCTGCAGAAGCGGTTCTGAAGCGCGCGACGCGCCGTCAGCCGGCGGCGATCACCACCTTGAGGGCTTCCTTGCGCATCATGCTGCGCAGGGCCTCCTCGACCTGCGCGATGGGCCGCCGGGCGCTGAGCAGGACCTCGGCGGGAAACGCCGGGTCCGACAGCAGCTCGATGGCGCGGCGGAAGGTGGCGGGCCGGTGGTGGTAGACGCCCTTCACGGTGATCTCGCCGTAGTGCAGGCGGTGCGTATCCAGCGCCACCCGGGTCCCGGGCGCGCAGCCGCCGAACAGGTTGACCAGGCCCCCGGGGCGTACCGTGTCCACCGCGTCGGCCCACACCTCGGGCACCCCGGTGCAGTCCACTGCCACGTCCGCGCCCTCGCCCCCGGCCAGCGCCCGCAGGGCGGCACTCTGGTTGCCACCCCGGCCGATGGCCACGGTGGCGTGGGCACCCATACGACGGCCTGCCTCCAGTCGGCCGGAGTTCGGGTCCGCCAGGAGCACCCGATGTCCGGCTCGCGACAGCACGGCCGTGAACAGCAGGCCGATGGGGCCCGCCCCGTAGATGGCCACCTGGGCGGCCTCGTCCGCGGCGAGCCCGCAGGCCTCGTAGCCGTGGAGCACGCATGCCAGCGGCTCTGCCAGCGCCGCGCGCTCGAAGCCCAGACCCGACGGCAGCCGGTGCAGGCTCGCGGCGGCGAAGGCCGCCGGCACGCGCACGAACTCGGCGAAGGCGCCGTTCAGGTACTGCAGATCCGGACACAGGTTCTCGCGTCCCTCCCGGCAGCGTGCGCAGGCGCCGCAGGGGGCGGAGTTGGCCACCACCACGTGCTCGCCGGGGCGCAGGTGCTCGACGCCATCGCCCACGGCCTCCACCGTGCCCGCCATCTCGTGTCCGAACAGGGCCGGCACCTGCAGCATGCGGGGGTGGCCACCGCGCCGGAACACCTTCACGTCCGTGCCGCAGGTCGTGGCCGCGCGTATCCGCACGAGCACCTCGCCGGGATCGGGATCGGGCATCTCCATCTCGCGCACCTCGACCCGTTCCGGTCCCAGCAGCACCGCCGCCTGCATGCGCCGCGCCCGCGTGCCGCCGCTCACGGCGACGCGCCCGCGCCGGCGAACACGACCTTCAGTGCCACACGGGTGCGGGCAAGACGCACACCGTCGTCGAAGCGATCCAGCGGCAGGTGATGGCTCACCAGAGGGGCGGGGTCCAGCGCGCCACCACACATGAGCTCGAACACCCGCGCCTGCTCCGCCGGCCCCCCGGAGTAGCTGCCCAGCACACGGCGCTCGTGCTTGAACAGGCCGTTGATGTCGAAGCCGGCGCGCTCGCCGTCACCGGCGTGTGCAAACAGCACCACGCTGCCGCCTTCCCGAGTCAGGGCCAGCGCCGAGTCCAGCGCCGCGGCGCCGCCCACCGTGTCGAACACCGCGTCCGCACCGAGCCCGCCGCTGACGCGGTCCACGGACCGGGCCGCATCATGGCCCGGAACGGCCGCCGCCACGGCGCCCAGACGCACCGCCAGCTCCCGCCGCGCCGCCACCGGATCCACCACGATCACGCCCACGCCGGGGAACTCCGCGGCCAGCACCAGCAGGTGCAGCAGCCCCATGCTGCCGGCGCCCTGCACCACCGCGGTGCCGTCGCCGGGCAGGGCCGCGTGCCGGATGGCGCGCAGCGCGCAGGCGGCGGGCTCCATCCACACGGCGGTGTCGTCACTCATCCAGTCCGGAACCCGTCGCGCGGCCCGGCGCACGGCACGCGGGCGCACCAGGACGAAGTCGGCGAAGCCGCCGGGCTCGAGCAGGTTCTCCCGGAACGTCTCGCACAGGGTCTCGCTGCCCCGCCGGCACTTGACGCACTGGCCGCAGGGGACGTGGTGGGGAACGGTCACCCGGTCTCCCGGGGCGAAACCGTCGACGCCGTCCCCGACGGCGGTGACCCGGCCCACCAGCTCGTGTCCCAGCACCAGGCCGGGAGACACGCCGCCGGTGGCGAGCTTGTACAGGTCGGTGCCGCACAACCCGACGGCGCTGACGGCGAGCAGCAGCTCACCGGTGCCGGCCCGCGGTATCGGGCGCCGCTCGATGCGGGTGCCGGCGCCCCCGAGGCAGGCCACCACCCGCTGCGTCGTCGCGGTCGCCGGAGCACTCTCGATCACGTCACGTCACCCCCTCTCACGGCCCGGGCAGTATCCGGGCCGTCCCCCGCGTTGACAAACGTCGGGGCGGGGCGCCGCGGCGACGCACAGTATAGTGGCGCGTCTGTCGCCGCCGCCGCCGGAGGCGCGATCCGCGTGGCCGAAGAATCGACTCAGGATGCGATGACCGCCGGGCCGGCGGCAGGCGAGGGCGACGAGGCGCGCCTGCTCGACACCATTGCCGGAATCCACCGGGAGCTGCGCCCCGGGGCAACCCTCGCGGTGACCCTGGACACCCACCTGGACCGCGACCTGCAGCTCGAGAGCCTCACCCGGGTGGAGCTCCTGTCGCGCATCGAGAAGGCCTTCGGCGTGCGGCTGCCGGACGCGGTGATCGCCGAGGCGGACACGCCGCGAGAGATCCTGCGGGCGTTGCGCGCGGCGCGCC
>JBFHNV010000074.1:0-24927 GCA_041593595.1 Gammaproteobacteria bacterium
ACGTGACGGACCGCCAGCAGGCACGGGACCTGACGCGGGATCGCCGGTCCCCTCCCGCGACACGTCACCGCCGGCACGACCCCGCGATGCGGCAGCGCCGGCGCCGTCACGTGACGGACCGCAAGCAGGCACGGGACCTGACGCGGGATCGCCGGTCCCCTCCCGCGACACGTCACCGCCGGCACGACCCCGCGACGCGGCAGCGCCGGCGCCGCCACGTGACGGGCCACCGGCGGGTGCTGGCCGAGAGCCGTCGGCATCGGCCCCGTCCCGGGATGCCGCAGCCGGCAACGCGCCGGCACCGACGCCCCGCGAGCCGGCCGCCGGCGAGGACCCCACCGTGGCGCGTCCGCCGCGTCCTCCGGCCCGTCCGGCGTCGGGCGCCGAGGAGGGCCGGGAAGCCGCGCAGGGCCAGCCCCCGGGCGACGACTGACGCCACACCGGTGCCGCCCCGCCCCTCCCGGGTTCCGGGAGGGGCGGGTCAGACCCCGAGTGCCTGGGCGCGCGCCTCGCGCAGCAGGCGCTTCATCTCCACCACGGCGGCGTGCAGCCCCGTGAAGACGGCCCGCGCCACCACTGCGTGCCCGATGTTGAACTCGGTGATCCCGGGGATGGCGGCCACCGGCTGCACGTTGTGGTAATTGAGGCCGTGCCCCGCGTTGACCTGCAGCCCGAGCTCGCGTCCGCGCACCACGGCGGCGGCGATGCGCTCCAGCTCGCGGGCGCGCGCCGGTCCTTCAGCGGCCTCGGCGTAGGCGCCCGTGTGCAGCTCCACCACGGGCGCGCCCGCCTGCGCCGCGGCGCTCAGCTGCGCCTCGTCCGGGTCGATGAACAGTGACACCCGCACACCGGCACGGGCCAGGCGGGCGCAGGCCCGGCCCACCGCGCCGGCGCTGTCGCCGGTGACGTCCAGGCCGCCCTCGGTGGTGATCTCCTCGCGCCGCTCGGGTACCAGGCAGCAGTCCGATGGCGCCAGGCGTTCGGCGATGCCCAGCATCTCGCCGGTGACGGCCACCTCCAGGTTGAGCCGGCACACCACCACCTGCGCGATGAGCTCCACGTCGCGATCCTGGATGTGCCGCCGGTCCTCGCGCAGGTGCACCGTGATGGCATCGGCACCCGCGTCCTGCGCGACCAGCGCGGCCTGCACCGGTTCCGGGTAGCGGGTGCCCCGCGCTTGGCGGAGCGTGGCCACGTGGTCGATGTTCACGCCCAGCGCCACGAACCCGGTGTCACCGCTCATGGGCGCAGTCTACCGCGCCTCGGACAGGGTCAGAGCCCGTGACCGCATCACCCGCCGTCGCGGCAGCCGGGGGATGCTTGCCACGTGCTCACGCGTCCGCACCGCGGAACAGCGCCCGCGACGCGAGCGGTCGATCCCCCAGGTGCTTGCCGAGCACGTGGCGCATGAGTCGCTTCGCCTCCCGCTGCGCCTGCAGGTCCAGCGGTCCCTCCGAGGCCAGCGCGAGCAGCGTCGCACCGCTCACCTCGACGGCGTCCACCGGCGCGCTGCCTGCCGGCGCAGGCCCGTGGTCCGCCCGGTAGGCGTAGCGTTGCTCGCGCACCACCGGCGCGCCGCTGTCCGCCTCCCGATCGAGCACCATGCCGTAGCCGATGGCCTCCAGCATGCGCTTCTCGAACAGCCGCAGGGTGGACTCCAGGGGCTCTGGCCCGGCGAGCGCGGCCACCGCCCCGGCGTAGGCGTCGAACAGCTCCGGATGTGGGTCGTGGCGGTGGGTGAGGCGCAGCAGCAGCTCGTTCAGGTACAGGCCGCTCAGCAGCGCGTCGCCGGCGATGGGCCCTGCCCCGGGACACGCCTCGGCGGCGCGCAGGGTGCCCATCTCTCCACGGCCCGACCAGCTCACCAGCAACGGCTGGAATGGCGCCAGCGCCGGGCGCAGCGCCGAACGCGGGCGCCGCGCCCCCCGCGCCACCACCGCCACCCGCCCGTGCTCGCGGGTGAACAGCTCCAGGATCGCGCTGGTCTCGCGCCACGCCCGGCGATGCACTAGGAACGCGCGTTCCAGATCCACGCGCTGCCCGCCGCTCACCGGCGGCGTCCCGGTGCCCGACGCGCGCTCACTCGCGGTAGCCCAGCTCGTCCAGGAAGCGCTCGTCGTCGGACCAGCCGCCGCGGACCTTCACCCACAGGTCCAGGTGCACGTGGGCCTGCAGCAGCCGCTCCATGTCGCGACGCGCCTCGCTGCCCGCGCGCTTCAGGCGCTCGCCGCCGCGCCCGATGACGATGGCCTTCTGGCCGCGGCTCTCCACCCAGATACGGGCTGCGATGCGTGCCTCCCGGCCGCGCTGCTCGAAGCTCTCGATCTCCACCGCGAGCTGGTGCGGCACCTCCTGGCCCAGCGTCCGGGTGAGCTTCTCGCGCACGATCTCGGCGCACAGGAACCGCTCGCTGCGGTCGGTGTAGAGATCGGCGGGAAAGATGGGCTCACCTGGCGGCAGGTGCATGATGAGCACGTCCGCCAGGCGCTCCGCGTCACGCACCCGGCGGGCACTGAGCGGCACCACGTCGACGAACACGCCGCGCCGGTTGACCTCCGCGAGCCAGGGCAGCAGGCGCGCCTTGTCCGCCACCAGGTCGACCTTGTTCGCCACCAGCACCGTCTTCGCTGCCGCCCCGGTCACCCGCTCGAGGACCGCGTCATCGTCCGGCGTCCACCGCAGCGCCTCCACCACCATCGCGACCAGGTCCGCGCCCTCCAGCGCCGCGGCCGCGGCACGGTTCATGTAGCGGTTCAGCGCGCGTCCCGCGGCGCGGTGCAGTCCCGGGGTGTCGAGGACCACGATCTGGCCGTCCGGCCGGGTCTTGATCCCGAGGATGCGATCGCGGGTGGTCTGGGGGCGCCGCGAGGTGATGGAGAGCTTCACCCCCAGCAGCGCGTTGACCAGGGTGGACTTGCCCACGTTCGGCCGCCCGAGCACGGCGACGAAGCCGCTGCGCGGAGCTGCCTCACTCATCGCCGCATCCCCCTTCCAGGGACTGGAGGACGCGCGTCGCGGCATCCTGCTCCGCGCGCCGGCGGCTCGACCCGCTGCCGTGCACCGTGGGGTGGAGACCGCCGGTGCGGCATGCCACCACGAAGCGCTGGGCGTGCTCCACGCCCTCGGTGCGCACCACTTCGTAGTCGGGCAGCGGCAGGCCGCGCCCCTGCAGCCATTCCTGCAGGCGGGTCTTGGGATCCTTGGTGGTAGGCGCCTGCGCGAGCCCGTCCAGGCGCGGGCCGACGATGGCCACCAGGCAGCGGCGACACTCCTCGAGACCCCCGTCCAGGTACAGCGCCCCGAGCAGCGCCTCGAAGCCGTCGGCGAGGATCGAATCCCGGTGCCGGCCGCCGGACTTCATCTCGCCGCCGCCGAGCCTGAGCGCTTCGCCCAGGGCGAGCTCCCGGGCGTAGTCCGCGAGGCTCTCGCGGCGCACGATGCGCGCGCGCAGCCGCGTCAGCTCGCCCTCGCTGCGATCGGGCAGGGTGCGGAACAGCCACTCCGTGACCACCAGCTCGATGACGGCATCGCCCAGGAACTCGAGACGCTCGTTGTGGTCCCCCGCCGCGCTGCGGTGGGTCAGCGCGCGGGTGAGCAGCTGCGGCTCGCGAAAAGCGTAGCCCAGGCGCTCGAGCAGGCGGCTTTCCGCGGGCAGGAGCTGATCCGCCACGCCGTCACCGTCGACGCGTCACCGCACTGGCGCTGGCGCACGCGCTGCCACCGCGGTCAGTTGGTGAGGGTCTTCTCGAAGTGCGCCATGATCGAAAGGTTGCCGAAAAGGGGCTCCACCCGGTCGTAGCTGATGTCGACGGTGACGCGCTCGCCCCTCTTGGTGATGGTCATGAACTCGGACATGTTCACCTCGGTGATGCGCCGCACCTCGTCGATGTCCAGCCGCCGCTGGATGGCGGCCCGGATCTCCTTGACTGTCGCCGACTCGACCCCGGACTGCAGCGCGCCTTCCACGGCACGCTCCACCTTCCACCCTTCCAGGTAGATGGGAATCAGCTTGAGACCGAACACCGCGCCGAAGCCCAGCACGATCACGAACAGCAGCACCATCCAGACGGAAGCGCCACGCTGGCCATGGCCTGTTCCCTTCATCGAAGCCCTCCTGATGTTCCCGTGCGCCTGGGCGGCCCGCGACGCCGTTCACTCGATTCCGTCGCCGATGCGCCGGAAGTTCATCCCGTGGCCGATGTCCCAGTTGAACCAGATGACGAAGGCCTTGCCGATGAGCAGGCGATCGGGGACGAATCCCCAGAAGCGACTGTCATGGCTGTGGTCCCGGTTGTCCCCCAGCACGAAGTAGTGCCCTTCCGGGACCACCCAACGCCCCTCGCCCATCTCGTGAAAGGAGCCGGACGTCGACCCGCGCTGCTCCACCAGAATGTCATGCGGCGCGCCTTCTAGCAATTCCCGCCGCAGGCTCGCGCCGGTCATGCCGGCACCCGATCCGCTGCCGGTGTAGCTGCCGGTTCGTTCCTGCGGCACGCGCTGGCCATTCACGAACAGGGTCTGGCGGTGGTAGCGGATCTCGTCGCCGGGAATACCCACCACGCGCTTGATGAAGGGCGTCGACGGATCCTGGGGTGCACGGAACACCACCACGTCGCCCCGCTCCGGCGCGCCCAGCTCCACCAGCTTGTAGTCCAGCACCGGCAGCCGGATGCCGTAGGTGTACTTGTTCACCAGGATGAAGTCCCCGGTGAGCAGCGTCGGCATCATGGAGTTCGAGGGGATCCTGAACGGCTCCACCAGGAAGGAGCGCAGCACCAGCACGATGAGGAAGACCGGGAAGAACGAGCGCGCGTACTCGACGATTTGCGGCGGCGCTGGCTCCGCCCTGCCCTCGCCCCCGGCGCCCGTCACCGCGGCGCGCCGCCGCGGCGCGAGCAGCACCGCGTCGAGCGCCCAGATCCCGCCCGACACCGCCACCAGCAGGACCATGATGGGGGGAAAATCCAGCGTCACAGGCCCGTGCCCACCTGCAGCCCGGCCAGGAAGGCGTCCTGGGGGATCTCCACGCGGCCGAGCTGCTTCATGCGCCGCTTGCCGGCCTTCTGCTTCTCGAGCAGCTTGCGCTTGCGGGTCACGTCACCGCCATAGCATTTCGCGGTGACGTTCTTGCGTAGCGCCTTGACCGTCTCGCGCGCGATGATCTTCGAACCCACCGCCGCCTGGATCGCCACGTCGAACATCTGCCGCGGGATGATCTCGCGCATCTTCTCGGTGAGCATGCGCCCGCGGCTCATGCTGTGCTCGCGGTGCACGATGATGGAGAGCGCGTCGACCTTCTCGCCGTTGATAAGGATGTCGAGCTTCACCATCGGCGCCGGCTGGTAGTGGGAGAACTGATAGTCGAGCGACGCGTAGCCGCGGCTCACGGACTTCAGGCGGTCGAAGAAATCGAGCACCACCTCGCTCATGGGCAGCTCGTAGCCGAGCGCCACCTGGCGGCCGCTGTAGTGCATGCGCTTCTGCACCCCGCGCTTCTCCATGCACAGCGTGATCACGTTGCCGAGATGCGTCTCCGGCACCAGGATGTCCGCACGTACCACGGGCTCGCGGATCTCCTCGATCTCGTTCGGCGGCGGCAGCCGCGAGGGGTTGTCCACGTACACCGTGCCGCCGCCGGTGGTCACCACCTCGTAGACCACGGTCGGCGCGCTGGTGATCAGCTCGAGCTCGTACTCGCGCTCCAGGCGCTCCTGCACGATCTCCATGTGCAGCATGCCCAGGAAGCCGCAGCGGAACCCGAAGCCGAGCGCGGTGGACGTCTCCGGCTCGTAGTGCAGCGAGGAATCGTTGAGCCTGAGCTTCGCGAGCGCGTCGCGGAAGGCCTCGTAGTCGGACGCGTCGGTGGGGAACATGCCCGCGTACACCTGAGGCTTGACGGCCTTGAACCCCGGCAGGGGCTTCGGCGCCGGGTGGCGCGCGCTGGTCAGCGTGTCGCCGACGGGAGCGCCCTCCACGTCCTTGATGCCGGCGACCACGAAGCCCACCTCGCCAGACTCGAGGGCGTCGAGCTCACGGGTCTTCGGTGTGAACACGCCCAGGCTGTCCACCTCGTGGGTTCGCCCGGTGGACATGACCAGCACCTTGTCGCCGACCTTCAGGCGCCCGCTCATGACCCGCACCAGAGACACCACACCGAGGTAGTTGTCGAACCACGAGTCGACGATCAGCGCGCGCAGCGGACCGTCCACGTCGCGGTTCGGCGCTGGGATGCGCGCGACGATGGCCTCCAGCAGCTCCGGCACGCCCTCGCCCGTCTTGGCGCTCACCCTGAGCGCCTGGTGGGCGTCGATGCCGATGATGTCCTCGATCTCGGCGATCACCCGCTCCGGCTCCGCGGACGGCAGGTCGATCTTGTTGAGCACCGGCACCACTTCCAGGTTCTGGTCCAGAGCCGTGTAGCAATTCGCGACGCTCTGCGCTTCCACGCCCTGCGCGCAATCGACCACCAGCAGCGCGCCCTCGCAGGCAGCCAGCGAGCGCGACACCTCGTAGCTGAAATCCACGTGTCCCGGCGTGTCGATGAAGTTCAGCCGGTAGGGCCGCCCGTCGGCGGCGGTGTACTCCAGGGTGACGCTCTGGGCCTTGATGGTGATGCCCCGCTCGCGCTCGAGATCCATGGAGTCCAGCACCTGGGCAGCCATTTCCCGTTCGCTCAGCCCGCCACAGATCTGGATCAGCCGGTCGGCGAGCGTGGACTTGCCGTGATCGATGTGGGCGATGATGGAGAAGTTGCGGATTTCGGCCATCGCGCGGGTGCCACGCACTGCAGCGGCGCCGGACGGCGGGCGGATGATATCGGCGCGCGAGAGCCGGCGGAAGTCGCCGGCTCTCAGCTCTCGGGCTTCAGGGCCAGAAAGATGGGATTACCCTGCCGCTGGACGAGGATCGAGACGGCCTTGCCTGGCGGCAGCTCCGCCGCCATCGACTTGAAGGCCTCGGCGTCCCTTACCTTGTTGTTGTCCAGCATCAGGACCAGGTCGCCCGCGCGCACGCCCGCCTTCTTGGCCGGGCCGTCGCGGACCTCCGTGACCAGCACGCCGTGCTCGGGGGCGTCGTTCTCCTGGCGCTGCTCCGGCGAGAGGTCCGTCACCGTGATGCCCAGCTTGTCGGCGCTGGCGGTGCCGGGCTTGTCCCCGCCCACCGATGCGCGCAGCGCGTCCTCTTCCGGCAGCTCGGCGGTGCGCACGGTGAGCTCCAGCGTCTTGCCGTTGCGCAGGATCTTCACCGGCACGTCAGTGCCGACCCGGGTGCTGCCCACGATGGGCGGCAGGTCCGAGGAGCGTTCCACGTCCTGGCCGTCGAAGGCCAGCACGATGTCGCCGACCTCGAAGCCGGCGCTCTTCGCCGGGCTGTCCTCCAGCACCTTGGCCACCAGGGCGCCCTGGGGCTTTGCCATGCCGAAGGACTCCGCCAGCTCCCGGGTCACGTCCTGGATCAGCACGCCCAGCCAGCCCCGGGACACCCGACCCTTGGCGCGGAGCTGGTCGGCGACGTCCATGGCCACGTCGATGGGGATCGCGAAGGACAGCCCCATGAATCCCCCGGTGCGGCTGAAGATCTGGGAGTTCACCCCCACCACCTCGCCGCGCAGGTTGAACAGGGGGCCACCCGAGTTGCCGGGGTTGATGGCCACGTCCGTCTGGATGAACGGCACGTAGTTCTCCCGCGGCAGGCTGCGGCCGATTGCGCTCACGATGCCGGCGGTGACGGTGTGGTCGAAGCCGAAGGGCGAACCGATGGCCAGCACCCACTCGCCCACTTTCAGCTCGTGCTTGGTGCCGAGGCGGACGGTGGGCAGGTCGGTGGCGTCGATCTTGAGCAGCGCCACGTCGCTGCGCTCGTCGGTACCCACCACCTCGGCGGTGAACTCGCGCCGGTCCGCGAGACGCACCACCACCTCGTCGGCGTCCTTGACCACGTGGTTGTTCGAGATCACGTAGCCGTCGGCGCTGATGATGAAGCCCGATCCCAGCGACTGGGTGTCGAATTCCTGGATCTCGCCCTCACCGAAGAAGCGGCGGAAGAACTCGTTGAAGGGGCTGTTCTCGGGAAGGTCCGGGATCTCGAGCCCCTTGGGCAGGCGCGGGCGCCCCTGCGCCGCGCGCTTCTGGGTGGTGGAGATGTTCACTACCGCGGGGCTGCTGTCGGCCACCAGACGGGTGAAGTCGGGCAGCCCGCCCTGCTGCCCCCGCGCGGCGGGCAGCGCCAGCGCCAGCAGCAGCAGCGCGAGTGACCAGCGATGAGCCATTGTCCTGTGCATGTCGTCCTGTGTTCCCGGGCGCCCCGCGTCAGCGACGTGCGACGGAGCGCCCGATACGTTCCACCGTCGCGCCCGGCACCTCGCCGACGGCCGTGACCTGGAAGCCGTCCACCATGGTGCCGAAGGCGTTCACCGCCCCCATCCGGGACAGCCCCTCGAGGCGCTCCCCCGCCGAGTCCAGGTGCTCGATGAAAACCGATACCGATGCAAGTCCATCAGTATAAACCAGATGCTCCACCGGCATGCGACCGACGAGCGCCGGGTCCGTGGCGCGATCGCGCATCTCGAAGCCGGGCGGCACCCATCCCACCTGCCAGTCGGACTCGCGGGAGGCGGGCGGGGGCTCGCCGGGCAGGAACCAGGTGTAGCCCTCGCCGCTCACCGAGGGCTCGAGCAGGGCGTCCGGGATGCTCGGCGGCAGCTCCAGGGTGGTGTACACGATCTGCTCCAGGGGCCGGCCCTCGGCGTCCACCAGCTCCGACTTGAGCAGGAACCCGGTCGCCTCGTCCACGGACAGGCGGTAGCCGTACCGGAAGCGATCCCTGGGCATGACGGTGAGCAGGCGGGTGTCGCGGCCCGCCACCCGCTCGCCCGGCCGCAGCTCGAGCGCGTAGTGGCTGGTGAAGGCGCCCCGCGGGCTGAACACGCTGAACCCGGTGACCCCGCGCGGCTTCGACTTGCTCACGAGCACCGACCGGGAATCGGGCAGGATGCAGGTCACCCGATTGGCGTCCCTGATCACCTCCCGCGCCTCGCCGCTCAGCGACACCATCCGCGCCCGCGAGCCCCGCGGGTCCGCCCGGTGGATGATGCGCATGGACTCCATCCAGTCGCCGTTGCGGTACACGAAGGTGCCGTCGTAGTTCAGCGTGGTGGCTGCCTCGGACACCCGCTGCAGCCAGCGCTGCGCCTCGCCGTCGTCCGGCGGGGTCCCGGCGGCCGCCGACTGCAACGCCAGCAGCAGGACCGTGGCGGCGGGGCACATGGGCTCAGTTGCGCCCGTCATAGCCGACGACGCGGGCGTACGGGAGCATCCCGCGCACTCCGCCGGCGAGGTATTCGTTGTGATTGAGGAGGTAGCCGTTGAGGCGCGCCTCCACCCCCGGCCCGGCATCGTTCCACGTCATGCGGGTGGTGGCGGCGGACGGTGTCGCATCGGCCGGCGCCGGGTCGCGGGTGGCGACGGCCAGGGGGGCGGCCGGCAGCGGATCCGCGGCGCTGATTGCCGGCGCCGCGGCGCGCTCGGGTTCGCCGGCGAGCCCGAAGGCGACCAGCACCGCGAGCACCGCCGCCGAGGCGGCCACCGCCAGGGCGCCGGGCAGGCGCCAGGTCACGCCGCGGCGCACCGGCAGCACGGTCGGCTCCGCGTCCAGCGCCGCGCGCACCCGCTCGGCCAGGTCGTCGCCACCGGCCACCGGCTCGCGCTGCCCGGCGAGCACCGCCCCCACCAGGTGCTGGCGCCGCCAGAGCGCGCGCAGCTCCGGGTCGTCCAGCAGCGCATCCAGGGTGCGCCGGGCCTGTGCCGGCGCCAGCTCGCCGTCGGCCAGCGCCGACACGGATTCCCGCAAGCCTTCGTTGTTCATGGCTTTGTTGCTCTCACCCGATCAGCGGCTCGAGCCGCTTGTTGATGGCCTCCCGCGCCCGGAAGATGCGCGATCGCACCGTGCCGATGGGACACTCCATGGACACGGCGATGTCCTCGTAGCTCATGCCCTCGAGCTCGCGCAGGGTGATGGCCGTGCGCAGGTCCTCGGGCAGCTCCTCGATGGCCGCCACCACGGTGCGCTCGATCTCGTCGCGCATCAGGAGCCGCTCCGGGGTGGCGTTGTCCTTCAGCTCCGAGTCGCCCGCGAACTGCTCGGCGTCCTGCACGTCCACCGCGGTCTCCTGCGCCCGCCGCGCCTGGGACACCAGGTGGTTCTTCGCCGTGTTGATGGCGATTCGGTACAACCAGGTGTAGAAGGCGCTGTCGCCCCGGAAGTTGGGCAGCGCCCGGTAGGCCTTGATGAAGGACTCCTGGGCGACGTCGAACACCTCGGCATGGTCGCGCACGTAACGGCCTATGAGCTTCACCAGCCTGTGCTGATACTTGAGCACCAGCAGATCGAAGGCGCGCCGGTCTCCTCCCTGCGCGCGCTCCACCAGCAGACGGTCGGGACTCCCATCGGCCATTCAGGCCCCTGTGACGCTGTCGATGCCGGAGCCCCGTCCTGGCGTGTAGACCGGCGGGCCCGTCGTAAGTTCGCGGGCATTCTAGCCACCGCCCGCCGGTCGGGCTCGCTGCCCGTGAAGGAGGCGCCCGTTCCTTCACGGGGTCTCAGGCGCGCTCCACCGGGAACGGGATCACGTCCTCGATGTGCGCCACGCCGAGGGCCAGCATCACCAGCCTGTCGAACCCCAGGGCCATGCCCGCGCAGGGAGGCAGGCCGTGGGCCAGCGCCGCGAGCAGCGCCTCGTCCAGGGGCGGGCACGGCATGTCCAGCCCCCGCCGGCGCGCGCGCATCCCCTCGAAGCGGCTGCGCTGCTCGGCGGCGTCGCCGAGCTCCTGGTAGCCGTTCGCCAGCTCGACCCCGTCCACGTAGACCTCCACGCGCCGTGCGACGGGGCCGTGCACCTGGGCCATGGCGGCCTGGCTCGCGGGGAAATCCGACACCTGGACCGCGCCGGGTCCCAGCGCCGGCTGCACGCGGTGGCTGAACAGCAGATCCAGCAGCCCGTCCCGGTCCAGCTCCGCGACGCCCGGCCCGAGGGCCGCGGCCGCTGCGGCCAGCTCGCGTATCCCGGCGGCGAAGGGATCGAGCCCGGCGTGCTCCAGGAACACCTCCCCGTAACGCACCCGGCGCGCCGGCGCCAGGCCCAGCAGCGCGGCGAGCAGCGCGTCCGCCTCGTCGCCCAGGCCCGCCAGGTCCAGGCCGGGCCGGTACCACTCGAGCATGTGGAACTCCGGATTGTGGCGCGCGCCGCGCTCACCGGCCCGGAAGGCGGGCCCGAGCTGGTAGATCGGTCCGCTGCCGGCGGCCAGCAGCCGCTTCATGGCGGACTCGGGCGAGGGCTGCAGGTAGAGCGGCGGCCCCTCCTGTCCGGGGAAGCGCGCCTCCACCAGCGCCAGGTGCAGGTCCGGCGGGCCGCTGTGGCCGAGCACGGGGGTGGTGACCTCCAGCACGCCGCGCGCGGCGAAGAAGGCGCGGGTGCTCTCCAGCAGCCGCGCGCGCTCGCGCAGCGCGGCGAGGGATGCCGTCGGGCACCAGGGTGCGTCCGAGGTGACGCGCCAGCTCGCGCCGGGCAGGGGGTCGCGCTCCGGGCTCAATCCTTGACCCGCGAGACGTACTCCCCGGTGCGCGTGTCGATCTTCACGCGCTCGCCCTGCTCGACGAACAGCGGCACCTTGATCATGGCGCCGGTTTCCACCGTCGCCGGCTTGGTGGCGCCGCTGGCGGTGTCGCCGCGCACGCCCGGATCGGTCTGCGTGATCTCCAGCACCACGAAGTTCGGAGGCGTGACGCTGATGGGCGACCCGTTCCACAGGGTGAGGGTGCACATGTCCTGCTCCTTCAGCCACTGCTGCGCGTCACCTACCGCCGTCGCGTCGGCGGCGACCTGCTCGTAGGACGACGGATTCATGAAATGCCACATCTCGCCGTCGTTGTAGAGGTACTGCAGCTCCGTGTCGACCACGTCCGCCGCCTCCACCGAGTCCCCGGACTTGAAGGTGCGCTCGATGACGCGCCCGGTCTTGAGGTTGCGGAACCGCACCCGGTTGAAGGCCTGGCCCTTGCCGGGCTTCACGAACTCGTTCTCGACGATGACGCAGGGATCCGCGTCGATCATGATCTTGAGTCCGGAACGGAACTCGCTGGTGCTGTAGCTGGCCATGGTGGGTCGGGTCAACTCCTGGTCACGGTGCGGGCGTCGGACGCCGCGCGCAGCGCCGCGATGCGTTCCTCGATGGGTGGGTGCGACATGAACAGGCGCGACAACCCCGCGGCGAAGCGCCCGCTGATGCCGAAGGCCGCCAGCTGGTCCGGCAGCGACGCCCCCTGGGCGTGCGCCTGCAGGCGCTCGAGGGCGCCGACCATCGCGCCGCGCCCGGCCAGTGCGGCCCCGCCCGCGTCGGCACGGAACTCGCGGCGGCGAGAGAACCACATGACGATGATCGTTGCAAGGAGCCCCAGCACCAGCTCCGCGGCGATGGTGGTGATCCAGAAGCCGGGGCCGTGTCCGCGCTCGTTCTTGAGCACCACCCGGTCCACCAGGTGGCCGATTACCCGCGACAGGAAGATGACGAAGGTGTTGACCACGCCCTGGATCAGGGCGAGACGCAGCATGTCGCCATTGGCCACGTGGCTGACCTCGTGGCCCAGCACCGCCTCCACCTCCTGCGGGTCCATGGCGCGCAGCAGCCCGGTGCTCACGGCCACCAGGGCGTTGTCGCGGCTCGCACCGGTGGCGAAGGCGTTGGGCTGCGGGCTGTCGAACACCGCCACCTCGGGCATGCCGATCCCCGCAGCCTGCGCCTGGCGGCGCACGGTCTCCACCAGCCATCGCTCGGTGCGGTCGGCGGGCTGCTCGATCACGTGCAGCCCCATCATCCGCTTCGCCGTCCACTTCGACAGCAGCAGCGAGATGAAAGAGCCCGCCATGCCGAGCACGGCGGCGAACACGAGCAGGGACTGCAGGTCCAGGTTCACCCCCTGGCTGGCCATGTAGGGCTCGATGCCGAGCACCTTCATGGTCACGGTGAGCATGACCAGGATCGCCACGTTGGTGCCGAGAAAGAGCACGGCGGTCTTCACGGTCTGACTCCTTGGCTGAATAGCCTTTAGAAGCGTGTTACAAGCCTTGTTGCGTAGGAAGGCATGGGTCGATGCGCCCCGCCGTGAACCCATCCCCGGGGGCTCGGAGCCGGCGTCCCAGCCGCCTACGGGCGCACCGACCCATGCCTTCCTACGCCTCCACAGGTGATCCGCGGTTCGGAACGCCCGTTCGGGGTCGCGGCGCGGGCCGCGCCGCGAGCGACAGATGATGGCGCGAGAGACGGATTTCAATCGTCCGCTGCCGCCGAGCCGGGGTCACGGAGCGCTGCCCGGCTCGAGCCGGTCCACCCGCTGCAGCCCGCGCGGCAGCTTCCGCCCGCGGCGCCCGCGCCCCACCGCGTAGTGCTCCAGGTCCGAGGGTCGCAGCGTCAGATGTCGCTTGCCGGCATGCACTGTCAGCGGCGCGCCGGCCGGGACGACCGTGACCGCCGCCACGTGCTCCTCGCGGCTCTTCAGCTTCGCCGCCGGAATCTGGATGATCTTGATGCCCTTGCCACGCGCCAGTCGCGGCAGCTCGCCCAGCGGGTGCAGCAGCAGGTGGCCGGCGGTGGACACCGCCGCCACCCGGTCCCGGTTTGGATCGCCCAACGGCACCGGCTGCAGCACGCGCGCCCCGGCGGGCAGCGAGAGCACGCTCTTGCCGGACTTGTTCTTGGCATACAGATCGTCCAGACGCGCGACGAACCCGTAGCCCGCGTCGCTCACGAGCAGCCACAGGCCGTCGGGCTCGCCCATCAGGACGCCCACGAAGCTCGCCCCGTCCGGCGGGTTGAGGCGTCCGGACAGGGGCTCGCCCTGACCCCGTGCCGAGGGCAGTCCGTGGGCCGGCAGAGAGTAGCTGCGTCCGGTGGAGTCCAGGAACACCACGTTCTGGTTGGAGCGCCCCCGGCCCACCGCCCGGAACGCGTCGCCGGAGCGGTAGGCGAGGGTCGCCGGGTCGATGTCGTGGCCCTTGGCGGCGCGCACCCAGCCGCGCTGGGAGAGCACCACCGACAGGGGTTCCGCCGGCTGCAGCTCGGTGGCCACCAGGGCCTGGGCGGGCTCGCGCACGGTGATGGGGGAGCGGCGCGGGTCCCCGAAGCGCTCGGCGTCGGCGACCAGCTCGTCGCGCACCAGGCGCTTCAGGCGGCGCCCGCTCGCGAGCGTCTTCTCGATCCCCTTGCGCTCCGCCTCGAGCTCGTCGCGCTCGCCGCGGATGCGCTGCTCCTCGAGCCGCGCCAGGTGGCGCAGCTTGAGCTCCAGAATCGCCTCCGCCTGAGCGTCGCTCAGGGCGAAGCGCGCCATGAGCACGGGCTTCGGGCGGTCCTCGGCCCGGATGATGGCGATCACCTCGTCGATGTCGAGGAAGGCCACCAGCAGGCCTTCCAGGATGTGCAGCCGCGCCAGCACCTTCTCCAGGCGGTGCTCCAGGCGCCGGCGCACGGTGGCGGTGCGGAAGCGCAGCCACTCGGTGAGCAGCGCCTTCAGGTCATGCAGCTTGGGGCGGCCGTCCAGGCCGATGACGTTCATGTTGACCCGGTAGCTACGCTCGAGATCCGTGGTGGCGAACAGGTGCGACATCAGCCGCTCCACGTCCACCCGGCGCGAGCGCGGTACCACCACCAGGCGAGTCGGGTTCTCGTGGTCCGACTCGTCGCGGAGGTCCTCCACCCACGGCAGCTTGCGCGCGAGCATCTGCGCCGCGATCTGCTCGAGCACTCGGGCCCCCGACACCTGGTAGGGCAACGCCGTGATCACCACCGCGCCCTCCTCCACCTCGTAGCGTGCCCGCAGCCGCAGCGAGCCCAGGCCGCTCTCGTACATGGCCCGCAGCTCCGCCGCCGGCGTGATGATCTCGGCCTCGGTGGGGAAGTCCGGACCCTTGACGTGCTCGCACAGCTCCGCCACGCCCACCTTCGGGTCCTCCAGCAGCCGGATGCACGCCGCCGCCACCTCCCGCACGTTGTGGGGCGGCACGTCGGTGGCCATGCCCACGGCGATGCCGGCCGCCCCGTTGAGCAGCACGTGGGGCAGGCGCGAGGGCAGCACGGCGGGCTCGTCCAGGGTGCCGTCGAAGTTCGCCACCCAGTCCACCGTGCCCTGGCGCAGCTCCGCGAGCAGCGTGTCGGCGAAGGCGGTGAGCTTCGCCTCGGTGTAACGCATGGCGGCGAAGGACTTCGGGTCGTCCGGCGAGCCCCAGTTTCCCTGCCCGTCCACCAGCGGGTAGCGGAACGAGAACGGCTGCGCCATCAGCACCATGGCCTCGTAGCAGGCCGACTCGCCGTGGGGGTGGAACTTGCCCAGCACGTCGCCCACCGTGCGCGCGGATTTCTTGTACTTGGCAGCGGCACCGAGGCCGAGCTCGGACATGGCGTAGACGATGCGCCGCTGCACCGGCTTCAGGCCGTCGCCGATGTGTGGCAGCGCCCGGTCCAGCACCACGTACATGGAGTAGTCCAGGTAGGCCTTCTCGGCGAAGGTCTTCAACGCCAGGCGTTCGGTCTCGTGTGTCTCGCTGTGCATCTCGTCGCTCGTCGTTGGTGGGACGGTGGGACACCCGCCCCGCCCGGGGCACTGGCGTGTCGCCCTTCTCGGCTGCGCCTCCCGCGTGCCCCGTCAGGCTGCCGCGCGAGGTGGCCCAGCGCCCGGGGCCGGCGTCACACGTCGGCCAGGTTGCCTTTCGCCTCCAGCCAGGCCTTGCGGTCGGCGGCGCGCTTCTTCGCCAGCAGCATGTCCAGCACCGTGTGGGTGTCGTCGCCCGCTTCCACGGTGAGCTGCACCAGGCGGCGGGTGTCGGGCGCGATGGTGGTCTCGCGCAGCTGCAGCGGATTCATCTCCCCGAGGCCCTTGAAGCGCTGCACGTTGACCTTGCCCTTCAGCTTCTCCGCCGCGATGCGGTCCAGCACGCCCTGCTTCTCGTCCTCGTCGAGGGCGTAGAAGACCTCCTTGCCCACGTCGATGCGGTACAGCGGCGGCATCGCCACGTACACGTGCCCCTGCGCCACGAGGGCCGGGAAGTGGCGCACGAACAGGGCGCACAGCAGCGCCGCGATGTGGGCGCCGTCGGAGTCCGCGTCGGCAAGGATGCACACGCGCCCGTAGCGCAGCCGCGACAGATCTTGGGAGCCCGGGTCCACGCCGATGGCCACCGAGATGTCGTGCACCTCCTGCGAGGACAGCACCTCGCCCGGCTCCACCTCCCAGGTGTTCAGGATCTTGCCCCGCAGGGGCATCACCGCCTGGTACTCCCGGTCGCGGGCCTGCTTGGCCGAGCCGCCGGCGCTGTCGCCCTCCACCAGGAACAGCTCGGTGAGCGCCGGGTCCTGGGCGCTGCAGTCGGCGAGCTTGCCGGGCAGCGCCGGGCCGGCAGTGACCCGCTTGCGCACCACCTGGCGCGCCGCCTTCATGCGCTTCTGCGCGCTGGCGATGGCGATCTCGGCGATCTGATCGCCGGACTCCGGGTGCTGGCTGAGCCACAGGCTGAAGGCGTCCTTGACGACTCCGGAGACGAACGCCGCGCACTGGCGCGAGGACAGCCGCTCCTTGGTCTGGCCGGTGAACTGGGGCTCGGTCATCTTCACCGACAGCGTGTAGCGGCAGCGGTCCCACACGTCCTCCGGAGCGAGCTTCACGCCCCGCGGCAGCAGGCTCCTGAACTCGCAGTACTCGCGCAGCGCCTCCAGCAGCCCGGTGCGAAGCCCGTTGACGTGGGTGCCGCCCTGGGGCGTGGGGATCAGGTTCACGTAGCTCTCCGCCGGCCCGTCGCCGCCGTCCGGCAGCCACAGCACGGCCCAGTCCACCGCCTCGGTGTTGCCCTCGAAGCTGCCGGTGAAGGGGTCGTCCGGCACGCGGGCGGCCTCGCCGACCGCCTCCGCCAGGTACGCGACGAGCCCGTCGTGGTAGAGCCACTCCTCGCGCGTGCCCTGCGCCTCGTCGCTGAAGGTGACCTTGAGGCCCGGGCACAGCACCGCCTTGGCGCGCAGCGCGTGGCACAGGCGCGGCACCGAGAAGCGCGGTGAGTCGAAGTAGCGCGGCTCGGGCCAGAAGCGGATGGTGGTGCCGGTGTTGCGTCGGCCCACCTCGCCCACCACCTCGAGATCGTGGCGCTTCTCGCCATGGGCGAAGGCCATGTTGTACTCGGTGCCGCCACGCTTCACCCACACCTCCAGGTGCTTCGACAGCGCGTTCACCACGGACACGCCCACCCCGTGCAGCCCCCCCGCGAAGCGGTAGTTCTTGTTGCTGAACTTCCCGCCGGCGTGCAGCCGGGTGAGGATCAGCTCGACCCCCGGAATCTTCTCCTCAGGGTGCAGGTCCACCGGCATGCCGCGGCCGTCGTCGGCCACGCTCAGGGAGCCGTCCGCGTGCAGGATGACCTTGATCTCGCGGGCGAAACCCGCGATGGCCTCGTCCACCGCGTTGTCCACCACCTCCTGCGCCAGGTGGTTCGGACGCGAGGTGTCGGTGTACATGCCGGGGCGCTTGCGCACCGGCTCGAGGCCGGCGAGCACCTCGATGGCGGCAGCGTCGTAGGTCTCAGCCACGGTGGACGGTTCCCCGCGCGGTCAGCGCCCGTGACGGTCTCGCCCGCCGTCGCGACGCGCTCTCAGGGCGCACGCGGCGGGCGGTAACGGCTTCGCGGGCGCTCAGTCGCTGCGATTGTAGGGACCGCAATTGTCCAGGTCTCGGCAGAACCGCTCGATGCGCACGCCACCGGCGGTGTACTGGCCGGCCAGGGCATCGCGTGCCTTGTCCGCGTCCCAGGCGTAGCCGTGACGGTCGCACATGATCACGTTGGCGAGGTAGTTCTGGTAGCCGCGCACCCCGCGGGTGGCCATGGGCCGCCAGGTGTCGTCGACCGACGGCCGGAACGGGCCCTCGCGGCTCGCATAGGCGTAGGTACGGACCTGATCGGTGAGGCAGCGCAGCCCCTCGTGGAAGACGTTGCGCGCGCCGGTGCGCGAGACCACCACGACCGTGTAGCGCATCACGCCGTCGTTGCCGCGGCTGACCGACGTGCGGTCGATGAAGTAGTCGTAGCCGTCCGCCGCGCTCGGGGCGTCGATGGGCACCAGATCCTGCTCCCGGGGCGGCGGCGGCAGCCGGGTGGCCGCCTCCTGCCACTCGGGGCTCCAGCTGGACTGGCGCTGCTCGCAGCGCTTGTCGAAGTCGGGCACGCTCGCGCAGCGGGAGAGCTCCTCGGAGCTGCTGCAGGCGGCCAGCGCGAGGCACAGCAGCGCCGCGGGCAGAGGCGTCGGCAGGGGGATGCGGGGCGTCTTCATGGGGCGCGTAGTGTAATCACGCCCGGGCCTCGCGACGACCGGCGGTACGCCGCCCGCGTCACTTCGAGTGGATTCTCAAGAGCGCCGATAAATTCCCAATAATCAGTGTATTACGTGCATGCCTGCACATGCCCGCTGAGCAGCGGGCGCGTCTCAGGCCAGGTCCGCCACCAGGGCGTCACGCACCGCAACGGGCAGCGGGTCGACGCTGCCCGAGTAGTGGTCGTGGTCGATGCCCACGGCGAGTGCCGCACCGCCCTTCAGCGCGGCGACCATGGCCGGCTCCAGCTCGAAGCGCAGGAAGTGCACCGAGGAGGTCTTCTCATCCGTCTCGCGCTCCAGGTCCTCGTCGGCAATGGCGTACACCTTCTCGTGACCCTCGGCCCGCACCCAGACCCGGTCCTCGATGCCGATGAGCCGCGCCAGCTCCCGGCGGCGCATCGCCGGGTCCGGATACTCCAGCATGAAGGTGGCCTTGAGGTTCGAGCCGTCCGGAATCAGCGGGTTGTACGCATCCAGCTCCTCCTGGATGCCCGCGCGCTCGAAGATACGCTCGGTGCGCAGCATCTCCTGCACCTGATACTGGATGGTGGTGCGATCCTCGAAGTACAGCGTGGCGTACTTCCCGATCGTCACCTTGCGATTCTTCTTGTGCCGCAGCACCTCGGCTCGGAACTCGGCGCGCTTCTCGGCGTAGACCTCGAGCGGCATGAGGTCGTCGCGGTTCAGATGTTGCATTGCATCGGTATCCATCAGGTCGAGTGACTTCCAGTCAGATCCCGTAGGCCTTGCGCAGCAGGCTGAGCGGCGGCGTCGGCTCGGTGGCGCCCTGGCCCAGCCCGTTCTCGATGTGGTGACCTGCCATCACGCAGTCGCTGGTGTAATGGTCCGCCTTGGCGCCCTGCACCTGGCGCACCACCGGCTTCACGATCTTCATGGCAGTCTCGTGGAACTCCTTCTTCACGGCGTACGTGCCGTCGTGACCCGAGCAGCGCTCGATGGTGACCACCTTGGTGTCGGGCACCAGCTCGAGCGCCTCGCGGGTGCGGGGCCCGAGGTTCTGCACCCGCTGGTGGCAGGCGGCGTGATAGGCGATCGTGCCCAGGCTGCTCTCGAAGTCCGTGTTCAGCTTGCCTGCCCGGTGGCGCAGCATCAGGTACTCGAAGGGATCGAACAGCGCGTCGCGCACCTTCTCGACCTGCTCGTCGCCGGGGAACATCAGCGGCAGCTCCTGCTTGAACATGAGCACGCACGACGGCACCGGCGCGACGATGTCCCATCCCTCGTCCACCAGAGCCGCCAGCGCGGGCACGTTCTCGTCCTTCGCGCGCGCCACCGCCTCCAGGTCGCCCAGCTCGAGCTTGGGCATGCCGCAGCAGCGCTCCCTGGTGGCCAGGCGCACCGGAATGCCGTTGTGCTCGAACACGGCCACCAGGTCGTCTCCGAGGCGCGGATCGTTGTAGTTGCCGTAGCAGGTGGCGAACAGGACCACCTTCCCGCGGGTGTGCTCGGTGGGCTCGGCCGCCGCCACGTCCGGGGCATGCCCCGCGAGGCGCTTGCGCAGGGGCCGCGGCTGGTACTCGGGAAGCTTCGCGCCCCGGTGCACGCCGAGCGCGCTCTCCAGCACCGCCCGCGTGGCGGGCGTGCGGTTGGCCGCGTTCACGATGCCCGCGACCACCGGGATTCCCGCCAGGCTGCCGACGGCGTCGGTGGCGCTCAGCACCTTGTCCCGGAATGAGGTCTGGCCCTTGCGATGCTTGACGGCCTTCGCGCGCAGCATCAGGTGCGGGAAGTCCACGTTCCACTCGTGTGGCGGCACGTAGGGACACTTGGTCATGAAGCACATGTCGCACAGGTAGCAGTGGTCCACGACCTGCCAGTAGTCCGCCTTGTCCACGCCGTCCAGCTCCATGGACTCGGACTCGTCGATGAGATCGAACAGCGTGGGAAATGCATTACAAAGATTGAAGCAGCGTCGGCACCCGTGGCAGATGTCGTAGACGCGCTCGAGCTCCTGGGTCAGCGCGGACTCGTCGTAGAAGGCGGGGTTCTTCCAGTCGATGGGATGGCGTTCGGGGGCCTCCAGGCTGCCCTCGCGCCGCGCGCCGGTGTCGCTGCTCATGTGCGCCAGACCTCGGGTGGTCGCCGCCGCCGGGCGGGCCGGCGCGCGGCCGGCCCGCTTCGCTGGCGGCCGTCGGAGCTTCAGCCGTCCAGGTTGTCGAGTGCCTTCTGGAAGCGGTTGGCGTGGGAACGCTCCGCCTTGGCCAGGGTCTCGAACCAGTCGGCGATCTCCTCGAAGCCCTCGTCCCGGGCCTGCTTGGCCATGCCCGGATACATGTCGGTGTACTCGTGGGTCTCACCGGCGATGGCGGCCTTGAGGTTCTTGCCGGTGCCTCCGATGGGCAGGCCCGTGGCCGGATCACCCACCGCCTCCAGGTACTCCAGATGGCCGTGGGCGTGTCCGGTCTCGCCCTCGGCGGTGGAACGGAACACCGCTGCCACGTCGTTGTAGCCCTCCACGTCCGCCTTCTGGGCGAAGTAGAGGTAGCGGCGGTTGGCCTGGGACTCGCCCGCGAACGCGTCCTTCAGGTTCTGCTCGGTCTTGCTGCCCTTGAGATCCATGCTGATTCTCCTCTCGCTGTTGGCCGGGTGCGGACCCTGAAGGTCCTGCCCGTGAAGCCGTGTGCTCGGCCGCTTTTAGACTCGGTCTAAAAGTTTCGCGGAGTATAGCGGCGCGCCCGGCGGTGTCCAACATGCCGCGCGTCACGTTGACCCTGGATCCCGCGCTCGGGTACCGTCGCCGCCGCGACGGAGCGGCCAGTGAGCGCGAAGAAGACAACCGAACCCAGCTTCGAGGAAGCCCTCGCGGAGCTCGAGTCCCTCGTGGAGCGCATGGAGGACGGCGAGCTGTCGCTGGAGGAATCCATCCGCACCTACGAGCGCGGCATCGCCCTCGGGCGCAGCGCGCTGAAGGCGCTGGACGAGGCCGAGCAACGGGTGCAGATCCTCAACGACGGCACGGACGCGCCACAGCCCTTCGAGCCCGGCGAGGCGTGAGCGTGTCCGGCGCCAGGGCCGCCGCCGGCAGTGCCCTCGGCGGCCGGGCGGCGCGGCTGCGCGAGCGCGCCGAGAAGGCGCTGGACGCGTGCCTGCCGCCGGCGGATTCGCCGCCGCGCCGCCTGCACGAGGCCATGCGTTACGCCTGCCTGGGTGGCGGCAAGCGCGTGCGCGCGCTGCTGGTCTACGCGTCGGGAGCGGCCACCGGCGCGCCCGACGACGCCCTGGACGGCGCGGCCTGCGCCGTGGAGCTGGTGCACGCCTACTCCCTGGTGCACGACGATCTGCCCGCCATGGACGACGACGATCTGCGTCGGGGCAAGCCCACCTGCCACCGTGCCTACGACGAGGCCACCGCCCTGCTCGCCGGCGACGCGCTGCAGACGCTGGCCTTCCAGGTGCTGTCGCGGCAGCACCCGGCGGTGCCCGACGCGCGCCGTCTGGCCATGATCGAGACGCTGGCACTCGCCAGCGGCAGCTCGGGCATGGCCGGCGGGCAGGCCATCGACCTCGCGGCGGTGGGCCGCACCCTGGACCTGGACGCGCTGGAGCACATGCACCGCCTGAAGACCGGCGCGCTGATCCGGGCGAGCGTGCGCCTGGGCGCACTGGCCGCCGCCGAGGCGGACGAGTCCACCATCGCACGTCTGGAGCACTACGCGGCCTGCCTGGGGCTCGCGTTCCAGATTCGCGACGACGTGCTGGACGTGGAGGCGAGCACCGAGACGCTGGGCAAGCAGCAGGGGGCCGACGCCGCGCTGGGCAAGCCCACCTACCCGTCCCTCATCGGTCTCGACGCGTCGAAGGCGCGCGCGCGCACGCTGCACCGCGAGGCGCTGGAGGCGCTGGCGTCCTTCGATGCCGGTGCCGACCTGCTGCGGGCGCTGGCCGACTTCGTCGTCGAACGGCCGAGCTGAGCCTGCGCGAGTAGCGCGCCGCGCCGGTTTGGCGGACCCCGGGGCGGGCAGTACCATTGCCCGCTCCTGACGGCGCCGCGCCGGCGCTGCCTTTCCCGGCCGAGGATCCAGTGCATGAGCAAGCCCATGACCGTGCTCGCCGACGTCGCCGCGACCGCCGCAGTCGCGGATGTGCAGGGTCGTGCCGATCCGCGGCGCATCGCCATCGACAAGGTGGGCGTGCGCGGCCTGCGCCACCCGCTGCGGGTGCGGGATCGGACGGGCCAGGTGCAGAACGTGGTGGCCAGCATCGACATGTACGTGGACCTGCCGCACCAGTACAAGGGCACCCACATGTCGCGCTTCGTGGAGCTGCTCAACGACCCTCGCGAGGTGCTGGGCGTCGATACCTTCGGTGCGCTGCTCCGCGACATGACCCACCGGCTCGGGGCCGACCGCGGTTTCGTGGAAGCGCGTTTCGCCTGGTTCGTGGACAAGCGGGCACCGGTATCCGGCGTGCGCAGCCTGCTCGACTACGAGGCGGCCCTGCGCGGCGAGATCCGCGGCGGCGACGCGGAGCTGACGGTGCGGGTGGTGGTCCCGGTGACCAGCCTGTGCCCGTGCTCGAAGGAGATCGCGGACTATGGTGCACACAACCAGCGCTCCCACGTGACGGTGAGCGCGGTGAGCGCCGGGGATCTGTGGATCGAGGACCTGATCGACGTGGTGGAGTCGGAGGCGTCCTGCGAGCTCTACGGGCTGCTCAAGCGGCCCGACGAGAAGTTCGTCACCGAACGCGCCTACGACAACCCGAAGTTCGTCGAGGACATGGTGCGCGACGTGGCCGCGCGACTGAACGACGATCCGCGGGTGCTGGCCTACGTGGTGGAGTCGGAGAACTTCGAGTCCATCCACAACCATTCCGCGTACGCGCTCATCGAGCGCGACAAGCGCGACACCGGACGCGACCCTCGCTGATGGCGTCCCGCGGGCGCGCTGCCCGACTTCAGCACAGCAGCGTCAGCACGCCGGTATAGCCGTACAGGCGCTCGCCGGCGATCTCGCCGTTGGCGAAGAAGCCCGCCAGCGGGAACTCGCCCAGACGCTCGCGGATCAGCCGCGTCTCCAGCCCCGGCTCGTCGAACAGGTTCGGCCCGCGCGCCAGGCAGGAGACATAGAAGCCCGCCCGCGGCGGCCCCGGCAGCGCCCGGGCGATGTCGTCCAGCATGCGCTCGAGATCCCGTCGCGCGCTGCGCGGATCCCGGCGGCAGAACATCAGCGTGTCGCCGTCGGCCAGGTGCTCGCCCACCACCAGCGCCTCCTCGCGGGCGTCCACCCCGAGGAGGTTGCGCACCAGGTAGTCCCCGGTATCGCTGCCCGCCCGCGGCAAGGCCACGTGCACGTCCATGGGCCCACCGCCGTCCGCCTCCAGGTCGGTGGCCAGCGCCTGCAGCGCGGACTCGCCGTCCAGCTCCAGCAGCCGCTGGCCGTCGGCGCGGGTGACCGTGCGCCGCGGACCGATGGGGGCACAGCCCTGACTGAGTCGGGTGATCACCGGCACCTGGGCGGTGAACAGCACGCCCGACAGCGCGCCCTCGCCGAGCCGGCGGCCGCTCTGGGGATAGCCGCCGCGGGAGCTGAGCAGGCCACCCACCAGGTACAGGGCGCCGCCGCCGGAGAGCCCCTCGAGCAGCCGGGGCACGCGGTCGTGGCGCGGGTCCGCGTGCACCAGCCCCAGATAGGGCTGGCTGCGGCGCCGGAAGTCCGCCAGCGCCGCGTCCTCCCCGGGATCGTCCAGCGGCCCGAACACCTGGAACGCGTCCTCCGGGAGTCGTGCCAGCAGCAGTGACAGGGCGGGCCGATCGAACACCTCGCCGTCGGTGCCGCAGACCCCCAGCGCCACGCCACCGACCCAGCGCTCGACGCCGCTCATCAGCCGCAGCCCCTCGACGATGCCCGCGGCGTCCGGCGCGAGCCGGTCGCTCAGATAGACCACGCCCAGGTTGTAGCGCCCGCGATCGCCGGCAAGGCGCTCGCGGCACTGGGCGAGCAGCGACGGGGCATCGCCGCCGCTCACCAGCAGGCTCATGAAGGACACTGGCACGGCTCCCCGGGCTGCGGCGGAAAGAGGGGAGCGTAATCACCCGGCCGCCCGCGCGCGAGGGCCGGCGACGCCGCGCCGCGCCGCAGCGGCGCCCTCAGGTCAGCGCCAGCACCACCACCACCAGCACGCCGGAGCTCGCGAGGCCCGCCAGCGCGCTGCCGATCAGGCAGTGGACCAGGCCCGTCAGCAGGTCGGCGACGACGTGGCGTGTGGTCATGGGCCGTGATAACCGGGCAGCGGGGGACACCGGTACAGGAGACGGCGTCACGATGCCCCCGGCCGGCGCCGGCGCGGGCCGGGTGCGGGCGAATCATGGCGGAATCGTGGAATCCGCGTCGCGGCCCTGGCGGTGCGGGCGGGCTCCGGTGGATAGTGCAGCATCCGTCCACCGCCGCGGACCCCCGCGGCCCGAAGCCACGAGCCGCCCACCATGAGCCGCCGAATCGCCATCGTCGAGGACGAGGCCAGCATCCGCGACAACTACGCGGAGGCCTTCCGCCGCCAGGGCTACGAG
>JBFHNV010000075.1:0-24829 GCA_041593595.1 Gammaproteobacteria bacterium
CGCCCGCGGGCGGCGCCGGCACGGGTGCGATCAGCTCTTGGGAAGATCGCGGTCCAGAGCCTCCAGGCTGCCGGAGATCTCCCTGCCGTCGGCGGTCTTGATGACGGTGCTCTCGCAGGTGCCCTTGGGCACCAGCTTCCAGGCGTTGCCCTGGTAGTCCACCTTCGACGTGCCGGCGCAGGTGGTGCCGGGACCGGCGGCGCAGTCGTTCTTGCCGGCCAGCGCGACGCCGAAGCACTTCTCCTTCTCCTGGGCCTGGGCCTGGATCGGAGCGGTCATCGCCACGGCGGCGGTGAGCGCGGCGGCGAGGGTCAGCGGGGTCTTCATCCTGGATTCTCCTGTGGGTGGTCGGGTGTGTGGCTGCCAGCGCGGCGCCGCGTGCATGTGGCGCCCGGAAGCTCGCCGACACGTCCTGGACAAGCGGGCTCCATGACAGTTCCCCGCCCGATTGCGAGACACCTGTCGTGATCGTCGCGTGAGGTGCGCGTGATCGTGGCGTGAGATGCACGTGATCATGCCGTGAGGTGCTGCGGCGCGGAATGTGCCGCTGCGCGCCGGGAAGGCGGGCTCCCGACCCCCGGAACGGCTGGTTCGGGCCAGCCTTCGGTGCCGCGCCAGCCATGTCCGCGGTCGCGAGGGGAAGCCCCGACGAAGGCACGCGCCAGCCGTGCATCGGGCCGAACCGCGCATCCGGATCCGGCCATCGGGCGCGCTGCTGTTGCAGCAGCGCGGGTCATTTGTCATGGTTACCGGCGCCCGCGCAAGCGGGTGACGCGGCACGCGGCTGTGCCCGCGTGACCACCACATCGACAGAGCCGCATTCCACGACCGCCATCGAAGCGGGCAGCTGAAATTGCCCGGCGCACGGCCGGGCCCATCACGGGGAGGACAGGAGAACGATGAGAGGAACGAAGAACACGCTGGTCACCGGCCTGGGCACGGCCGCCCTGACATGCGCCGTGGCGCTGGGCGGTGCACCCGCCGTGGCGGACGACAAGCCGGCCATCGAGGTCATCACCCACGCCGGCGCCGGCGGGGGCACCGACGTCAATTCCCGCATGATGATGCTGCGCGCGCGCCGCGAGCTGAAGCAGGACATGGTGGTGGTCAACAAGCGCGGCGGCGGCGGCGCCGCCGCCATGAACTACTTCAAGTCGCGCCCCGCGGACGGCAACACCATCATGACCTTCACCGTCGGCCACGCCATCACCATGGCCAAGGGTAAGACGGACCTCAAGGTCGAGGACATGGCACCGCTCGCGCGAGGCACCAACGACCCCCAGATCCTGATGGTCAACTGCAAGACCAGTCCCTACAAGACGCCGGAAGACTTCGTCGCCGGCATGAAGAACGGCGACAAGCTCAAGTTCGGCGGGACCCAGACGGGAACCATCGACCACATCACCGTGTTCCTGTGGGCCAAGCGCCTCGACCAGCCCATGCCCACGTACATCGCGTTCAAGGGTGGCGGCGAGCTGGCCACTCAGCTGGTGGCGGGCGCCATCGACGTGGGGACCCTGAACCTGTCCGAGGCGGCGGCCCCGGTGGAGGCCGGCGACATCTGCCCGCTGGTGATCCTGGGCAAGGACCGCATGGAGCCGATCCCGAACGCGAAGACCGCGAAGGAGCTGGGCATCGATCTCGTGCTCTCCACCACCCGCGGCTTCGTCACCCACGCCGGGGTGGACGACGCCCGGCTGGAGAAGCTCGAGAAGGGGATCCTGAAGGCCATGGAGCACTCCATGTACAAGGCCTACCTGGCGAACTCGGGACTGGACTCCACGTCACCGCAGCCCTCCGGCCCCTGGGGCGAGCAGATCAAGGCCATGGTCGGCGAGTTCGGTCCGGCGCTGAAGGAGATGGGGCTCATCCAGTAGCCACGGCCCGAACCAGGGGATGATGCTCCTCCGTGGGGGGAGCATCGCCCGCATGCGCCTCACCACGTACATCGTGCCCGCAGTGATCGCCGCGCTCTCGGGCGTGGTCATCTGGGCGTCGCTGCAGCTCGACACGTCCCCGCCCATGATCGTGGGCGATGGCATGCAGCCCCGCGCCTTTCCCATCTTCCTGATGCTGCTGAACCTGATCCTCGTGGCCGTGCTGGTGGTGCAGATCTATCGCACGCCGCCCGCGGCGGCACCGCGGGAGACCTTCCACACCTGGGGAACCATGCTCCTGCTGGTCCTGTTCTACTTCCTCACCACCTGGCTGGACATGTTCATCGGCATCGCGGTGGTCATGTTCCTGATGTGCCTGCTGTGGGGCGAGCGGCGGGTGGTCGTGGCGGGCATGGTCGCGCTCACGACGCCGTTCGTGATCTTCGTCCTGTTCGACAAGGTGCTCCAGGTCCGTTTCCCGCGCGGGGTCCTGACGAACTGGTACTACGGGTAGCGGGGCGTACGACATGGGTGAAGCGCTGGCTGCGATGGGATCGGTGGTCTTCGACCCGTACCTGATCCTGCTGATTTTCGGCACCACGATTCTGGGGGTCATCATCGGCGTGCTGCCGGGCCTCGGGGCGACCACCGGGGCGGCCCTGCTGCTGCCCTTCACACTGTCCATGAGCCCGGTGCACGCCATCACGGTGCTCGCGACCATCTACGTGTCGGCCACCTTCGCGGGCTCGATCACCGCCATCCTGATCAACACACCGGGGACGTCTGCGGCGGCCGCGACCACCTTCGACGGCTTCCCGCTCGCGCAGCGGGGCGAGGCCGGTCGTGCGCTGGGGGTCGCCGTCGTCTCGAGCACCGTGGGCGGCATCTTCTCCATCATCGTCCTGTGCATCGCGGCCCCGCTGCTGGCGCGGGTCGCCTACGAGTTCCGCCCGCCCGAATACTTCGCGCTGACGCTCTTCGGACTGTCCATGCTGGCGAGCATCAGCGCCGGCGGCGCGGTCCGCAACCTGATCGGCGGCATCTTCGGCGTGTGGCTCGCCACCATCGGCGCGGAGAAGTCGACGGGCATAGAGCGCTTCATGTTCGGCAACTACGAGCTGTACGAGGGCCTCGCATTCGTTCCAGTCTTCATCGGCCTGTTCGCAATGTCGGAGCTGCTGGTCCAGTCGCGGGCCGTCAACCGGGCCATCGAGGCCATCGGCATGAAGGCGGTGCAGCTGCCGACGAAGGAGGACTACAAGCGCATCTGGAAGACCATCCTGCGCTCCTGCGGCATCGGTACCTTCATCGGCATCCTGCCCGCGGAGGGGGCCACCGTCGCCTCGATGATCGGCTACTCCGAGGCGCGGCGCTGGTCGAAGAACAAGGAGGAGTTCGGCAAGGGCGCGATCGAGGGCATCGCGGGCGCCGAGGCGGCAAACAACGCGGCCACCGGCGGCGCCATGGTGCCCACCATGGTGCTCGGCATTCCCGGCAGCGGGACCACCGCCATCATCCTCGTGGGCCTGCTGGTCCACGGGCTGCGGCCCGGGCCTTACCTGTTCACCGAGCAGGTGGACAAGGTCTACCAGATCTTCGGTGCGATGCTGCTCGCCAACGTCATGTTCATGCTGATGGGGCTCTACGCGGCCAAGTTCTTCGCGCGGATCTCCCTGGTCCCGACGGCGATTCTGTGGCCCATCGTGTTCTGCCTCTCCGTGATCGGCGCCTATGCCCTCAACTCGTCCCTCCTGGACGTGTGGATCGTACTGATCTTCGGTGTCATCGGATTCTTCGCGAGGCGTCACGGGTTCTCCGTCGCGCCCATCGCGGTGGGGCTCATTCTCGGCGAGATGGTGGAGACCAACCTGCAGAACTCGCTGAAGATGTTCGAGGGGCAGTGGTGGCTGATCTTCACGCAGCCGCTCGCGATGGTGTTCCTCGTGCTCGCCTTCCTCGGGCTGTGCGGCCCGTACATCTTCCGCCTGCTGGTGGGCGAGCGGCGCGACGTGGGCGAGCCCGAGGGCGCCGGGCGCTAGTCCGGTTCAGGACGGGTCGCAGGGGGAATCAGCCACAGAGGCGCAGAGGACACAGATGAAGAGTACGTAGCAGGGAACGGTGGTTGCCAGACCTGGCTCGCGTCCGACACCTACCGCACCGCACGTGGATGATGCCATTCACTCGCGAGTGGGCCTCACGTCTCGCCACATTGAATTCTCTGTGTCCTCTGTGTCTCTGTGGTTCAATCCCATGCCCTCGAAACCGGAACAAGCCGGACGATGAGCGACACCCCGCCCCTCACGCTGCGCGTCAACGGCGAGGAGCACGCGCTTGCGGTGGATCCGTCCACCCCGCTCGTCTACGTGCTGCGCAACGCGCTCGGCCTCACCGCCGCCAAGGCGGGCTGCGGGCTCGAGCAGTGCGGCGCCTGCGCGGTGCTGGTGGACGGGGTGTCCACGCTCAGCTGCGCGACCCCCGCGGCGGCCTTCGCGGGGCGCGACATCGTGACTTGCGAGGGGCTGGGCCGGCCGGGACAGCCGGGCCCGGTGCAGCAGGCCTTCGTGGAGGAGGGCGCCGGGCAGTGCGGCTACTGCATCCCCGGGCTGGTGGTGGCGGTCACGGGGCTGCTGAACGCGCACCCGGACCCGGACGACGCGGCGGTGCGCGCCGCGCTGGCGCCGCACCTGTGCCGCTGCGGCAGCCACCCGCGGGTGCTGCGGGCCGTGGGCCGCGCGGTGAAGGCCCGGCCATGACCAGCTCCAGCCTCGAAGAGCATCCGGCGGTCGACGACTGGATCCGTCTCGACGCCGACGGCCACGTCACGGTGCTGAGCGGCAAGGTGGAGCTGGGCCAGCGCATCTCCACCGCGGTGGCGGCCATCGCCGCGGCGGAGCTCCGCGTGGTGCCGGAGCGGGTTCGCGTGGCTGCGGTGACCACCGGCGAGGCGCCGGACGAAGGCATGACGTCGGGCAGCAACTCCATCGAGCACTCCGGCGAGGCGGTGCGTCTCGCTGCCGCCACCGCGCGCCGCCACCTGCTGGCGCTGGCGGCCGAGGCGCTGGCCACGCCCGCAGACGCGCTGGAGCTGGCCGACGGCATCGTGCGCGCCCGTGGCGCCAACCGCAGCGCCCGCTACCACGAGCTGCTGCCGGACGGGCGTTTCGGGATCCCGGTGGACACGGGCATCGACGATCCGCCCGCGGCGCTGGATCCGGTGCAGGCACGACGGCTGCGCGCCCGACGGGCCGAGGCGCTGGCCACCGGCACGGAGGTGTTCGTCCAGGATCTGGTCCGGCCCGGCATGCTGCACGCGCGGGTAGTACGCCCGCCGCATGCCCACGCCACCCTCGTGGAGCTGGATCGGGCGGCAGCTGCCATGGAGGGCGTGCACCTGGTGCGCGAGGGCAGCTTCGTCGCCGTGGCCGCGGACGACGAGCATGCGGCGCTGCGCGCCGCGGCGCGGGTGGCGGCGCTGGCGCGCTGGGACCCAGGCGACGGCCTGGACGCCGGTGACGTGTTCCAGCGCCTGCGGGACAACCCCCGCGACAGCCTGCTGGTGGTCCACGGCACGCCGGTGGACGATCCGATCCCGGATCCGGACCCGCCGCCGCCGGACGCGGTGGTGACCCTGGAGGCGGTGTACGAGCGCCCTTATCAGATGCATGGCGCCATCGGTCCGTCCGCGGCGCTGGCGCACCTCCGTGACGGGCACCTGGAGGTGTGGACTCACAGTCAGGGCGTCTATCCCCTGCGCCAGAGCCTGGCCGAGGTCCTGGGCATGGCGCCGGAGCGCGTGCGTCTGACCCACGTGCCAGGCCCGGGCTGCTACGGCCACAACGGCGCCGACGACGCGGTGCTGGACGCGGCCCTGGTAGCCCGCGCGCTGCCCGGTCGGCCGGTGCTGCTCAAGTGGTCCCGGGAGGACGAGCACGCCTTCGAGCCCTACGCCCCCGCCATGGCCGTGGTGATGCGCGGCAGCGTCGATGGCCAGGGCCGCATTCGCGGCTGGTCCCACGACGCCTTCAGCGACACCCACCTGGCTCGGCCGCGCCCCGGGCCGGGCGGCGTCGGCCCGGCGCGGCTGCTGTCCGCCCGCTGGCTGCCGGATCCGCCGCCCCCCTTCGTGCCGCAGCCGGCCCGCGGCAATCACACGGGAATCCACCGCAACGCGGATCCCTACTACGACCTCGGTCCCCGCCGGGTGGTGAAGCACCTGGTGCGCGGACTGCCCCACCGCACCTCCGCCACGCGCACGCTGGGCGGCTTCGCCAACGTGCTCGCCATCGAGTGCTTCCTCGACGAGCTGGCACACGGTGCCGGTCTCGATCCACTGCGCTTGCGTCTCGAACACCTCGCGGACCCGCGTGCCCGCACGCTGCTGGAGCGGGTGGCGCAGCAGATCGGCTGGCACGGCGGCAAGGGCGCGGACGGCACTGGCCGGGGCCTGGCCTTCGCCCGCTACAAGAACCGCCAGGCGTACGTGGCCGCGGCGGTGGAGGTACGCGTGGACGACGCCGCGCAGGTGCACCTGGTGCGCGCCGTGCTCGCCGCCGACGCCGGGCGCATCGTGGACGCGGACGGCCTCGCGTCCCAGCTGGAGGGCGGCTTCCTGCAGGCGGCGAGCTGGACCCTGTGCGAGCAGGTGATCTGGGACTCCGGCGGCATCACCAGCCGCGACTGGGACGGCTACTCCATCCTCGGCTTCGACAACGTGCCCGAGATCACGGTGGACCTGGTCGACCACCCGCACGAGCCGCCGCTGGGCGCCGGCGAGGCGGCCTGCGGCCCGGCGGGGGCGGCCATCGCCAACGCGGTGTTCGACGCCACGGGGCTGCGGGTGCGGCGGCTGCCGATCACGGCGCAGGCGCTGCGGGCGGCGGCGATGGCGTGAGGCGACAGGCCCGGGGGCGCCGGCGCGGGCAACTGAGCCCTCAGGAGGTGGCGAGCTCCTGCGGCGTGAGCGTGCGCGCCACCGCCTGTGCCTCGTCCATGGGCCAGCCGTCCCACAGGCGCGCGCCCGTCTCCGCGGAGACGTCCCCGGCGTCGTCCGCCGCGCACCACCCGCTCCGTGTGCGCCGCTCGTGGGGCAATGGCGCGAGCGCGGTCGCGGCGGTGGAGGTCCGCAAGGCCCGCGGCGTGCCCATCGACTGAGATCCGCCGCGCGTGGGAGATCGATGGCCGGGGCCTTCGTGCCTCCGTGACCGGGTGCGTCCACCACGTGGGCGTGCCGACGCCTCGTGCGATTCCGGTCGCGGGTGGCCGCTACGTTGACGGCACCAGGCGCGCTTCCCAGAATCGGATCCGGGACCGTGATGCAGGGCATGTGCCGGGGTCGTCACGGCAGGAGGCCGGCGTCGTGCAGTCACGGCCATCATGGAGGAACGGGCTCGCGAGCGGCGCCCGCCTGGGCATCGTGCTGGCGTTGGCGGCCTTCGCGGTCGCGGCCCGCGACGACCTGCACCCGCTGCGCGACCTCGCCGCAGGCCTTCGCATCGACCCCGCCGCCATCAGCCTGTCGGGGATCTCCTCCGGCGCCTACATGGCTCAGCAGCTCCACGTGGCCCACTCCCGCGACGTGATGGGCGTGGGGCTCATCGCCGGCGGGCCCTACCGCTGCGCCGCTGGAAGCTATCCCCCGTTCTCCTGGTTCGACTGGACGGGCCTGTACGCGGCGACCTCGGTGTGCAGCGACACCCACCCGTACTGGTACTACGGCGGCCCCCCGGAACTCGAGCCCTCCCTCGCGGCGGTGAGAGCGGAGGCGGCGCGCGGCGCCGTCGACGATCCGAAGGGACTTGCCGTGGATCGCGTCTGGCTGCTGTCCGGCAGCGCCGACCGCACCGTGCCTGCCGCTGTCGTGGAGGTGCTCGAGAGCTTCTACCGCGCGCTCGCCCCCGGGGCCACCGTGCGCCACATACGACTGGACGGCGCCGGTCACGCGATGATCACCGAGGATTACGGCAATGACTGCGGCGCCTCGCAGCCGCCCTTCATCAACGACTGCGACTTCGATGCCGCCGGGGAACTGCTGCGTCACATCTACGGCACGCTGGCGCCGCGGACCGAAGCGCGGCCGCAGCACCTCGCGGCCTTCGACCAGAGCGCCTTCGTCGATCCACGCGACGAGGCCGCCAGCATGGCGCCGCGCGGTCATCTGTACGTGCCTGCCACGTGCCGCGCCGGCGCGACCTGCCGCCTGCACGTCGCCTTCCACGGCTGCCAGCAGTCTGAAGAGCGCATCGGCGACGACTACTTCACCGAGTCCGGCTACAACGAGTGGGCCGAGAGCAATGCCATCGTGGTGCTGTACCCGCAGGCCCGGGCGTCGGGCGGCAGCACGTTCTTTCACTCCGGGCGCAACCCCCGCGGCTGCTGGGACTGGTGGGGATACAGCGGCAGCGACTATCACCGGCGGAGCGGCGTGCAGATCCGCGCGGTCGCGGCGATGATCGACGTGCTGCTCGGAACACCGCGCCTGTCGCGCTGAGCGTCCCCGCGACTGACGCCGGAACGCCACGTCGGATAACTGCCTCAGTCGCTGACGGTCGGCCCGATGGTCGCAGATGCGATGCCTGCCCCGCCCACCCGAGTCAGCTCGCGGGCTTTCCAGGACCAGAATCGCCGGGCCGCCCGACCGTGACGCCAATTTGCGCACTTCACGATCAGCGGACCCGCGCTCGTGCGAGGTGGGCGCCGCGCACCATCGCCGCCAGCTTGCCGCGGGCGATGTCGATGGAGAGCGGCACGAGGCCACAGTCCGGCGCCGCCTGGAGCTTCTCCGGCGGATGGTGCTCGGCCGCCGCGAGGAGGCGGGCGGCCACGTGCTCGGGGCTCTCCACCCGCTCGAAGTCGAGTGCCCCGTTGTCGATACAGCCGAAGAGAACGGTCTTCGACGGGCACAGCTCGAGCAGCTTCGGGTCGAGCCCCGACGCCTCGAACTCGAGCGCGAGCTGGTCGACCCGGGAGTGCTCCAGCTCGGCGAGGATCACCGGGTAGCTGTCGACGATCGGTCGTGGCACGCCCGGCATCGGGTAGCTGTAGCACACGTGAACGCACGTGGTCGCCTCGATCCCCTGCAGGCAGGAGTCCAGGGCTTCGATGCCCCATGCCGCGACCTTTTCCGGGTAGCGGCTGAACACGGGCTCGTCGAACTGGATCACCGCGGGCCCGAGGGCATCGAGCGCCCGGGCTTCCTCGTTCAGGGCGGCTGCCACCGCGAGTGCGAACGCACGTTCGTCGCCGTAGAACTCGTCAGCAGTCGAATCGACGACCGTCATCGGTCCGGGCAGCGTCACCTTCACCGGGCGGCTCGATTGCTCGATGAGAAAGCGCAGATCGTCCACGGCGATGGGGGCCTTGCGACGGATCGCTCCGATGCAGCGGCCGACCTCGGCGAGCCGCCGTCGATTCCGCGTCCACTTCCTGGCGAGCACCTCATAGTCGAAGCCGTCAAGCCGCGACGTGACGTAGGTGACATACGAGGTGCGGCGCTGCTCGCCGTCGCTGATGATGTCGACACCAGCCCGGGTTTGATCGTGGATCGCGATCCGCACTGCGTCGTCCTGTGCGCTGCGCAGCAGGTCACCCTCGAACGCCCAGGCCGCGCCCTTCCCGTGGACCTGCTTGCCCTCGGCGTTGAGCGGGAGCTTTTCCTGGAGCCATGGCGGCTTGGGGAGACTCCCGACGACGGTGGTGAGAAACGGAAGCGGGCGATCGGGAGGCGATGTCACGGGTTCTCCCCCTCCGGGACGGGCCGGGAGCAAACTACCACACCAATCGACGAGCCGGCTCTCTCGGATGGCATCCTGCAACCGCTCCGGCGTCTCGAACTGCCGCGTGCGAGAGGATGTCTGCGCAATGCCGGGCAGGCGACGCCGGGACCTCCGGCGGAACGGCACCGGCGCGGCATGCGGCAGCTCGTGCGCCGCATCCCGGGCCCCTGCTCGAGTCCGGGGCCACCACAGATCGTGCGCCGTCCACGGGTGTGCACCGCACGGACCCAAGCGGCGGGTTCGCCGTGGATTCCTGCCCCCGGCTCCGGTCGATCCCCGGCTCGACATGCCCCTGCAGGCGCCACCGCGACACTCCCCCGGCTCCCGATACCGGTGCGCGTAGGTGAATCAGCGCATTGCTTCCCCTGTCCGCGCACCAGAGCGGCTACGCGAGCAATGAAGCCAATCGGCTTGAATGCGACGAGGGTCCTCCCGCCAAGAGTGGAACTTGCCCTCGCAAGTTGCCAAGCCAACGTGATCCGAAGGCGCAGGCAACGGTGCCGGCACGACGAGACAGCCGTGACGAGCATTCAATGCGAGGACTCCACGATAGCAGGTGAGGTAAACTCACCGTCGCGACGCGAGGGTACCGTCGGCGCTGGCCGGCACGCCTCTGCGTAGGCGACGAGGCGCTGAAAAAGCGATCGATTGGAAGGTGGCGGAGCTACTGCCATGTGAGACACCATGCGGATAAGCCTGATCACCATTCTTATACTGGTTCATCCGTGGGCGTATGCAGAGCAATATCGGTGCGCGCGAGATCCTGCCGTAGGTTCCTTTTTCAAGGCCGTCGTCCCGTCGATTCCGCCTCAGCTGAACACGCTGCTCACCGTCTCGGCGGTGGGCGACGTCATACTGCACTCCGAGTTGCTGAAGCAGGGATTCACGCACCGGGATGGCTTTCATAGTTTGTGGGCGGACGTCCGTAACCTTTTGGTAAAAGCCGATATCACATACGCGAACGTCGAAGGGCCATTTGCCAGCGACATCAGCAAGACTGGCCGCCGAGCGATTCGCGATACCAGCGGCTACGATGACTGGGTCTACAGCGGGTATCCCATGTTCAACTACCCTCCTGAACTGGCTCGCGCACTCAAGTTTGCAGGGGTGGACGTCATCTCCACCGCAAACAACCATTCGTACGACCGTTACTCGGTGGGCGTTGACCGCACCATCGACAACTTGATCGACCTGGATCTCGCCTTCACCGGGACGAGACGCAGCGATCGGCCGAACTCATCATGGCATACCGTCACCGAGCGTGCCGGCTTCCGAATCGCGTGGTTGGGTTGCACCTATGACGTCAACGTGAAGGCCGGATCAGAGACGCAGGTTCTCTTCTGCTATAGGGACCGAGACCAGATTCTGTCGATCGTGAACGCGCTTGCGCTCAGACGCGACATCCACGGCGTGATTTTCACGCCCCACTGGGGCAAAGAGAATCTCCGAGACATCTTGCCTCGACAGCGCAAACTGGCGCGGCAGGTGGTCGCGGCGGGCGCCGTCGCGGTGATCGGAAGTCACCCCCATGTCGTTCAGGGATGGGAGGCTTACGAGGCGCCGGACGGCCGCTGTGCCTTCGTACATTACTCGCTCGGAAACTTCTTGAGCGGCCAGCCAAACGCCGTGAACAGACGGTCTGTCGTTCTGCAGCTCGAATTCCATCCGGTGCCGTCCGGTAAACTGTCCGTGCATAGTGCACGACTCATACCCGTTTACACGGAGCTTGCCTCCGAGTCGAGCGATGGAACGATACGGGTTCGCCTGACGGCAACGACAGGTGTGGAGTGATCCGCGGGCTGGAGGTCAAGATTGCTCTACTTCGCTGTGTTCCATGTCGCAACCACCCGATAGTGCAAAAGAGCAGCGGGACCTGACCGCTACCCGCCTGCCGCTGTCTCGCCGAAGCTACCTCACGCTCGGCGGACTCGCGAGCGCGGCCTTGTTTCTGGTCGGTGCTACTTACGGCCTCTTGAGCGCCTTGGTCGTCGATCCCAAGAATGAGCAAATTGCCACGCTGACCATCGAGAGCAGGCGCATCGAAGCGGCGCTACAGCAAGAGAAACGCCGTTCGGAAGACATTCAGCAACGTCTCGACACCCTGCTCGAGAACACCGAACGGCCATTGCTTCACAATCCGCCCTTCGATGGACACGTGATCGGGCAGGATGTGACGTTCGAATGGGAATATCCGAGGCACAGCACGTACCAGACCTATGTCCTGGAGCTGCGGAGCCTGTCGAAGGAAGACCGCGACCGTGGGCCACACCAGTCGAGTTACTTCAACGTGCTCGATCCGGAGCTCAAGACCTTCGTGTACTCCGTCGCCACGGAAGGATACGGCGAGTACGCGTGGCGCATCATCCCGGGGAAGCGAGTCTACGGGAACATCAAGACGGTCGGACTCCTAGGGCTCGACACCGTCATTGCTATTCCCGATGGCTACTTGATTGCCCATGGCCCTGGTAGCCTGTACAGCAGGTTTACCTTGTATCGGACGGCGATCGAGCGAATTCGTTCCACGAGGAGATTGCGGGTGGGTATCAGCCCGTCACGCACCAGCATTTTCCGAAAGCTCGCACCGACGGGGGAGCTCAAAGGATATGACGTGGAGATCATCTCCATGATTTCCAAGGAGCTCGGCCAGAGATTGGATCTCGGCGATGCACTTGCCGTCGAGTTCGTTGACTTGCCATTCAAACAACTTCTTCCCGCGCTTCGCCAGCGCAAAGTCGATGCGGTCATTTCTTCGATGACGGCCACGAAGAAACGTGAACGAGATCATGGCGTGGTTTTCTCCTCGGGTTATTTCACCACTCACCAGATCTTCATCACCAAGAACCGCAACAACACTTGCGCTCCGCAAGAAATGCGCGGGCAGCGCGTAGGAGTAAGTGAGGACACTACGAATCACAGAGCGGCGGAGTTCCTGAAAGAGGATTATGAGTTCGAGGTGGATTCCTCCTTTACCGGCTACGATGGATTGTACGCAGCGCTCGATTCCAAAGAGATCGACTACGCGTTGGTGGATGACATCTTGGTTACCAGCCTCCTCAATGGTGAGCGTCCGAGGTTCTTCCAGTGCGGCGAGGCGCTCGACAGCGCACTCACAATGGCACGGGACAGGGCAGGGAACTTCTACGAGCACCACATCGGATATCCGACGGAGCAATACGCGATCGCGGTCTTTGACGGAAAGAAAGAGAGGTCTCTAGGCGACTGTTTGGATCTCGCGCCCGGAGACAAAGATCTGCTGTGTCTCATCAACGAGATCCTGGCATCGCAGAACGGGCAGACCATGATCTCCGGCGTCAAGGAACGGGCGCGACGCACGGTCAGTGACTGAGCCGTTCGACGAGTGTACGACAAGCAGGAGTGCCCGTTTCCGGCGTATTTCCTGCCGAGCCGTGGCGCAGTACCGAGCGTCAGGGTCTGGTGGGGTGCCTGGGTCGGCACCGATTGACCGCTGCACGCACGGTGACCGAAGCGGGCGACGGCCGGGGGGACTTCACGTGCACGGCGCACGAGCGTCACTCGAAGGCGGCCGCCTGCTCCCGTCACGGCACGACCGCGTTCTCGGCGGTCAATGATCCCGCTATCAGATATCCGGCTCGTAGCGCACGTCGGTGGCGAAGCCGTTGCGCACCGAGATCGTTTTCGGGCTGAAGGTCCACGGCCGGGGCGGGTCCAGCAACTCGTTGCTGACCGGATCCGAAATCTGGATGACCACGTCCTTGTCGGCATCGTCGCCCGGCTCGAATGAGACCACGATGATGAAGGCGCCCGTGTTGGGGCTGTTGAACTGGAAGAAAGTGTCGCGCTTGTTCATATCGAACGGAATCACGTACTCGGATTGCGGGATACGCATCAGAAAGGGCGACGTCGCCGTCGCCACGGGCGCCCTGGTGGTGGCAGCCGAGCGCGGGAAACTGATCAGTGCCTCGTCGGTGAAATCAGGCGCCCCGTCCGCACCAGAGCCCAAGACGAGCAGGCGGATGACCGCCTTGTTGTCGGCGAGCATCTGGAAGGCTGATGCGTAGCCGAGGGCTTCCGCAACCATTGGCAGCGGCCAGGTGTGCTCTTCGCCCTCGGCGCGCGGCGAGTTGACCCGCCCGACGTCGACCTCGCCGCCGCCCTCGGGCACGGCGTAGGGTTGCGTGATGGTCCGCGGGAACCGATCCCCGTCGACGATCAGCCGAAACACCGGTTCCCGGGTGCGGAACTCGAGCGCGAACGTGCCGCCGGTGCCGGATACGGCAAACTTGTCCGGTTGGCCGTCCACCGAGATCCGTGCGCCGCGGCGCGCGGCCTTCTCGGTTCCCTCCGCGACGCTGAGGCCGTTGATGTAGGCGAAGCCGCGCGAGTCGGCGTCCCAGGTTTCGCCGTTGACGGTCACGGTGACCTCCTCGCCGGCTGCATGGGCCGCGGTCGTCGCAGCGGCGCCGAACGCGGGGATCAGCACGATCGCAAGTGTGGTGATGGCTTTCATGTCATGCCCTCCCGAATGTGTCGTCCTGCCACGGGGGTTCTAGCGCGGTTGCCGCAGGGACATGTGACGGCGGCCCGATGCTTTTCCGGTCTTTATATGAAGTGTCGGCAGATCAACAAGTTGCCAGCGCAACCTGCCCGACTGCGGCCATCACATCGAGATCGGCTCCTTCCCCGCCACCCCCTCCGGCATTCCGGACTCTCGCAAGCCGGCGAAGAATCGCTGCATCAGGTCGGGCGTCCAGCGGTAGAAGCAGCGGGCACGCTCATCTTCGATCGATGCGCCGGGGAATATCCTCAGCACCTCGGCCGTCTGCGCTTTCGCCTCCTCGAGGCGCCCGGCCTCGGTGTAGAGCACGGCGAGGTGGCGTCGCACCGGCAGAAAATAGGGCGCCCGCGTCACCACGCGCTGCATGAGCTCGATTGCCCTGTCGCTATCCTTCAGCAGATAGTGAGAGTGACCCAGGTAGAAAAGATAGTAGTAGGGGTAATTCGGATTGAGCCTCATTGCCCGCTCGATGTAGCGCCTGCCTTCCATGGCGTCACCCGTCCAGTTCAGGACGTTGCCAAGTTGCGCGTGCGCCTCGGCATCGCTCGGGCCCAGCGCAACGGCTCGCCGCCCCGCCGCAATCGCTTCCGCGTGCCTGCGTGCCGCGAACAGCGCCCATGCCAGTCGTGCCTGCGCCAGCGGCAGCGTGTCGTCCAGCTCGACAGCGCGTTCGGCCGCGCGCAGCGACGCCTCGATCACGCGCCGGTCGCGGCTCATCGGCATGATGAATGAGGAGAAATAAGTGAACGACTTCTCCGCATGAGCCGCCGCGAATCCGGGGTCCAGCTCGATCGCCTGGTCGAAAAGCTTGCGCGCCTGGACATGTGCTTTGCGGGTTCCGCGCAGATACGTGCGACCGCGCAGAAACAGATCGTAAGCCTCGACCACGCTGGTGTGGCGAATTGCCGCGCGGTCCTTTTCGTCCTGACTCAGGGCTACGTTCAGCGACGTGACCACCGTGCTGGTGATTTCGTCTTGCACGCGAAAGATATCGTCCAGCTCGAAATCGAAGCGATCGGCCCAGACGTGATGGTTGGTCCGTGCGTCTATCAGTTGCGCGTTTATCCTCACGCTGCGGTCTGCTTTGCGCACCGATCCTTCGAGCACGTAGCGCACATCCAGCTCACGCGCCACTGTCTGCACGTTGACTGCCCTGCCCTTGTAGACGAAGACGGAATTGCTGGCGATCACGAGCAGATTGGAGAACTTCGAGAGGTCGGTGATGATGTCGTTGGTGATGCCGTCGCTGAAATAGTCTTGCTCGGCCTCGCCGCTCAGGGTCTGAAACGGCAACACGGCAATGGTGGGACGATCGCTGTCGGGCTGTGCAACGCCGGCATCGCTCTGACCGCTCTCACGCGTGGAGACCATCCACAGGATCACCGCCGTCGCCATCAGCAGGGCCAAGGCGCTGGCAAATAATGCGCCGCTGCGGATGCTCACGCGCGGTATCCGCAGCGGGGCCTTCCCGTCCACCACGACGTGAAACGCCGATACCGGTCGGTGGATGTTCTTGACCTTTTGCGGGCCGATGTCCCGGTAGGCGAATGGAAGCTTGTTGCCGACCGCGGCGCGTGCCGCCTGTGAGATGCATATGCCGCCCGGCTCGGCAAGGCTTTCGAGCCGGGCGGCGATATTGACGCCGTCACCGTAGATGTCGTCGCGATCCACGATGACCTCGCCGAGGTTGATGCCGATCCGGAACTGCACGCGGCTCGAAGGCGGCAGCTCATCGTTGTGTGCCGCGAGCGTTCGCTGGACGGCGGCCGCGCAGGCGATCGCATCGGTCGCCGTGGCGAAATCGGCGAGGATTGCATCGCCGGCGTAGTGCACGACGCGGCCGTCGTGGCGGTCAATGGCCTGAGTCAGCAGATCCAGGCATGTGCTCAGGCGCCGGTGCGTGCCTTCCTCGTCTGCACCGGTCAGGGCGCTGTAGCGGGCCACATCCGCATAAAGGATCGCCGTCAGCTTGCGTGCCAGCGGTGGCTCCTGGTCCGGCGCCAGACTGCGCACGCCGGCAATCAGGCGATAGCCGGTCTTGGAGATCGTCTCGATGATGCGCGGATCGCGGGGGTCATCGCCGAACGCCCGGCGCAGCTTCTGGACCGCCCCGGTGAGCGAGTCGTAGCTCACCACGACGCCGGCCCACAGTTGCCGCTCGAGCTCCTCCCGGGTGATCACCTGGCCGGCGCGCTCAGCCAGGTAGACGAGCAGCGCCATGACCTTCGGCTCGAGCCTCACGCTGCGCTCTCCGCATGCGATGCGCAGCAATGAGGGTTGAACCACCCAATCGGCAACGGCGAAGGGCCGTGCTGGATCGAACTCCGACCCCGTCTCGGGCTTGTCCATAGGCCACCCGACCCGGATGGACACTCGCCTGATTATAGTCCAGTGCCAGCGCAGCCTGGCCGCGGGGACCAGGCGGGCCGGACCGGGACTGCATCGCATGCCTTTGCCCGCACGGCCGCTCCGGCTGGCGTCGCGCCGCTTGCGTCGCCGCCTGCGTCGACGCCGTGGCGCTCCCGGCGCGCTACGGATTCCCGGGCGCGCCGGCCTGGACCGGGTGGTTCGTGCTGATGTCGCTGGCTCCGCCCGGACGGATGCTGACCGCCCGCCGCCGTTGGGGGTGCTGTCTGCTCCTCTGGCGTCTTGGCATTGCCGCCAAAGCCCGCGATTGCCTGCACCGCTTTCGAGTTGTCACTCGCTTCAGTGGAAGCTTCTACGCATCCGTCAGGGTCAGAGAGGACGACGTGCACGATCTTGACTTGGTGAAATGCTGGCGCGTGCGCAACGGCTGCATCGGCCACAAGGGACGTCTCTGGGTCCAGGTGACAGTGGTCGATATGGCACCTCGAGGTGCACCCAGGGCGTGGCGGTGGGGCCGATTGCAGGGCGCAAGATGCGGCTGCCGATCACCCCGGAGGCGCTGCGGGCGGCGGCGATGGCGTGAGCCGGTGCGCCTGCACCCGCGGCACGAGGTACTCCCGCGCCACCAGCCGCAGGCTCTCGTCGGCGCTCGCCTCGAGGCGCGGGCGCAGCGCCAGGAACACCCGCGACAGGGCGGTGTCGCCCCACAGCCAGTCCGCCACCCCCTGCCAATCCGACGGCCCCGGCTGCGCGGTGACGGCCTCCAGGTAGTAGGCCTTGAGGTCCTCGCAGGCGAGCTTGAGGTTTTCCCCCAGGCTGCGCTCCGGGTGTAGCGGCGCCGGCGTGCCGTGCAGGAGCGCGGCCACGAAGGCCGCTGCCTGCTTCGGCTCCGCGCCGGTCAGGCCCACGGTGGTGCGGCCCCGGCGCTCCCGCGACAGGGCGTGCCACGGAGCGAGCCTCTCGATCTCGGCGGCGAGCGCCGCCCCCAGGTCCCGCGGGTCGGCGGGCGGCGCGGGAAAGCTCACCGGGCACACCCAGCCCTCGCCCGCGCCGGCGTCGTCGCCGGCGGCGGGCTCCGGCGGGTCCTCCGGGAAGTCTTCCAGGACCACCGGCCCGTCGGTGCGCTCCAGCAGCGCCAGGACGCTGCGCAGCACCCGGCGCTGGAATGCCGGCGCCTCCGGCGCGCCGAAGGGCCGGCCCAGGGGAAAGGGCACCCACAGGAAGCGCGGCGGGCGGTAGCCGGCGGTGTGCTCGCGCACCAGGGAGATCCCGGTGGTGGCGACGCCCTCGTCCTCCATGTAATGGCCCAGCGCGCTCACGGCGCGCGTGCAGTTGGGTCACACCGGGCAGAGCAGCACCGCGTCCACCCGGTCCCGCTTCAGCAGGCTCGCGAGCTCCCGCGCACCGGCCTCGTACCCCTCCGCGTCCAGGCTCGCGCCCATGAAGGAGTAGTGGAAGTCCGCCAGCGACCCCAGCGCGCCGTCCGCCACCAGCTCCCGCGCCCGGTCGATGGGGAACACCACGTTCACGTCGCGCTGGAAGCCGGTGCGGTCGAAGTTCACCGACGAGTGGCTCATCACCAGGTCGCGCCCGTCGGTGTCACCGGGGATGACCCGGTAGTCGCCGCTGCGCAGCGCGAAGGGCGCGTCGCCGCGCCGGGTCAGACCGGCGGTGGTGACGATGGCCAGGCGTCGCCGCGCCAGCGGCGGCCCGATCACGAAGGGCGAGGTGGCGAAGGGTGGGCAGGGCTTGGCCAGCAGGTGCCGGCGATCGCTCTCCTCCAGATCGGTCAGTCGGACCATCGAATCCTCCTCGCCATCACCGCGGCACCACCCGGAACAGGCAGTGATCATGCTCCCCCTCCGCCGCGCACTGCACCTCCTCCGCGCGCACCTTGCGCGGCCGTCCCAGCGCGTCCGCCGCATACTCCACCGCCCCTTCCAGCCAGCCGCAGAACATGTAGTCCACCCTGCGCCCGGCGTCACGGCCATACTGGTTGACGAAGCTGGAGTGGTCCAGGCGCACCCGGGCGTGCCCGGCGGCGGCGTCCAGCTCCAGCACCGAGAACATGCCCCAGCCGCGCTGGGACAGGCGCTTCAGGTAATGGCGCACCGTGTCCTCCGGGGCGAGCCCGTGGTGCTGCGCCTCGTGCTCGCACCAGTACCACGCGGACCGGTGCCCCGCCGGGTCCAGCACCTTGCGGTAGGCCGCCACCCCCAGCGCCGCCTCCACCGCCTTGTGGTTGTTCACGAAGAAGTGCTGGGGCACCAGGATCATGGGCAGCGCGTCCACCGTCCACCAGCCGGTGACGTCGTCCACCTCCAGCGGGATCCGCGGCTTGCCCATGTCACTCGCCCCACACGTCTTTCAGCACCGCGAGCCAGTTCTCCCCCAGCACCTTGCGGATGCGCGACTCGCTCCAGCCGGCGCGCTCCATCGCCGCGGTGAGGTTCGGGAACTCGCCGATGGTGCGGATCCCTTCCGGGTTCACGATGTCGCCGAACTCCGTGAGCTTGCGGGCATAGCCCTTGTCGTGGGTGATCCAGTCGAAGAACGGGCGCTCGTAGCCCTGGGTGAAGTCGGTGCCGATCCCCACCCGGTCCTCGCCGGCGATGTCGATAACGTACTCCATGGCCTCCACGTAGTCGTCCACGGTGGACGCGGTGCCGCGCTTGAGGAACGGCGGGAACATGGTCACGCCCACGAAGCCGCCACGATCGGCGATGTAGCGGATCTCCTCGTCGCTCTTGTTGCGCGGGTGTGCTTTCAGTCCCGATGGCAGGCAGTGGGTGTAGGCCACGGGCTTGTCCGACGCCTCGATCACGTCCCGGGAGGTGTTGGGCCCCACGTGGGAGAGATCGCACAGGATCCCCACCCGGTTCATCTCCGCCACCACCTCGCGTCCGAAGTCGCTCAGGCCTCCGTCGCGGCTCTCGTAGCAGCCGGTGCCCACCAGGTTCTGGGTGTTGTAGGCCATCTGGATCACGCCCACCCCCAGCGCCTTGAACAGCTCCAGGTACTGGATGCGGTCCTCGATGCCGGACACGTTCTGCCAGCCGAGGATGATGCCGGTCTTTCCTTCCGTCTTGGCGCGGCGGATATCGGCGGTGGTGAACACCTGGGTGATCAGATCCGCGTGCTCGCGGAACATGCCCTTCCACGCGGCCACGTTGTCCATGGCGCCACGGAAGTTCTCCCACACGCAGCAGGTGCAGTTGGCCGCGGTGAGGCCGCCGCGGCGCATGTCCTCGAACACCGCACGGCTCCAGTTGGCGATGATGAGGCCGTCGATGACGATGGCGCCGCGGTGCAGGTCTCGGGCGTTCATGGCGTCGGATCCTCCGGGTTGTTGGCCGTGCGGCGAGTGTAGCCCGCTGGCGGGACGCGCACGGCCCATCTAGGATTGGAGACCCCGGGCGCCGTGTGCTGCCCGCTTGCCGAGCCGTTATGTCCAGCAGCCAGCCTTCGCCGTTCGCGGCCATCCCCTCCATCGACCGGCTCATGCGCCGGGATGACGTGGCAGCCCTCGTCGCCGCCCACGGCCGCGGCGTCGTGACGGAGGCGCTGCGCGACGCCGCGGCGTCGCTGCGCGAGACGCTCATGGCCGGTGGCGATGGTGCCCTGCCGGCGGACCCGGCGGCGCTCCTGGCGGACGAGGCCGCGCGGCGCGTGGCCGCGCTGCTGGAGTCCACACAGAAGCCCGTGCTGAACCTCACCGGCACGGTGCTGCACACCAACCTGGGGCGCGCGCCGCTGCCACCGGAGGCCGTCGAGGCCATGGCCCGGGCCGCCGGCGCCAGCAACGTGGAGTACGACCTGGAGGCCGGCCGGCGGGGCGCGCGCGACAGCCACGTGGAAGGCTGGCTCCGGCGCCTCACCGGTGCCGAGGCGGCGCTGGTGGTGAACAACAACGCCGCCGCGGTGCTGCTCACCCTCAACAGCCTCGCCCACGGCCGCCAGGTGCCCGTGTCCCGCGGCGAGCTCATCGAGATCGGCGGTGCCTTCCGCATGCCCGACATCATGGCCCGGGCCGGCTGCAGGCTGGTGGAGGTGGGCACCACCAACCGCACCCACGGCAGGGATTTCGAGGCGGCCATCAACCCGCGCACCGCGCTGCTCATGAAGGTGCATACCAGCAACTACGCCATCCAGGGCTTCACCGCCGCGGTGGACGAGCGCGAGCTCGCGGGCATCGCCCACGCCCACGGCCTCCCCATGGTGGACGATCTGGGCAGTGGCACCCTGGTGGACCTGTCCCGCTACGGCCTGCCGAAGGAGCCGACACCGGCGGATGCCCTGGCGGCGGGGGCGGATCTGGTCACCTTCAGCGGTGACAAGCTGCTGGGCGGACCCCAGTGCGGCATCGTGGCAGGGCGCGCGGACCTGGTGGCGAGGCTCGCGAAGAATCCCATGAAGCGCGCCATGCGACTGGACAAGGTGACCCTGGCCGCCCTGGGCGCGGTGCTGCGCCTGTACGCGGACCCGGATCGCCTGCCCGAGCGCCTGCCGGCGCTGCGGTTGCTCACCCGCTCCCGGGACGCCATCCGCGCCACCGCCGCCGCGGTGGCGCAGGCCCTGACACCGCGCCTCGCCGGCACCGCCACGGTCACGGTGGTGGAGTGCGCCAGCCAGATCGGCAGCGGCGCCCTGCCGGTGGAGTCGCTCCCGAGCGCCGCGGTGCGCATCACCCCCGACGACGGCTCCGGGCGCACCCTGGAACGCATCGCCGCCGCCTTCCGCGCCCTCGCCGTCCCCGCCATCGGCCGCATCGCCGAGGGCGCCCTGCTGTTCGATGTCCGCTGCCTGGAGGATCCCGACGCGCTCACTCGTCAGCTGGGTGAACTCCAGCTTTGACGCTGTCGCGATCGGACGGGCACGGCTATTGAACCACAGGGGCACAGAGGACACAGGGGTGCCCTCCCGATCCGAGGGTCATTGGAGACGAACCACAAAGGCACATAGGGCACGCAGGAACACGGAGAGAATTCGGGTGAGGCGAGACCTGATCCACTTCATGATCCACTCCGATCAACGGGTTTGTTGGTCGCCAGGGTTCCAAGGCAGCGCAAGCGCATCTTCATGTCCTTCGTGTCCTTTGTGCCTTTGCGGTGAAGATTTCGCCAGCTCGACAAGAACGAGGACAGCTCTCTGTGTCCTCTGTGCCTCTGTGGTTCGTTCCTGATGCCATGAATCTTTGCGAGAACGTGAGATGCTGATCGCGACGGCCGGCCATGTGGATCACGGCAAGACGCTGCTGGTGCACGCGCTCACCGGCGTGGACACGGACCGGCTGCCGGAGGAGAAGCAGCGCGGGCTCACCATCGATCTGGGCTTCGCCTACCTGCCCGTGGACGGCGGTGGCGTGCTGGGCTTCGTGGACGTGCCCGGTCACGAGCGATTCATCCGCAACATGATCGCCGGCGTGCCCGCCATCGACTTCGCGCTGCTGGTGGTGGCGGCGGACGACGGGCCCATGCCCCAGACCGCGGAGCACCTGGCCATCCTGGACCTGCTGGGGGTGTGCCGGGGCGCGGTGGTGGTGACGAAGATCGACCGGGTGGACGCCGCGCGGGCCGGCGCGGTGTCGGCGGCGGCAGCGGACCTGCTGGCAGGCACGACCCTGGCCGGCGCACCGGTGTTCCCCGTGTCTGCACTGACCGGTGCCGGCATGGATGCGCTGCGCGCGCATCTCGTGGCCGCGGGCCGTGAGGATGGGCACCGCGGCGAGACCGGCGGACTGCGCTTCGCGGTGGACCGTAGCTTCAGCGTCCACGGTGCCGGGCTGGTGGTGACCGGCGCGGTGTATGCGGGCGCGGTGCGCGTGGGCGACCGGGCGCGGCTCGCAGGGCGCGATCTGGAGGTGCGGGTGCGCGGTCTCGAGTCGGCGGGCCACGCGGTGGACGAGGCCCGCGCCGGCATGCGTTGCGCCGTCAACCTGGCGGGCCGCGGCGTGGACGTGCGCAGCGTGGCCCGCGGCGAGTGGCTGCTGGGGCCCGATGCAGGGCCGCCATCGGATCGCGTGGACGTGTGTCTGAAGGTGCTGGCCACGGAGGCGCGCCCCGTGAAGCAGTGGACGCCGGTGCACGTGCATCACGGCGCCGCCTTCGTCACCGGCCGCGTGACCCTGCCGGCCGGCGAGCCGGTGGCCCCCGGTGCCGAGGGTCTCGCGCAGATCGTCACCGACCGCCCCCTGTGCGCGGTGCACGGGGATCGCATCGTGCTGCGGGACACTACTGGACGGCGCACCCTGGGCGGCGCGGTGGTGATCGACCCCTACGCGCCACGCCGCGCGCGCCGTCGCGCCGAGCGCCTCGCGCTGCTTCAGGCGCTTCGGGCCCACGGCGTGCGCAAGGCGCTGGAGGGCGCCCTGCCCGTCGCCAGCGAGGGTATCGATCCCGAACGCTTCGCCTGGTCGCGCAACCTGTCGCGGGACGCGGTGGCGTCCGTCGCGGCGGACTGCGGCGCCCTGGAGGTGGTCACGCCCGGGGGGCCGCGGCTGGTGCCGCCGGGGGTGTACGACGCATTGAAGTCGCGCCTCCTCGCATCGCTCGCGGCGCACCACGAGGCGGAGCCCGAGACGGTGGGCCCGGCGGAGGAGGCGCTGATCCGGGATCCGGCCCGTGTGCACGGGCCGGCGCTGGCCCGGGCGGCGTGCGCGGCGCTGGTGCGCGAGGGCGCGGCGGTGCGCGAGGGCACCTGCCTGCGCCTGCCGGACCACCGGCCGCGGCTGAGCGAGGCAGACGCCGCCCTGTGGCGGCGGGTGGCGGCGCACCTCACCCCGGCGACCACCAAGCCCCTCACCTCTGGCGACCTGGCCCGCGAGCTGAACGTCGAGCTCGTCGCGCTCAAGGTGTTCCTGGAGCGCAGCGCGAAGCGCGGCCAGCTCATCCGCGTGGCCCGCAACCGCTACTTCCATCCCCACGCGGTGGCGCGCCTCGCCCGCGCCGCGGAGGACCTGTCGGCGGCCCGCCAGGAGGCGGGCTTCGACGCCCGCAGCTACCGGGACGCCACCGGCATCGGCCGCAACCTGACCATCGAGGTGCTGGAGTACTTCGACACCATGGGCCTCACCCGGCGCACCGGCGAGACCCGGCGCGTCATCCGCGAGAGCGCGGCGATATTCGGGGCTGTTGCCGATACCCCTCGCCGCGACCCTCTCCCCCGTGAGGGGCAGAGGGCAGGGTGAGGAGGCGTTACCGGCGACGCGCGCACGCTCAGCCCAGCTTCGCCACGTCCTGCACGGTCTTGTCGGGCTCAGGACGCCGGGTGTAGTCCGGGTCCGCGTCCACCGCCTGCACGATGCCGTCGGAGTCGACCACGATGCGCGCCGGCATGGGCAGCGTCCAGCTGTCCTCGCCGTTGTGCTTCGAAAGGTCGATGCCGATGCTCCTGTAGACCTCGGCCAGCTCCGACGTCACCTGGAAGCGCAGACCCAGCTTCGCCGCGTACCCGTTGCCCGGGTCGGAAAGCAGCGGGAAGGCGAGACCGTGCTTCTCGATCAGGGTGCCGTGATGCTCGGGCTTCTGTGGCGTGATGGCCACCAGCGCGGCGCCGTGCTGCTTCAGCTCAGGAACGATTGCCTGCAAAGCGTACAGCTCTGCATTGCAATACGGTCACCAGCTGCCGCGGAAGACGGTCACCACCAGCGGCCCCTCGGCCAGCAGGTCGGTGGAGCGCACGATCCTGCCCTCGCGGCTGGCGAGGGCGAACTCGGGCAGCCTGTCACCGATGCGGATCACGCGGTCCATGATCCCGGATTCGCGCAGTGCCCTGGTGGCCTTGCCCATGGTCTCGCGCTTCTCCGCGGGGATGCGCTTGACAGCGCCCTCGCGGATCGACGCGAGCTTCTCCTCGAGATTCATCGATGTCTCCCTGGCAGTCGCATGGAACGCGATGCCGATGGTACATCGGACTCTCTGCTGCGATAGTCCAGCCGTTGCCCCTGATGGATAATCCTCCCATGAACCGCGAGGAAACCGCCGGCGTGGACATGGCGAGGCTGATCCAGCGCATCGCCACGGGACCGAAGCTCAGCAAGGATCTGGACCGGGCGCAGGCCCGCGCGGGCCTGCGCACCGTGCTGGCCGGCGAGGCGCACCCGGTGCAGGCCGCCATCTTCCTGGTGGCGCTGCGCATGAAGCGCGAGACCGACGAGGAGAATCTGGGTCTCTTGGATGCGCTGCTGGAGGCCGGCGATCCGGCCACCGCGGACGTGCCGGTGCTGGTGGACGTGTCGGATCCCTACGACGGCTTCGCCCGCGCCCTCCCGGTGAGCC
>JBFHNV010000076.1:0-24797 GCA_041593595.1 Gammaproteobacteria bacterium
CGTCGAGGCCCTTGCAGGCGCTGCCCACCGCCGCATCGGCAGGTCGCGGCGGCGCCGCGCGCTCCCTCTCCTGGAAACGCGATCCCCGGTCACCCCCTTCGTAACCTCGCGCACGCCGCCACGCGGGTAGACTGTAATCCGTGCATGACGTGCGCCCGCGGCGTGCCGGTCCCGCAGCAGCAGTCGTCACGTTGCCGCTCTTTAAGATTTCACCCAATCCGTGTTCCGGCCCTGGTGTCACTGCTGAAGTGACTTCCGGTGCGCGACGCGCGTCACGGTGCGCGGAGGGTGAAGCAGTGATGATGTGGGCGGGCGATGTCTTCGATGCGAGTGCCGGGGGAAGCGCGCATCGGTGAGGACGGGGTCCGGGTGGAATCGTGCCATGCGGCACGCAATAACAAGCGAAGTAGAGGAGACGGGGGAGACAGGGACAAGCAACCAACGGAGCAGCCATGTCGCAGAGCAGCGTGCTGGAACTCGCCCAGAGGGAGTACGGCGATCGCCGCGCCGTCGTCGAGATGACCTTCGATGAGTACCTCGACGGCTGCCGCAGCGATCCCCTCATGTACGCCGGTCCCGCCGAGCGCATGCTCGACGCCATCGGCGAGCCCCGCTTCATCGATACGGCCACCGACCAGCGCCTGGGCCGGATCTACCAGAACCGTACCCTGCGGTGCTATCCCTACTTCGCCGACTTCTACGGCATGGAGGAGGTGATCGAGCGACTTGTCGGGTTTCTGCGACACGCGGCGCAGGGCCTGGAGGAGCGCAAGCAGATCCTCTACCTGCTCGGCCCCGTGGGCGGCGGCAAGTCGTCGCTCGCCGAGCGCCTGAAGCAGCTCGCCGAGGAGCGCCCCATCTACGTGCTCAAGGCCGGCGATAAGCTGAGCCCGCTCTACGAGAGCCCGCTCGGCCTGTTCGACGCGCAGCGCTACGGCGAGCAGCTCGAGGCCGAGTACGGCATCCCGGTGCACAAGCTCCCCGGCCTGTGCTCGGCGTGGGCGCTGAAGCGCCTCGACGAGTTCGACGGCGACATACGCCGCTTCACCGTCGCGCGGCTGTACCCGTCCCGACGTCGCCAGATCGCCGTCGCCAAGACCGAACCGGGTGACGAGAACAACCAGGACATCTCCACCCTGGTGGGCAAGCCCGACATCCGCAAGCTCGAGTTCTACAGCCAGCACGACCCGGACGCCTATTCCTACTCGGGCAGCCTCAACATCACCACCCAGGGGGTGCTCGAGTTCGTCGAGATGTTCAAGGCGCCGCAGAAGATGCTGCACCCGCTGCTGACGGCGACCCAGGAGCGCAACTACATCGGCTCGGAGAACCTGGGCGCGCTCCCCTACCATGGCCTCATCCTCGCGCACTCCAACGAGTCCGAGTGGCAGAGCTTCAAGGCCAACCGCAACAACGAGGCCTTCCTCGACCGCATCTGCGTCATCGAGGTGCCCTACTGCCTGCGCTACTTCGAGGAGGGCCAGATCTACCAGAAGATCCTGCGCGAGTCGGAGCTGGCCGAGGCGCCGTGCGCGCCGGGCACGCTGGAGATGCTCGCCCGCTTCTCGGTGCTTACCCGCCTGAAGCCGCACGAGAACTCGTCGCTGTACTCGAAGCTGCAGGTCTACAACGGTGAGAGCCTGCGCGACGCGGACCCCCACGCCAAGACGGTGCAGGAGTACCGGGATGTGGCGGGAGTGGACGAAGGCATGTCCGGCATGTCCACCCGCTTCGCCTTCAAGGTGCTGAGCGAGACCTTCAACTACGACACCCGCGAGGTGGCCGCGGATCCGGTGCACCTGATGTACGTGCTCGAGCGGTCGCTGCGCCGCGAGCAGCTCCCCGAGGACATGGAGCAGCGCTTCCTGTCGTTCCTGAAGGAGGAGCTCGCGCCGCGCTACGCCGAGCACGTGGGCAAGGAGATCCAGAAGGCCTACCTGGAATCCTACGACGACTACGGCCAGAACCTGTTCGATCGCTACATCGCCTACGCGGACGCTTGGGTCGAGAACCAGGACTACAAGGATCCGGACACGGGCCAGCTCATGGACCGCGAGACGCTGGACCGCGAGCTGGCGAAGACGGAGAAGCCGGCGGGCATCGCGAACCCGAAGGACTTCCGTAACGAGGTGGTCAAGTACGCGCTGCGCGAGCGCGCCCGCAACGAGGGGCGCAATCCGCGCTGGACCGCCTACGAGAAGATCCGCGAGGTCATCGAGCAGCGCATGTTCGCGAACGTGGAAGAGCTCCTGCCGGTGATCTCCTTCGGCGCGAAGAAGGACAGCGAGACCGAGCAGAAGCACCTGGCCTTCCTCGAGCGCATGGTCGAGCGCGGCTACACCGAGCGCCAGGTGCGCCGCCTGGTGGACTGGTACATGCGCGTGCGCAAGGCAGGCTGACCGGCGGCGCGGCTGCCGGCCACGGCCTGGCGACGGAGGGCGGGCAATGGACGTGATCGTCGATCGGCGCCAGCAGCCGCGGGGCAAGAACCTCGGCAACCGGCAGCGCTTCGTGCAGCGCGCCCGCGCGCAGATTCGCCAGGCCATCAAGGACAGCCTCAAGGACCGGCGGATCGCCGACTCCGAGCGCGGGGAGACCGTGTCCATCCCGCGCGACGACATCCACGAGCCCGACTTCGCCCTCGACCCGCGCACCGGCCGGCGCGAGCACGTGCTCCCGGGCAACCGTGAGTACGTGGAGGGCGACGAGATCGAGCGCCCCGGCGGCGGCGCGGCGAGCGGGCGTGCGGGCAGCAACGAGGGCGAGGGCGAGGACAGCTTCACCTTCGAGCTCTCGCGCGACGAGTTCCTGGATATCTTCTTCGAGGACCTGGAGCTGCCGGACATGGTCAAAGCGCGCGTCGCATCCGAGCGCGTGTCGCTCCCGCAACGCGCCGGCTACACCACGGACGGGCCGCCGGTGCGGATCAACCTGGTGCAGACGATGCGCAAGTCCATGGCGCGCCGGGTCGCCCTCGGGCGCCCGGGCGCGGGTGCCGTGGCGGCACTGGAGCGCGAGCGCGAGGCGCTCGTGGCGGGTGCCATCCGCCCGGCCGACGGGCGATCGCCCCAGGCACGCATCGCCGAGATCGACGAGGCGCTGGAGCGGGCGCGGGCGCGTCGCAAGCGCATTCCCTTCATCGACCCCATCGATCTCCGCTACAACTACTTCCGGCGTCTGCCGCGGCCGGTGGCGCAGGCGGTGATGTTCTGCCTGATGGACGTCTCCGCGTCCATGGACGAGCACATGAAGGATCTCGCGAAGCGTTTCTTCATGCTGCTGCACCTGTTCCTGGCCCGGCGCTACGAGCGCGTGGAGGTGGTGTTCATCCGTCACACCCAGCACGCGCAGGAGGTGGACGAGGACACCTTTTTCCATGATCGCCTCACCGGCGGCACCGTGGTGTCGAGCGCGTTCGACGAAATGCTGCGGGTGGTCGAGGACCGCTACCCCGTGCAGGACTGGAACATCTACGTCGCCCAGGCCTCCGACGGCGACGACTGGCGCGAGGACGTGCCGCGCTGCCGCGGGCTGCTGGCCGAGCGCATCCTGCCGCTGTGCCAGTACATGGCCTACATCGAGGTCGGACGCGACCCGAGCGTCCCGGGTGGCCTGGTGCCGAGCGCGGAGAGCGAGCTGTGGCGCGCCTATGCCTCGCTGGCGGTGGACGAACGGCGCTTCGCCATGCGGCGGGTGGACAGCCCGCGCGACATCTACCCGGTCTTTCGCGAGCTCTTCAGCCGCGAGGGTGCCGGCGCATGAGCCTGCCGGCGGCCAGTCGCGGCGCCACCCGGCGGCCGCTGTTCGAGGGCGGCGATTGGACCCTCGACGACCTGCAGTCGATCCACGACGCGGTCACCGCGGTGGGCGTCGGGGAGCTCGGACTCGATCTCTACCGCAACCGCATCGAGGTCATCACCTCGGAGCAGATGCTGGACGCCTACGCGTCGCTGGGGCTGCCGCACATGTACCGGCACTGGTCCTTCGGCAAGCGCTTCGCCCGCCAGGAGGCGCTGTACCGCAAGGGCATGACCAGCCTCGCGCTCGAGATGATCGTTAACTCGGACCCGGCAGTGTGCTATCTGATGGAGGAGAACAGCGCGACGGCGCAGGCCACGGTGCTCGCCCACGCGGCCATGGGCCACAACCACTTCTTCAAGACCAACCGCGTGTTCCGCGAGTGGACTCATGCCGACACCATTCTGGACTACGCGGAGTTCGTGCGCGGCTACGTCGCACGCTGCGAGGAGCAGTTCGGCCAGATGGCGGTGGAGCGCACCCTGGACGCGGCGCATGCGCTCCAGGAGCAGGGGGTGGACCGCACCCGCCACCGGCGCGGGAGCACGGTGGAGGACGAGCGCCGCCGCCTCGCCGCGCGGCGCCGTTACCAGCGCGAGCACGAGATGGAGCTGTGGCGCGTGGTCGCGCCCAGCGACCCGGTCGTGGGGCAGGAGCAGGACCCGGACCACGAGGCCGAGGAGCGGGCGCTGGCGCTGCCCGAGGAGAACGTGCTGCTGTTCCTGGAGAAGCAGTCGCCGGTGCTGAAGCCCTGGCAACGCGAGCTGCTGCGCATCGTGCGCACGCTGTCGTCCTACTTCGAGCCCCAGCGCCAGACCAAGATGATGAACGAGGGCTGCGCCTGCTGGTGCCACTACACCATCATGCACCGGCTGCGCGAGCAGGGGCTGCTCACCGACGGTGCCATGCTCGAGTTCCTGCACCTGCACTCCTCGGTGGTGGCGCAGCCTCCCTTCGACCACCGCGGCTACTCGGGCGTCAATCCCTACGCCCTCGGCTTCGCCCTGATGCGCGACATCGAGCGCATCTGCACGGACCCAACGGTGGAGGACGCCGAATGGTTCCCCGACATGGCCGGCAACGGCCAGCCGCTGGAGACCCTGAAGTGGGCCTGGTCGGAGTTCCGCGACGAGAGCTTCGTGCGCCAGTTCCTGTCGCCGCGGCTGATCCGCGAGTTCCGGCTGTTCCGGCTCGACGACGACGCCGCGTCCGACGTCTACACGGTGGGTGCGATCCACGACGAACGGGGCTACCGGCGCGTGCGGCAGGCCGTGGCCGCGAGCTTCGATCCTGGCGAGAGCCGACCCCGCATCGAGGTCACCGGCGCGGCCCTGCGCGGCGACCGCCGGCTGACGTTGCGCCACACGGTACGTCGCGGGCGCACCCTGGACGCGCTGGAGGTCCGGCGCACGCTGCGCTGCCTGGGCGTGCTGTGGGGCTACGCCGTGGTGCTGGAGGAGGTGGACGAGGAAAGCGACGACGTGGTCGCCACCCACCGCAGCGAGGAGGCCTGAGCTCCGGGGGCGACCTGGCTGCGTCCGATACCGCGAGCCGCCGGCGTGTCTGACACCTCATGCGCCGTGCCAGTCAGCCGCGAGTCGCGACCGCCACGCCGTCGGCAATGGCGTCCGTGGGGTTCACCACCACCTGCTCGCCCTGGGCGAGCCCGCGGGTCACCTGCACCTGCAGCCCGGCGCGCCGGCCCACGGTGATCGGGCGCCGCCGCGCCACGCCGCCGTCGGACACGAACAGCGCCCAGCCGCCGCCGTCGTCGCGGAACAGGGCGGTGACCGGCACGGTGAGGGCGTCGCCGGACTCCCACACCACGACCCGCACGTCGACCCGGAATCCGTGGCCCAGGTCGGCCCAGGCGGACGGGTCGCCGGTGAGGTTCACCAGCACGTTGACCCGCTGCTCCTCGATGCCCAGCGCCGAGATCTTGGTGAAGCCGTAGGGCTCGACCCGGGCGACCACGCCGGCCAGCGGCGCCTCGCCACCCCAGCCCTCGATGATGACGCGCATCCCCGGGCGCACCCGCACCGCCTCGGTTGACAGCATCTCGGAGACGACCTCCAGCTCGCCCGGGTTGCCGATGGAAACCAGCGCCGCGCCGGCCTCCACCACGCCCTCGCTCTCGTGGTGGATCTGCAGCACCCGGCCGGTGACCGGTGCGGTGAGCATGACGCATTCGCACTCCCCGGGCCGCGTGGCCGCTGCCACCGGCGTCGTGAGCCGCGAGCGCGCCCGCTCCAGTGAATGCTCCCGCACCCGCAGGCCCGCCTGGGCCGTGGTGAGCGCCGCGCGACGGGTCTTGAAGACCCGCTGCGCCTCGTCGATGGCCTGATCCGAGATGGTGCCCGTGGCCGCGAGCCGCCGGGCCCGGGCGAGCTCCGACTGGGCGAACTCCAGCTCCGCCTTCGCCTGGTCCACCTCCGCCGCCGCCAGCGCCAGCGCGGCCTGGGCCGCGGCCACGTCCGCCCGCGCCTCGGCGCGGGCGCGCTCGTCCAGGAAGGCCGGGTCACTGGGCTCGATCTCCGCCACCACCGTTCGCCCTGCCACCACCGCGTCGCCCACGTCCAGGGTCGTGCGCCGCGCCCGGCCCATGACCGGCGCGGACACCACGAACACCTCGCGCACCCGGGTGCGACCCTCCTCGTCCGCGGTGACCACCAGCGGGCCGCGCGTCGCCGGCGCGAGATCCACCAGCACCGGCCGCGGACGCAGGCTCCACGTGATGGCCGCGGCCAGCAGCGCCAGCGCCAGGGCCCAGAACACAATGCGCTTGTGCATGGCGGTCATCTCGACATCACTCCCGGGTCTTGAGCACAGCCACCAGATCCAGCCTCGCGACCCGGCGGCGTACCAGCACGCCGCAGGCCACGGCGGTGAGGCTCGCGACGATCAGCGCGATCCCGTAGGTAGACGGCTCGATCACCGGCGGGATCCGGAACAGCTCGGTCTCGAAGCTGGACGAGATGAGCTGCGTGAGCGCGAGGCCCAGCCCGCAGCCCATCGGCAGGCCGATGAGCACCAGCAGCGCCGCCTCCCCGAGGAGCACGTAGGCCACCTCGCCGCTGCCGAAGCCGAGCACCCGCAGCGTGGCCAGCTCGCGGCCGCGCTCCGACAGCGATATGCGCATGCTGTTGTAGCTCACCCCCGCGGCCAGGGTGCAGGCGAACAGCACGTAGATGGCGATGAAGACGTGCATGTGCTCGGCGATGCTCGCGTTGAAGCTGTCGACCGCCGCGCGGCGAAGCGTCACCGCACCCGTCGCGGGCGTGGCCTTGAGCGCGGCGAACAGCGCCGGCAGCTCGCGGCTGTCCACGCGCAGCAGCACCGTGTTCACCACCGGCGGATCGCCGAGCGCGCGGTTGAGCGCATCGAGGCGCATGTACGTCGGCGTGCCGATCCAGGTCTCGAACACCGCCGCCACCGGCAGCGTGAGCACCGGGCGCGCACCCCCGAGCACCTCCACCACCAGGTGGCCGCCCGGGGCCACGCCCAGGCGCCGGGCCAGCGCGCTCGAGAGCACCAGGCCGTCGGGGGGGAGGGTGATGGCGTTGCCGCCGGCGTCCTCGAGCACGTGCAGGGCCGAGACTTCCGGCAGCCCCACCACCGCCTCGCGACGGACACGGTGGCCGGCGTGGATCCGCGCCGGCACCGCGCGCTGCGCCTCCACCGCCAGCACCCCCGGCAGGCGCGCGAATGCGTTGCGCACCGTGTCTGGGTGCACCTCCACCAGCGACACGGTCACATCCTGGCGCTGCTGCTGGAAGAAGAAGCTCCCGATCATGTGATCCAGCGCGTCCAGCCACTGGAACGACATGATGAGGACCGCCACCGACGCGGCGATGCCGGCGCTGGTGAGCAGCGCCCGCAGGGGCCAGCGCAGGAGCTGGCGCAGCACGATGCGGGTGAGCTGCTCCAGCACCCGGCGAAGCAGGTCGCTGAGCGCCCCGGCGCGCCGGTAGGCGGGCGGCGCGGGCGGGCGCATGGCCTCCGCGGGCGGAAGTGCCGCGGCGCGGCGCGCCGAGCCGAGCGCTCCGGCCAGCGCGGCGGCGAGGCTCACTCCCGCCGAGAGGGCAAAGGGGCCGAAGCCCGGCGTGTAGTACAGGGTCGGGAAGCGGAACATCTCCGCGTACAGGACGGTGGTCCAGCGCCCCAGGGCCCAGCCCGCCAGCCAGCCGAGCAGCACCCCCAGGCCGGCCATGGCGAGCACGAGCTTGGCGTAGTGCCACGCCACGGTGGCGTCGCCGTAGCCGAAGGCCTTCACCAGCCCGATCTCGGCGCGCTCGGTGGCGATGAGCCGCGCCAGCACCATGTTGCCGAGGAAGGCGGCGACGGCGAGGAAGATGGTGGGCAAGATCCCGGCCATGCGGCGAAGCTGCTGGATCTCGTTCATCAGGAACCAGTTGGAGAGCTGGTCGGCGCGCGCGATGGCGCCGGTCCCGCCGTAGGGCGCAAGCAGCGTGTCCAGGGCGCGGATCACCGCGTTCGTGTCGGCCCCCCGCCCGAGGGCCAGCACCACGTCGTTGAAGGCGCCGTCCAGGTCGTAGGCGGCCTCCAGTGCCGAGGGGTTCATCCACGCGATGGCGTAGCGGCGGGGATCCGGCATCAGGGTGCCCGGGCCGATGGCGTAGACGTACTCCGGCGACAGGGCGATACCGGTGACGCGAAGCGCCCGGCGCCGGCCGTTGACCAGGGCGTGCAGCACGTCCCCGGGGACCAGGTCGTGGGCCTCCGCGAAGGCCTCGCTCAGCACCACGGCGTCCGGCTGGTCCGGCTCCGGCAGCGTGCCGGCGCGCAGCGCCAGGCGGTTCAGTGCTGCCTCGCCGCCGGAGGGGAGCGAGACCAGCGCGCCGATGATCGGGTCGGCGAAGCCGGCCACGTCCAGGGTCGCCTGCTCGACGATGCGCGCGTCCACCGCCTGTACCTCCGGCAGCGCCGCGATGCGTGCGGCCAGCGAGCGCGGCGCCCGGGTGGCGCTCGCGAACACGTCGCCGAAGCGGTGGCGCTCGTAGAAGCCGCGGGTGGTCTCGCTGAGAGCGTCCACCACCGCCAGCGACGACGACAGCACCGCCACCCCGGAGGCGACGATGAGCGCGATGGCGAAGGCCTGGCCGCGCATGCGCCACAGATCGCGCACGAGCTTGCGGTCCAGCGGGTGCAGCCGCATCACCAGGCGAGCTCCCGGGGGCTGCGCCGTGTGGGGTTGCGCTGCGTCTCCACGATGCGTCCGTCGCCGAAGCGCAGCACCCGGTCGGCCATGCCGGCGATGACCGCGTTGTGGGTGATCACCGCGGTGGTGGTCCCGATCTCGCGATTCACCTGGGCGATGGCTTCCAGCACCTTCACGCCGGTGACGCTGTCCAGCGCCCCGGTGGGCTCGTCGCACAGCAGCACGTCGGGCTGCTTGGCCACGGCGCGGGCGATGGCCACCCGCTGCTGCTCGCCGCCGGAGAGCTGGGCCGGGAAGGCGTCCAGGCGCGTCTCCAGTCCCACCAGCGCCAGGGCGTCCGCGGGCGCCATGGGCGCCGGCGCGATCTCGGTGACCAGGGCCACGTTCTCCTCGGCGGTGAGGCTCGCCACCAGGTTGTAGAACTGGAACACGAAGCCCACGTGATCGCGGCGGTAGCGGGTCAGCCCGCGCTCGCCGCCGGCAGCCAGGGCGCGGCCGCGGAACCGCACTTCGCCGGAGGTGGGCGTGTCCAGGCCGCCCAGGATGTTGAGCAGCGTGGACTTGCCGCTGCCCGACGGGCCCAGCAGCACCACCAGCTCGCCTTCCAGCAGGTCCACGTCCACGCCGCGCAGGGCGTGGATGTCCACGTCGCCCACGTGGTAGGTCTTGACGAGATCGCGGCCGCTCAGGGTGGCGGCGCGCTCCGGTTCGGGTCGGACAGCCGGCATGGAGGCACGCGAAGCGGGCGGAGGACCACCTTAGACGGCCGCCCGGGCCACCGCCTGACGCGGGTCAATCCGTGGCGCGGCGCCGGCGGCGCCTATCAGGCGTGCTCGTCGCGCAGCATCCGCGCCGCCACCGTCATGGCCTTCAGCTTGCCCAGGGCCACGTCCCGGGGCAGGTACTTCATGCCGCAGTCCGGCGCCAGGATCACGTTCTCCGCCGGCACGTGCCGTAGCGCGCGGCGCACCCGCGCCGCCACCGTCTCCGGCGTCTCCACCTGGTGGCTGGAGAGATCCAGGCAGCCCACCATGATCTGTTTGCCCGGCAGGCTCGCGAGCACCGCGCAGTCCAGGTTGGACTGGGCCGTCTCCACCGAGATCTGGTGGCACGAGCAGCCCGCGAGCTCCGGCAGGAACGAGTAGCCGCTGGGGCGCTCGTGGATGATGGCCGCGTAGCCGAAGCAGATGTGCACCGCGGTGGTCCCGCCGACGCCGTCCAGGGCCGCGTTCAGCGCCTCGAGCCCGTACTCGCGGGCCTTCTCCGGGCGCGCCTGCATGTAGGGCTCGTCCACCTGCACGATGTCGGCGCCGGCGGCGAACAGATCCCGGATCTCCGCGTTCACCGCCGCGGCGTAGTCCATGGCGGCCTCCGCCTCGCTGGCGTAGTGGTCGTTCTGCGCCTGCTGGGTCATGGTGAAGGGGCCCGGCACCGTGATCTTCACCTTGCGGTCCGTGTGCGCCCGCAGGAACTTCACGTCCTCCACCTCCACGGGCCGGCGGCGGCGGATCGGTCCCACGATGCGCGGCACCGGATTGGGGTGGCCGGAGCGGTCCAGGGCCTCGCCCGGGTGGTCGATGTCGATACCGTCCAGCGCCGTGGCGAAGCGGTTGGAGTAGCTCTCGCGGCGGATCTCGCCGTCGGTGACGATGTCCAGGCCCGCCTCCTCCTGCTCGCGGATGGCCACCCGGGTGGCGTCGTCCTGGGCCTCGGCCAGGAACGGCCCGGGGATCCGCCACAAGGTCTCGAGCCGCACCCGGGGCGGAAAGCGCCCGGCCAGGCTGTCACGGTCGATGAGCCAGCCGGGCTGGGGATAGCTGCCGACCAGGGTGGTGGGAAAGAGCATGGGACGGGTCTCCGCGGCGCGCCTCGGGGGATTCCGTGCAGCATAGCGAAGCGCCGCCGCGGCTGCCGGCGGGCGGGCAGGTCAGACTCACCGGTACCGCCCTGTTAAGCTCCCGTGCATGGCAATGCGACCCGGTGAGCCCGCATGAGCACCCATCCCGGCGGTGACGTGGATTCGGCGCTGGTGGACCTGCAGTCGCGCCTCGCCTACCAGGAGGACACCCTGCAGGCGCTGGACGCGGTGGTCACGGCCCAGGAGGCCCGCATCGCCCGCCTGGAGACGGCGGTGGAGCGGCTGGTGCGCCGCCTGGACGAGCTCGCGGGCCCGGGCGACGGCGGCGATGCGGCCCCGCCCCACTACTGAGGGGCGCGGGTGGTGACCATCCTGCGCCGGCTGATGCTGCTCTGCGGCACGGGGCTGTTCCTGGTCAACGTCCTCGCGGCGCCCGACGGCGCGGCGTCCGCGCTGGTGTTCCCCCACGGGAGCCTGGCCGGCATCGCCCTGGTGATCCTGGCCGTGGTCCTGGGCGTCGGCGCCGCGGCCCGGCGCCGGCGGGCCGGCGATCGGGCCGCCGATCTGGCAGCGACCGCGGGTCTGGCCACCTTCGCCCACCACCACCATCACCACGGCGACATCCACGGTCACGGCCACCACGGCGACCCGGGCGGCGGCGATGCCGGCGGCATGTGATGGCCGCGCACGGCGCGTGAGCCGGGGACATGGAGCCGGCCGTCCGGACTCGCTAAGGTAGTGCCGCAGCAGCCTGCGGAGGAGTCCAGTGATGTTCCAGCGCGAGCGCTTCATCGAGGATTGCCGGGAGGCCCTGACGCAGAGTGATCCCCAGTCGGCGGTGCGCGAGCTGGTCGCGCGGGCGGTGTCCGATCCGGGCGCGATCCTCGCCGACCTGGGGGAGCCGGAGCTGGCCGGCGTGCAGACCCTGCACAAGGCAGAGGACCTCACCATCCTCAATCTGGTCTGGGGTCCTGGCATGGACCTGCACCCCCACGACCACCGCATGTGGGCGGTGATCGGCATCTACGGTGGCCGGGAGGACAACACGTTCTGGTCGCGCCGCGACGGTGGCCTGACCCGCCAGCGCATGAAGACCCTGGAGGCCGGGGATGCCGTGCCCCTGGGGGAGAAGGTGATCCACTCGGTCAGGAACCCCCTGGACCGGCTCACCGCCGCGCTGCACGTGTACGGCGGCGACTTCTTCGACACGCCGCGCAGCGAGTGGGACGCCGGGACCCTGGAGGAGCGCCCCTACAGCGTGGAGCACACCCTGGCCGCCTTCGAGGCGTCCAACGCGCGCCTGCGCGCCGCGCGGGGGGCCTGAGGCCTCCGCGAGCCGCGCCCGGCGCCGGCCGGTAGACTGTGTGCAGCGACCGGGAGGGCATCGCGCGATGCGTCTCGAAGGCTCCTGTCACTGCCGCGCGGTGCGCTTCTCCCTGGAGTGCCCGCACCCCTATCCTTTCAACTTGTGCTATTGCTCCATCTGCCGCAAGACCGCGGGCGGTGGCGGCTATGCCATCAACCTGGGGGGACGCCACGAGACCCTGCGCGTGGAGGGCGCGGCGCAGGTGTCCGTGTACCGGGCGCGGCTCGCGCCCGGAGCCGGCGGCACGTCGCGCGAGAGCCCGGCCGAGCGCCATTTCTGCGGCCGCTGCGGCAGCGCCCTCTGGGTGTGGGATCCGCGCTGGCCAGAGCTGGTCCACCCCTTCGCATCGGCCATCGACAGCGAGCTGCCGGTGCCCCCGGAGCGCACCCACCTGATGCTGGGCTCAAAGGCAACCTGGGTGCCGGTCCACGTGGGCGCGGGGGATCGCCAGCACGCGGAGTACCCGGAGGAGTCCATCGCCGAGTGGCACCGCCGGCTGGGGCTGGAGACCTGACATGCCCGCCGGCCGCAAGCCGCCCGACGACGCGCGACTGGACCGGGTCGTGGCCGAGGCGCGCCGCGCCCGCGAGCAGCGCGAGCGGGACTATCGGGAGCAGGCGCTGAAGATGTATCCCTGGGTGTGCGGGCGCTGCGGGCGCGAGTTCGACCGATCCAACGTGCGCGAGCTGACGGTGCACCACCGGGATCACGACCACGACAACAACCCTCCGGACGGCAGCAACTGGGAGCTGCTGTGCCTGTACTGCCACGACAACGAGCACGCGCGCATGGTGGACGCGGTGAAAGGCGCGTCCGCGGGCGGAGGCGGTGCCTCCGAAGCAGCCACCCACCGACCCTTCGCGAACCTGGAGGAGCTGCTGCGCAAGCGATGACCAATCTGATGAGAGGACCCGGGCTCAGCGACCGCCATCTGGACGACTTCGCCGCCGGCGAGGTGTTCACCACCGGCGGCTACACCTTCACCGAGGCGGACATCATCGATTTCGCGCTGCGCTTCGATCCGCAGCCGTTCCACCTGGACGTGGACGCCGCGGCGCGCTCCCCCTACGGGGGGCTCATCGCCAGCGGCTTCCACACCATCGCCGTGTGCTTCCGGCTGTTCATCCAGCACGGCTTGCTCGAGTCGTGCAGCATCGGCTCCCCCGGCATGGACGAGGTGCGCTGGCTGGCGCCGGTGCGCCCCGGCGACACCCTGCACACCACCATGGAGGTGCTGGAGGTGCGGCCGTCGCGCTCCAAGCCCGATCGCGGCATCCTGCGGGCCCGCTACGCTGCCATCAACCAGCACGGCGACACCGTGCTCAGCTTCATTTCCAACCACCTGCTGGCACGCCGCGCCTGAGGGTGTCGGGGCGTGCGCTGGCGCCGTTCACGCGCGCCAGGAATCGACGGCGTCCGCGCCCCGTCGGCGACGCCGCCGATGCGGCGATCCGCTTCACCGAGCCCGCGATTCCCGGCGGAAGAAAAATCACTAAAGGAACGTCGCCCCAAGCCGACACACGGGATCGAGGTGACCTGCGCGGACTGCGCGCGATTACGCCCCAGGACCACCGAACACTTTGCCAGACAACACGTTACGGGAGACACCATGGCAATCAGCAAGATTCTGGTGGTGGACGACACCAACACCGACCGGCTGAACCTGACCAAGGTCCTGGAGGACGCGGGCTACCAGGTGGTTACCGCCAATTCCGGGCGCGAGGCGCTCGAGAAGGCGGCCAAGGAGCGGCCCGACCTGATCTTCATGGACATCATCATGGACGACATGGACGGCTTCCAGACCTGCCGCAAGCTCACCACCGAGGACGCCAGCAAGGGCATCCCCGTGGTGATGGTCAGCAGCAAGGACCAGAAGGTGGACATGCTGTGGGCGCGGCGCCAGGGCGCCACCGGCTACATCGTGAAGCCCTACACGGCGGATCAGATCACCGATCAGGTGCAGAAGCTCCGGTGAATCCCGTTCCCGGCATCGCGGATGCGCGCAGCGCCCTGCCCCCGGGCGTCCTCGGGGACGTGGAGGACGCGGCGCCGGTGGGCTCGCGCCGCTACGGCGTGCTCATCGGAGGCGAGCGCCTGCTGCTCGCCGGCGACGGCGCGGTGCGGGTGCTGGAGCCGCCCGCCGCGTTCCGGCTGCCCAACACCCGCGGCTGGTTCCTGGGCCTGAGCAACGTGCGCGGCAACCTGGTGCCCGTGTTCGATCTGGCCGCCTGGCAGGGACTGCCCATCCCCGAGGCGCGCCGGATGCTGCTGGTGGTGGGGGAGGCGGAGGCCGCCGCCGGCACCCTGGTGGACACGTCGCCGCGCCACCTGCTGATTCCCCCCGACACCGCCGCGGCAACGCTGCCGGCGCTGAGTACCGGCTTCGCCGCCCACGCGCGCGAGGCCTTCGACGTGGCCGGCGGCACCTGGACCGCGCTGGACTGGCCGGCACTGTTCGAGCAACTGAAGACGCTGGCGCTGAGCGCCGAGTGAGGTGAGGACCATGAGCGGACACGACGGACGCCGGGCACGGACCGGGCTGGCCGGCGCCATGATGGGGCTGCTGCTGGGCGCCGCGCCTGCCATCGGCGCGGAGCCGCGCATCGACGCCGCGGCGCTGGACGAGCTGCTGAAGGTGAAGGTGCGCACGGTGCAGCACATGGCGCTGAACCCGGTGCTGGTACGCGCGGTGCGTGGTCAGAACACGCAGCGGGTCAGCCTCGAGGAGATCAAGCGCCGCGACGACGAGTGGCGCGGCACCAAGTCGCTGACACCGTTCAAGCTGTCGCTGCAGTCCAACGACGCGGGGCGCTTCCTGCGGGGAACCGTCACGCGGCTGAATTCCCTGAACGAAGCCTTCCTTACCGACAACCAGGGCGCCAACGTGGCCGCGTTTCCCGCCACCAGCGACTACTGGCAGGGCGACGAGGAGAAGTGGACCGCATCCTTCAACGCGGGCAAGGGCCGCGTGTTCGTGGGCGAGCTCGAGCTGGACGAGAGCACCCAGACGTATGCGGTCCAGATCTCCGCGCCCGTCCTGGACCGGGGCGAGACCATCGGCGTGCTGGTGGTCGGCGTGACGATCAACTACCTGGAATCGAAGGGCGGCTGACGGCCTGCGCGCCGGCGCCCGTAGACCTTCACCGGAGGAACCCCATGAAATCCTGCACACGCTGGAGCCCGCGCGCCGCTCGCGCCGCGGCCCTCACTGCGGCCCTCGCCGCCGCCGCGCCCACGGCGCTCGCCGTCGAGAAGGGCGTCACCGACAGCAGCGTGCGCATCGGCGGCGTGATGGATCTGGAGGGCCGCTCGCGAGGCCTCGGCCTCGGCATGAAGGCGGGCATCGAGGCGGCGCTGCGTGGCCAGACGGTGCACGGACGCCGCATCGAGTACTTCACGCTGAACGATTCCTACACGCCCGCCAAGACCGTCGAGGCGACGCGGCGGATACTCGAGCGCGGAGTGTTCGCCGTGCTCGGCAACGTGGGCACGCCCACCGCCAAGGTATCGCTGCCGGTGCTGGCAGAGGATGCTGCGCCCGCAGTGGGTTTCTTCACCGGCGCCGGCATCCTGCGCCCGGGCGTGGGAGACGTGATCAACTTCCGCGCGAGCTACGTGCAGGAGACCGCGGCGGTGATCCGTTCGGCCATCCAGGCGGGCGTCCCGGCGAGCGGTATCTGCGCCTTCGTGCAGAACGACGCTTACGGCATGGCCGGCGTCGAGGGCATCAAGCGCGCGCTGGCCGTGGAGCCCGGCACCGAGGAGGCCATCGCGCGCCTCGAGCAGATCCTGGCGCTCGACGGGGAGGACCCGCCCCGCAACGGTCTCGGCCCCGTCGGCGTGTACAAGCGCAACACCTTCGTGTCGCGCCCGGGGTACGAATCGCTCAAGACCTGGGAGCAGGCTAGCGGCAGCCCCTGCAAGGTGGTGGTCACGGTGGGTACCTATGCCGCCATCGCGCGCTTCGCCGCCTACGCGCGCTACAAGGGCGACCGTTGGACCATCAGCGCCGTGTCCTTCACGGGCGCCGACAACTTCAAGGCCGCGCTCAACGACATGGGTGTGGAGTCGGGCGTGATCATGACCCAGGTGGTGCCGCCGCTGGACTCGGATCTCCCCATCGTGGCGGAGGCCCGCGCCGCGCTGGGGGAGCAGTTCGGCTACGTGACCCTGGAAGGCTACATCGTCGGCAAGCTGTGGCTGAAAGCGATGAACGACATCGAGGGTCCGATCACCCGCGCCGCGTTCCTGCGGGCGGTGCGCGGCAAGCGCTTCGATCTGGGCGGCCTGACCATGGATTTCACCGAGGACAACCAGGGCTCCGATCTGGTGCTCCTCACCCAGCTCACGCCCGACGGATACCAGGTCATGCGTCCCGGTGACTGGACCGGCCTGGTGGCGCGCTGACGCCCCGGCAAATCAAGAGAGAGCCCCGGCCATGCTTCGCAAATTCAAGATTGGACCGCGCCTCATCCTGCTCATCGCGGTGCAGGCGCTCATCCTCCTCCTGGTCGGCGGCACCGCCGTGTTCGGCCTCAACGTGGCGTCCCAGTCCACGGAGGTGCTGAACCGCAACGTGTCGGAGGGCACGCGCCTGGACTACATCTCGAGCACGCTGCGCGGCGACCTGCTCGGCACCGTGTACCAGCTCGACACCGGCGCCATCACCTGGGCGGAGGGCCGCGAGCGGCTCGCCTTCGCCCGCGACCGTTTCGAGTCGGACTGGGGCACCTTCAGCGGCGGCGTCACCGCCGACGAGGCCGAGTTCATCAAGGACGTCATGGAGCCGGGGCTGCTGAACGTGCGCACCGCGTTCGAGGAGCTGGGCCGGCTGTTCGACGCCGAGGACCGCACCAACCTCGAGCTGTTCGTGCTGAACGAGTTCGCGGACCTGGTTGACCCGCTGCTGAACGCTCTCAGCGCGAGCTCCACCCAGCGCCAGATGGTGGCGGAGTCCACCTTCCACCAGTCGCTGGAGAACAACCGCATGTTCTTCATGGCCAGCCTCTCGGTCATCGTGGGCGGCGTGCTGATTGCGGGAATCATCGGCTTGTTCATCTACCGCTCCATCACGCGGCCCATCGCGCGCATCGCCGAGACCGTGGGCCTGGTGGCCGAAGGCGACTTCAGCGTGCGAAGCGGCGTCACCGGCAGCGACGAGCTGGGCCGGCTGGGCGCCGCCCTGGACGGCCTGCTGGAGGACAAGGTGCAGTCGCTGGCCCGCGCCGAGCGCGAGGCCGAGCAGCTCAACGAGTCCGTGCTCAAGGTGCTGGAGGCCGTGGCCCAGATGAGCGAGCGCGACCTCACCGTGAGCGTCCCGGTGACCGCCGACGTGGCGGGCCCGGTGGCCGACGCCATCAATCAGATGGCCGAGGAGACGAGCAACGTGCTCCGGCAGGTGAACAAGATCGCCCGCGCGGTGGGGCAGGCGTCATTGCAGGTGAACAAGCGCGCCGGCGCCGTGAACCAGGCGGCGGACGGGCAAGGCAAGGAGATCCAGGCGGCGGCCGAGGAGCTCGCCAGCGCGTCGCAGGTGCTCGAGCGCATCGCGACCCTGGCGCTCGAGTGCCGGGACATCGCCAACGGCACCACGCAGACCACACGCATGGCGGTGCAGACGGTGAACGGCACCGTGGCCGGCATGAACGAGATCCGCGACGCCATCCAGGAGACGGGCAAGCGCATCAAGCGTCTGGGCGAGCGTTCCCAGGAGATCAACGCCATTGTCGAGATCATCAACTCCATCGCGGAGCGCACCCACGTGCTGGCCCTCAACGCCAGCATGCAGGCAGCCGCCGCCGGCGAGGCCGGGCGCGGTTTCGCGGTGGTGGCCGACGAGGTGCAGCGCCTGTCGGAGAGCTCGCGGGAGGCCACCGCCCAGATCGGCGGCCTCATCAAGAGCATCCAGGTGGACACCAACGACACGATCGTGACCATGGACCGCACCATCAACCAGGTGGTGGAGGGCTCGCGTCTGGCGGAGACTGCCGGCCAGCGCATGCTGGAGACCCAGCAGTCCACCGACCGCCTGGTGGAATCGGTGCTGCGCATCGCGGAAGGGTCCGAGCAGCAGGCGAAGATCAGCGCGAGCCTTCGCGATCGGGCGCAGGCGCTGGTGGCGGGCACCGCCGCCACCGCGAAGCAGCTCGTGGCGCAGCTCGCCGAGACGAAGAAGATGGTGCACTACGCCCGTGCGCTGATGCAGTCGGTTCAGGTGTTCAAACTCCCCGCCACCTGATCCGCCATGAACGCCCCAGCACTCGGCACCGACGGCGCCAGCCTGCAGGTCACCTTCGCGAGCGACATCAACCCGCTGCTGGCCGAGGCCTTCCTGGAGGAGGCACCGGTGCACGCGGCGCGCTTCGCCGAAACCGTGGGCCGCCTCGCCGGCAGCGGTGCCTCCATTGACGACGTGGTGCAGGCACAGCGCGTGGCGCACACGCTGAAGGGGTCCGCGCACATCACCGGGGTCGACGCCATCGCGGAGCTGACCCATCAGGCAGAGGACGTGCTGGACTGGCTCTCCGAGAACCGTGCGCTGCCGCCGGCGGAGCTCGGCGAGGTGCTGGTGGAGACCGCCGACTGCGTCGCCGCCATGGTGGACGCGTTGCGCGACGGCGGTACGGCGCCAGCGTCCACCGTCGATGTGCTGGCGCGCCTGAAGGCGTGGTGCGAGTGCCGACGGGACGTGGGTGACGCGGCCGGGGACGAGGCGGGCGTGGACGAGGCAGCGGCCGCGGATGCTCCGTGCGTGGACGGCGACCTGGAGCACGATCCCGAGGACGAGCCGGTGCCGGATCTCGATCTCGATCTCGAGAACGAGCCGCAGGCGGATCCGGTGTCGACCTGGGGCGGTGTCGAGGACGACGACGCAACCGGCGCGACCTGCGCGGCCGACGGGACCGGGACGGCCGCGCCGCCATCGGCGCTGACGGCGGTCCCGGCAGCGGGCCGACGGGCCACGGAGAACGATGCGCTCTCCGATGGCACCTGCCCGGCGCCGGAGACGGACCGGCCCGTGACGCACGCCCGGGAGCAGATACTCGGGGCTACCGCCTCGGAGGCCAAGGAGTCGCACAGGTACACGCAGGCACCCGACGTGCCTGCGATCAGCCCCGCCACCGCGTCGCCGGTGTCCGCGCAACCGCGCGAGCCGGCCGGCGCCGGACCGGATCCGACAGGCGCGCCCGAGCCGGCCCGGGCAGCGGCGTCCGCGCCCGCCGCGCCTGCACCGCCGCGCCCGGCCGCGGCGACGCTGCGCGTGCCGGTGGATCTGGTCGACCAGCTGCTGCGCCTGGCCGGCGAGTTCGCCGTGTCCAACGTGCAGTCCCAGGGTGCGCACCAGCGCATGACCGCGCAGACCAACAGCCTGCGTGAGCAGTACCACCTGGTGCAGCAGCGTCTGTCGGACCTGCAGGACCTGGTGGAGATCCGGGGAGTGCCCTCGCGCAATCGCCGCGGCGGCGGCGGGACCACGACCGACACCGGCACGCTGGTGGACGACGACTTCGATCCGCTGGAGCTTGACGAGTACAACGAGCTGCACAGCAAGAGCACGGCGCTGGCCGAGGCCATGACCGACTTCTGCGAGGTGGCGCTGGGGCTGCGTCCGGAGCTGGCGCGCCTCGATGACACCATTGCCGACCAGCAGCGCATCAGCAAGGAGCTGAGCGACGCGGTCATGTCCGCGCGCATGGTGCCGGTGGGCAGCGTCGCGGCACGCCTCGAGCGTGCCGTGCGCGAGACCTGCCGCGTCACGGGCAAGCAGGCGGTGCTGGAGATCGAGGGCGGCGAGCTGCCCGTGGACGGCGACGTGCTCAACGCGCTGGTGGACCCGCTACTGCATGTGCTGAGGAACGCGGTGGACCACGGCATCGAGGGCACCGAAGAGCGCGCGCGCCGCGGCAAGCCGGCCACCGGCGCGCTCCAGCTGCGCTTCTCCCGCGAGGGAGACAACGTGCGGGTCAGCATCCGCGACGACGGGCGCGGTTTCGACGTGGATCGCATCCGCGAGGTGGCGGAGGCGCGCGGCGTGCTGTCTGCGGGCGAGGCGCGCACCGAGCGTGAGCTGATGCAGCTCGCGGTGCTGTCCGGGTTCTCCACCCGTGACCAGGCGACCCGGGTCTCGGGCCGCGGCATCGGCATGGACGTGGTGCACAAGGCGGTGCTGGATCTCAAGGGCAGCATGGACATCGTGTCCGAGCCGGGCGCGGGGGCGTGCATCAACCTGCGGGTACCGCTCACCCTGATCTCCATGCACGTGTTGCTGGTGCGTGCGGCCGGGCGGGTGTACGGCGTGCCCAGCGGCTCGCTGGAACAGGTGCTGTTCTCCGACGCCGGCAGCCTGGAGCAGGAGGGGGAGGAGACCACTTTCCGCATCGACGAGCGCGCGTACCGTGTGCGTCACCTGGGCGAGCTCACGGGGCGCGCCCCGGATCCGAACGCGCCGCAGCCCAAGGTGCTGCCGCTGCTGCTGCTGGACGCGGACGCGGGCCCCACGGCGGTCATCGTGGACGCCGCGGTGGACGGCCGCTATCTGGTGGTGAAGAGCCTGGGCCAGCGCGTGCCGCGCCCCGGCGGGGTCATCGGGGCGTCCATCCTGGGCGACGGCAGCGTGGCGCCGGTGCTGGACCTGCGCGAGCTGCTGCGCCGCCGGTCGGCGACCGCGGCCGCGGCGGCACCCGGCGCCGAGCGACAGGAGGCGCCCGAGGAGGCAATCGCGCCGGAGGTGCTGGTGGTGGACGACTCGCTCACCGCGCGGCGCATGCTGTCCATCGCGCTGGGCGACGCCGGCTACCGGGTACGGACCGCGATCGATGGCCTGGACGCGGTGGAGGCCATGGAGGACGGCATGCCGGACATGGTGATCACCGATCTCGAGATGCCGCGCATGAACGGCCTCGAGTTCGCCGCGCACCTGCGCTCGGAAGACGACACACGCGAGCTGCCGGTACTGATGGTGACCTCGCGCTCCACCGACAAGCACCGCGGCCAGGCCGAGGCCGCCGGCATCAACGACTTCATCACCAAGCCCTACGCCAACGACGAGCTCCTGGAGCGTGTCGAGCGGCTGCTGGACATCGCCGCCGCGGCGGCCTGAAAGGGAGAGGTCTCCTGCCCCCTCTCCCCGCGCGCGGGGAGAGCGTCGGGGTGAGGGACAGGGAACAGCCTGCGCGGCGTTGACACCGGTCGTCGGAACGGCAGTCTCGCCTGCAGGGCGTTCGCGGCAGGTGCAACCCCCGCACCCTTGCCTCCCCTCTGAGCGGACGAGGCGTGGGCCTGCGGCGCACGGGTCTCGCCCGGTTGTCTCACCGATACGCGTCCGCAACCGTCTATCGGTCAGGGACCCGGGCTAGATCAGGAACTTCGACAGGCGCTCGGTGGTGCTGGCCAGGCGCTCGACGAGGGTCTGCACGAAGGCCTGGTTGAAACGCACCTGGGTGGACGGCGACATGCGAGACATCAGCTCCGCGTTGGCCGCCACCGTGATGACGTCGTCGCGGGCGTGGATCGACGCGGTGCGGGTGGTGCGCGACAGGTGACCCATCTCGCCGAAGCAGGCTCCGGCGCCCAGCGTGCCGACCCGCGTGCCACCCTTGCTCACCGCCACGTCGCCCGAGACCACCACGTGGAAGGCGTGCTCCATGTTGCCCTCGCGGATGATCCGCTCGCCGGGCGCGTAGCGTTGCCACTGGCACAGATCCACCACCTCGCGAAGCTCGTCGTCGGAAAAGTCGTTGAAGAAGTGCAGTCCGCGCACGAGCTGGAACCGCGCCTGCGGCGACAGCTCGGCCGGCGGGCGATCGAGCGCGCCGTAGATTGCGGTCAGGTCGGCCGCCAGGTCCATGCCGTTGGAGTAGCGGTCCGCGGGATCCTTCGCCAGGGCTCGCGCGATCACCGCGGACAGCGCGGGCGGCACGTCCGGGCGAAGCGTCTCCACCGGCGGCGGCGTCTCCGCGATGATGCGCCGTGCGAGCTCCGCGAAGGTCCGCCCGTCGAATGGCGTGCGCCCAGTGAGCAGCTCGTAGAGCACCACGCCCAGCGAGTAGATGTCCGTCTGCGCGGTCAGCGGCTTGTCCGTGAGCTGCTCCGGCGACATGTAGCGCGGGGAGCCGACGGTGCCGAGAATCTCGGTGGTCTCCACCGTGTCCAGCTTGGCAATCCCGAAGTCGCCGATCTTCACCCGCCCATCGCGGGTCAGCAGGATATTGCTGGCCTTGATGTCGCGATGGACTACGCCGCGCCGGTGGGCGTAGTCCAGCGCCTTGGCGCAGATGTAGATGATCTCTACCGCCCGCTCGAGCGGCAGCATCTTGTCGTCGCTGCAGTGCTCGCGCAGGGTCAATGCGTCCGGCACGAACTCCATGACCACGTAGGGCTCGCCCCCGTGCTCGCCGGCGTCGAACACCTGCAGGATGGAACCGTGGTCGAGCACGCGCGCGGCACGTGCCTCGTTGAAGAGCATCTTGCGCGCGAGCGACTGCTCCATAGGCGAGCCCGAGCGTAGCTGCGTCGTCTTGATCGCGACCTCACGATCGAAGAACGGATCGAAGCCGTGGTAAACGATGCCCATGGCGCCGCGCCCGGCGATGCCGAGGATCTCGTACTTGTCGATCTTTTCGGGAAGCTCGGTACTGGCGGCCATGCCCCGGCATGCCTGCGAGAGGTCGATGGCCGATCAATATAGCACCGTTGTCCCCGGCGGCGTGTGCGCGGTGTCGCGTAACATGCGCGCAGAATGCAGACGGTGATCTACACGCTCGGGCACTCGAACAGGCCGCTGCAGGCGTTCCTGGACCTGCTGCGGGCGCATGCCGTGGAAACGGTGGTGGACGTGCGCTCGGTCCCGTGGTCAAGACGCTTTCCCTGGTTCCGTGCACGCGAGCTCGCCGCGACGCTGGCCCGGTGTGGTCTCGGCTACGTGGCCGTGGGAGAGGCCCTGGGCGGACGTCGGCGCGCTGGCGCGCCGGTGCCCGCGCCCGTCTTTGCCAGCGCGGTGGACCGGGTGCTGGGGCGGGCGGCACGCGAGCGGGTGGCGCTGCTGTGTGCCGAGGCGGACCCTGCGCGTTGCCACCGGGCATCGCTGCTCGCCCCGGCGTTCATCGGGCGCGGCGCGCGGGTGGTGCATCTTCTTGCCGCCGACCGGGTGGAGGATCACACTGTGACGGCCGTGCGCATGACGCCGCGGTCGCCGGTCATCGGCGACCTGTTCGACGGGTGACGGCGCGTGGGCTGGCGGCCCGGAGGACCACCATGGCGAGCGTTGAGCGAATGGGCGGCATGTCGGTGACGGCGGTGGACCCCCCGCTCGTGCCGGCACACACGGGAACACCGCCGTGAAGCGCGAGGTGCTGGACGCGCTGCTCGAGGCGCGGCGGGCCAAGCGACCGGTGGCGCTGCTGACCACCCTCGCCGATGGCGGGCAGCGCCTGTTCGACCCGCAAGCCCCGTGCACGACGCTCTCCGGAGACCTGGCCGAGGCTGCACGTGAGACGCTGCGCGCGGATCGCAGCCGGACGGTGAGCGACGTCGGCGGCGAGGTGTTCGTGCAGGCGTTCAACCCGCCATTGCGCTTGGTGCTGGTGGGCGCGGTACACATCGCGCAGGCGCTGGCGCCCATGGCGGCGCTGGCCGGGTACCAGGTCACGGTGGTGGACCCGCGGCGATCCTTCGCCACCGACGAGCGCTTCCCCGGCGTGGAGCTTCGCAGCGACTGGCCCGACGAGGTGCTCGAGGAGATGGCCCTGGACGCGCGCACGGCGGTGGTGACCCTGACCCACGATCCCAAGCTGGACGACCCGGCCTTGCAGGCGGCGCTCGGCGCGCCGGTGTTCTACATCGGGTGCCTCGGCAGCACGCGCACCCACGCGGGGCGCCTCGCGCGACTGCGCAAGGCAGGGTTCGACGACGCGGCGCTGGCGCGCATCCACGGCCCCGTGGGCCTGGACATCGGCGCGCGCTCGCCGGCGGAGATCGCGGTGGCGATCCTGGCGCAGATCACCTCGCGGCTGCGCGGCGGCGCCCTGTCGTGAGGTTCGGACCGGTCCCGGTCGATCAGGCGGCGGGGCGGATCCTGGCTCACAGCCTGCGCCTGCCCGGCGGCGTTCTGAAGAAAGGCCGGATGCTGGACGCGGACGACGTGGCGCGCCTGCGCGAGGCGGGGCACGGGCAGGTGATCACTGCCGCGCTGGATCCCGACGACGTGCCCGAGGACGCCGCGGCGGAGGCGCTGGCGCGGGCGCTGGCGGGCGGCGGCGTGCGGGTGGCGGCGCCGTTCACCGGGCGCTGCAACCTGTTCGCGCAGTGCCCGGGGCTGCTGCAGGTGGACGTGGCGCGCATCGCCGCGGTCAATCGCGCCCACGAGGCACTCACCGTGGCCACGCTGGCCGCGCCGGTGGTGGTGGAGGCGAAGCAGATGCTGGCCACCGTGAAGGTGATTCCGTTCGCGGCGCCGCGCGCCGCGCTGGAGGCGGCGCTGGAGGCCGCGGACGGCGCAGCGGTGTCGGTGTGCGCGTTCCGGACGCTGGAGGCGGGGCTGGTGCAGACACGCCTGGAGGGCACGCGGGAGACGGTCCTGGACAAAACCGCCCGGGTGC
>JBFHNV010000077.1:0-24569 GCA_041593595.1 Gammaproteobacteria bacterium
AAACCAAGCGACTGCGTCCCTCTTGATTACTGGGTGTCGTCCCAGCGGTAGCCGGGGATGCGCACGCCGGGGCCGGCGGGGTGGGGACGGCCGCCGCCCAGGCGGCGCTCGCGGTAGAGGATGAACAGGCCGCTGCCGACGACCAGTGCGGCGCCGGTGAGCATGCCGGTGCCGGGCACGTCGCCGAACACCAGCCAGCCGAGCAGGATGGCCCACAGCAGCCCGGTGTAGCGGAACGGCACCACGGTGCCTGCCTCGGCCTGGCGGAACGCCTCGATCTGGAGGTAGTGGCCGCTGCCGATCAGCACGCCGGAGAGCGCCAGCAGGGCGGCGTCCCGGGCCCCGGGCATGTTCCAGCCCTGGACCACGCTGAGCAGGCCGAAGGCCACCATGCACAGGTTCGTGCTGAGCAGCAGCGAGGTGGAGCTCTCCGTGGCGCTGATGCGCCGGGTGACGATGTCCCTGAGGCTGCCGAAGAGGGTCGCCGCCAGCAGCACCATCGCCGCCCAGTGGAAGCCCTCCGCTCCCGGTCGCAGGATCACCAGCACGCCGACGAAGCCCACCAGCACGGCGCTCCAGCGCCGCCACCCCACCCGCTCGCCCAGCATGGGGCCGGCCAGCGCCGTGATCAGCAGCGGGCCTGCGAAGCCGATGGACATGGCGTTGGCCAGGGGCAGGTACTTGATGCCCAGCACGAACAGGAAGCTCCCGGCGCAGGCGAATACCCCGCGGGTGAAGTGGGCGCCGGGGCTGCGCATGCGAATCCCGGTCCAACGCCGCCGCGGCGCCGACAGGGCGAGGACCAGCGCGAGGATCACGGTGCTGCGCAGGCAGATGAGCTGCCCCGGGGGATAGCCCGCGGTGAGCCACTTGGTGAGCACGTCGCTCACGGTGAGGATGAACACGCTGGCCAGCATGCAGGCGACGCCGCGAAGGGGGGCGCTGGCGCGCGGTACGGCGGTCGAGCCCGGGTCGGCGTCAGGAGGCGTCGGCGGGGGACTCACGGGCGCGATCATCACCCATCGGTGGCGGCTTTCGAAGCCGCGGCAGGCGATCGCCGGCGCCCGGTCGCCGGGACGGGCCCTCAGCGGAATCGCGCGTCCACCTCCGCGGCGAGGCGCTCGAGGGCCGTCGCGATGGTCACCGGGTAGGCTGGCGCGCTGCCGCCGGCTGCCAGGGCCGGCGGCAGGGAGGCCAGCGAGCGTGCCGCGCGCTCGCGGACTTCCGCGAGGCCTGGCGCGGTGCCGGTGCGCCGGCCCTGCACCAGGACCGGCTCCACCAGCGGCTCGCCCTCCTGGGGATCGTCCACCAGCGTGATCACGTCGCCCTGCATCGTGCCGTGGGCGTCGAAGCGGCGGTACACCTGCTTGCGCCCGGGCCAGGTGGCCTTGGCGGTGGAGCGCTTGCGCCGTGGCCGCCCGGCGTACTCCTGCAGCTTGTAGACGCAGTCCAGGTAGGGCGCATCCGCGCTCACGTCCAGGCTGGTGCCGACGCCGAAGCCGTCAATGGGCGCCCCCGCGGCCACCAGCGTAGCGATGGAATCCTCGTCCAGCCCGCCGCTGGCAAAGATGCGCACGTCACGGCAGCCGCCTTCGTCCAGGATGGCCCGCACCTGCCGGGACAGGGTGTCCAGATCGCCGCTGTCCAGGCGCACCGCGTTGACGGGGATGCCTTCCGCCGCCAGCGCCGGCGCCAGCTCCACCACGCGCCGCGCGCCGCGCAGCGTGTCGTAGGTGTCGATGAGCAGGACCACGTCGTGCCGGCGTGCCCGCGCGAAGCGGGCGAAGGCCTCGGTCTCGTCGTCGTGGGCCTGGACGAAGGAGTGGGCCATGGTGCCGTAGCAGGGCATGCCGAAGCGCTGGGCCGCGAGCACCGTGGCGCTGCCGGCGAAGCCCGCCAGGTAGCTCGCCCGCGCGGCCAGCAGCCCGGCCTCGGCACCGTGCGCCCGCCGCAGGCCGAAGTCCACCAGCAGCTTGCCCGGCGCGGCGAGCACGCAGCGCGCGGCCTTGCTCGCGATGAGGGTCTGGAACTGCAGCAGGTTGATCACGCGGGTCTCCACCAGCTGGGCCTGCGGCATGGGCGCGGTGATCCGCAGGATGGGCTCGTTGGCGAAGAACACCGTGCCTTCGGGCATGGCGTGCACGTCGCCGCCGAAGGAGAAGCCGGCCAGGTGCTCGAGGAAGCCGTCGTCGAAGCCGCCCGTGTTGGCGAGCCACTCGATCTCCTCGTCGCTGAAGCGCAGGCTCTCCAGGAACTCGAGCGTCTGCTCGAGACCCGCCGCGAGCAGGTAGCCCCGTCTCTCGGGGAGCCGGCGCACGAAGAACTCGAACACCGCGGTGTCCAGCATGCGATGCTGATGGTATACCTGCAGCATCGCGAGCTCGTAGAGATCGGTGAGCAGGGCGCTGTGCCCGGGGTCCGGCGGCGGCGCGGCAGATGCGCTCACGTGGGTCGGCTCGATCCCTTCGCTCGTGGCCGGGACGCGAATACGGCGCGTCAGGCCGCCAGCGCCTCCGAGGATGCCAACGCGCAGCCCGATTCGCGCATGCGGCCCAGCGCGCGCTCGCCGTCGCCGGGCTGCACGTCCACTGCCCGCACGGCGTCCTCCAGCAGCACCACGCGGAAGCCGTGCTTGCGGGCGTCCAGCGCGGTGTTGAGCACGCAGTAGTCGGTGGCGAGCCCGCCCACGAACACCCGCGTCACGCCCAGGTCGCGCAGCCGCTCGGCGAGATCGGTGCCTTCGAACGCCGAGTAGGCGTCCTTCTCCTCGGTCGTGGCCTTGCTTACGAGCAGGCAGTCCGCGGGGAGCTCCAGCGCGTCGGCCAGCTCGGCGCCGGGGGTCCCGGCCACGCAATGGGGTGGCCAGGGACCGCCCTGCTCGGCGAAGGAGCAGTGTCCCTGCGGGTGCCAGTCGCGGCTCGCCACCACCGGCAGGCCGGCGGCCTGGAAGCGCGCCACGCAGCGGTTGATGACGGGCACCACCGCGTCCCCCTCGGGGACTCCCAGGGCGCCGCCCGGCAGGAAGTCGCGCTGCACGTCCACCACGATGAGGGCGTCGCCCGGCTGCGGCGTGAGCGGGGCGCCCGGTCCCGTGCGTTCCGTCGGCATGGTCGTCGCTCCGCGGGTTGCGTGTCAGCTGACCTTAATCACCGGGCGCCGTCGCGGCGAGTGGGGTCGCGCCGCCGCCGGGATCGCCGCAAGAGCGTAGCGCGAATGAGTGTGCGCGGCTTCCCCCGGCGGGGGTTCCCCTGGCGCAGGGCTCGGGCCGCGTCAGGTGATGGTGGGCACCTGGTGGGCGTAGCGCGTGATCCACTCGCTGGCGGCGGTGTCCCGGTCCAGGTCGCGGCCGTCCGCCCGCTGGCGGCGCAGGTACGCCTCGATGTGACAGACCTGGGCGAGCATGCGCGCGCGGCAGGCGTCGCCCTCGTCCAGCAGGCAGGCCCCCGCCAGGAACTCCACACCCTCCGGGCGGCACCACGCGACGCGCACCGTGAAGTGCTCCACGCCGTGGGGCGCGCCGAGACTGAGCTTGAGCGTAGCCCCCGGCTCCAGCGGCTCGCCGCTGGCGAAGCAGATGCCGCCCGGGGTCACGCCGTTGGTGTGGCCGTTGCGCCGCTTGGCCTGCCGGCAACGCCGGTAGCGCACCGGCACGTCGCCCGGGTACCGGATGAACGCCGGCGCCTGCTCCGAATCCACCTGTTCCCGTTCAACCATGTCGTGAGGTCTCCGCACCTGTCCTTGGTACGGGCAAACCCCGTGCCAGCCCGGTATCCGCCGCGCGCGCCGCGCCGCAAAGCCCCGGACGGCGGCGGATTATGCACTTCTGACAATTCCGTTGAAACGCTTGGTTTCAGTCTCGCGAACGGCCACCCGTCGGGGGACGACGACAGCCGAGCCGGGCCGGTTGGGGGGCGTGGCTGTATATAGAGCATATCAATTGTATTAATAAATAAGTTCGATTTCATATATTGAATGCTCGCGGTAGGTTGCCCTCGCGCCTGCGGCTCGCCGCGGGCACCTCATTTCAACCCGCGAGGAAACTTCTATGCTGCGCATCGGCGATCGCTTCCCGGACATCAACGCCAGGGCCGTGGTGTCCGGCGACATGGACACCGCGTTCCAGGACATCACTCCGGAGAGTTACGCGGGCAAGTGGAAGGTGGTCTTCTTCTGGCCCAAGGACTTCACGTTCGTGTGTCCCACCGAGATCGCGGCCTTCGGCAAGCTCGAGCGAGAGTTTGCCGACCGCGACGCCCAGGTGCTGGGCGTGAGCACGGACTCGGAGTTCGTGCACCTGGCCTGGCGCCAGTCCCACGAGGATCTGCAGAACCTGCCCTTCCCCATGGTGAGCGACATCAAACGCGATCTGGTGTCCGCGCTCGGCATCCTGGACGAGGCCGAGGGCGTGGCCCAGCGCGCCACGTACATCGTGGACGACGAGGGCATCATTCGCTTCGTCTACGTGACGGATCTCAATGTGGGCCGCAACCCGCAGGAGGTGCTGCGGGTGCTGGACGCGCTGCAGACCGACGAGCTGTGCCCCTGCAACTGGAAGAAGGGCGAGGAGACCCTGAAGGCCGCCTGAGGCGGCCTTCGGCCTACCCACTCACCTTCGAGGAGAACGACCATGGACATCCAGACCATCCGGGACCAGATGCCGGACTACGCCAGGGACCTGCGTCTGAACCTGGGCAGCGTGCTCGGCGCCAGCGGCGCGCCGGGCCTGAGCGAGGCGCAGATCTGGGGCACGGCGCTCGCCAGCGCCATCGCCGCGCGGGAGCCCACGCTCACCGCGGCGGTAGAGCGCCACGCGCGGGAGCATGCGGACGACGCCACCGTGGAGGCCGCCAAGGCCGCCGCCGCGGTGATGGGCATGAACAACGTCTACTACCGCTTCCTGCACCTGGTGGGCGACGCAGAGTACGGCCGCATGCCGGCGAAGCTGCGCATGAACGTCATCGCGAAGCCGGGCATCGACAAGGCCACCTTCGAGCTGATGAGCATCGCCGTGTCCGCCATCAACGGCTGCGGCATGTGCATCGAGTCCCACGAGAAGACGCTGCGCGGCGAAGGGATCAGTCGCGAGGCGATCCAGAGCGCGGTGCGCATCGCGGCGGTGATCAACGCCGCCGCGGGCACCCTTGCCTACGAGCGGGCAGCCTGAGGCCCCCGCGGGGCGCGGCAGCGTGGCCGCGCCCCGCGCCTCCCGAGCGCATCCTCCAGGCCCAGTGATCCGAGCGCATGACGGGCACCGGAACCATCATCCTGGCGGGCTTCACCGCCAGCTTTCTCGCGGGGCTCGGGACCGCCGTCGGCGCCAGTGGCATCGTGCTCGTGCGCCGACTCTCCGCGCGCGTCGAGGACGTCATGCTGAGCGCCGCCGCCGGCGTCATGCTGGCGGCATCGTTCTTCTCCCTGCTGCTGCCCGGCATCGAGTTCGGCGAGGCGGCGTTCGGCGGCACCGTCGCAGCCGTGATGGTGGTCTCCCTCGGGCTGCTGGCAGGCGCGCTGGCCCTGCACCTGCTCCACACCCGCGTCCCTCACGAGCATTTCGTGCTCGGGCGCGAAGGCCCGGACACGGACCGCCTCGCACGTATCTGGCTGTTCGTCATCGCCATCACCTTGCACAACTTCCCCGAGGGCATGGCGGTGGGCGTCGGCTTTGGCGGCGGCGACATGGCCAACGGCGTGAGCCTGGCGGTGGGCATCGGGCTGCAGAACATCCCCGAGGGCCTCGCGGTGGCGGTGTCCTTGCTGGCGGCGAACTACTCGCGCGGGAAGGCGTTCGCGGTGGCGGCGCTCACCGGGCTGGTAGAGCCGGTAGGCGGGCTGGTGGGCAGCGCCGCGGTGGGCATCGCAGGCCCGGCACTGCCGTTGACGCTGGGCTTCGCCGCCGGCGCCATGCTGTTCATCATCAGTCACGAGATCATCCCCGAGACCCACCGTAGCGAGCACGCCACCCACGCCACCTTCTCCCTGCTGGCGGGCTTCGTGGTGATGATGTTCCTGGACGCGACCCTGGGCTGAGTCCCGATGCCCTGGCCCGCCGGCGCGGCGCGAGCAATACTGCTCACCCCGTTTACCGGAGCGCCACGTGAAGGCCGCCGTGTGTCATGCCTTCGGCCAGCCGCTGGCCGTCGAAGAGGTGGACATCGCGCCGCCGGCGCGGGGCGAGATCGGTGTCCGGGTGGCGGCCTGCGCCATCTGCCACAGCGACATTCATTACGCCGAGGGCGCCTGGGGCGGCACCCTGCCGGCGGTGTACGGCCACGAGGCGGCGGGTGTGGTGGAGGCCGTGGGGCCGGGTGTGGAGGGCTTCGCGACGGGCGACCGGGTGGTGGTCACCCTGATCCGCGCCTGCGGGCGCTGCGGCAACTGCGCCGCCGGCGAGCCGGCCCTGTGCGAGACGCCGCACGATCCCGATCGCGCCGGTCCGCTCACCTTGCGCGGCGCGCCCCTGCACCAGGCCATGCACACGGGGGCCTTCGCCGAGCGGGTAGTGGTGCACGCCACACAGGCGGTGATCGTCGACGACGCCGTGCCCTTCGACAGCGCGGCGCTGCTGGCCTGCGGCGTCATCACCGGCGCGGGCGCGGTGATGAACACCGCCGCGGTGCGTCCGGGCAGCGACGTGGCGGTGATCGGCTGCGGCGGCGTCGGCCTCAACAGCATCCAGGGCGCGGTGCTGTGCGGCGCGCGCAGCGTGATCGCGCTGGATGTGTCCGAGGCGAAGCTGGACGCCGCGCGAGCCTTCGGGGCCACCCACGTCCACGACGCCCGGGATCCGGATGCCGCGGGCTTCGTGCGCAGCATCACCGGCGGACGCGGCGCGGGCTACGTCTTCGTCACGGTGGGCATCGGCGCGGCGGTGACCCAGGCGCTCGGTCTGGCGGCGCGGGGCGGCACCGTGGTGCTGGTGGGCATGCCGGCCAGCGGCGACACGGTGGCCATGGACCCGGGCGCCGTCGCCGCCGACGGACTGCGCATCCTCGGCAGCCGCATGGGCTCGGCGCGCATCGCCACCGACATCCCGCGGCTGATCGCCTTCTACCACCAGGGGCGGCTCAAGCTCGACGAGCTGATCTCCGGACGCTACCCCCTCGAGGCGATCAACGAGGCCATCGGGGCGGTGAACCGCGGCGAGGCGCTGCGCAACGTGATCGTGTTCTGATCGTGCACATCAGCGACTTCAGGACCTTCGTGGTGGGCAACCCGCCGCCGCACCACGGTGGGCGCTACTTCGTGTTCGTGAAGCTCACCACCGACTCCGGTGTCACCGGCATCGGCGAGGCCTACGCCGCCACCTTCGGCCCCCACACGCTGGCGCGCATGATCGCCGAGGTGTGCGAGCGCCATCTGGTGGGCGCCGATCCGTTCCGCATCGAGCGCCTGTGGCGCAGCGTCTACGGCCGCGGCTACACCCTGCGCCCGGACGCCACGCTGGTGGCGGTGCTGAGCGCGGTGGAGATGGCCTGCTGGGACATCATCGGCAAGGAGACCGGCCGCCCCGTGTACGACCTGCTGGGGGGCCGCGTGCACGAGCGGCTGCGCGCCTACACCTACATCTACCCGGGGCCGGGCGAGGACGCGGGCGTCTACAGCGACGCCGAGCGCTCCGCCGAGCGCGCCGCGCACTACGTCGAGCGGGGCTTCACCGCGGTGAAGTTCGATCCGGTGGACGGCTACTCCGTGTTCGATCCGCGCCAGCCCTCGGGCGAGGTGCTGGATCGCTGCGAGCGCTTCATGCGCACCTTGCGAGAGGCGGTGGGTAGTGGCTGCGATCTGCTGTTCGGCACCCATGGCCAGCTCACCGTGTCCGGCGCGCTCAGGCTCGCGCGGCGCATCGCGCCCTACGATCCCCTGTGGTTCGAGGAGCCGGTGCCGCCGGAGATGCCCGAGGAGATGGCGAAGGTGGCCCGGGGCACTTCGGTTCCCATCGCCACCGGCGAGCGCCTGGCCACCAAGTACGAGTTCGCCCGGGTGCTGGACGCGGGTGCCGCGTCCATCCTGCAGATGAACCTGGGCCGCGTGGGTGGCCTGCTGGAGGCGAAGAAGATCGCCGGCATGGCGGAGACCCGCTACGCGCAGGTGGCGCCGCATCTCTACTGCGGCCCCGTGGTGGGTGCCGCCAACGTGCAGCTCGCCACCTGCTCGCCGAATTTTCTCATCCTGGAGTCCATCGAGGAGTGGGACGGGTTCCACGCGGAGATCCTGAAGACGCCCATGCGTTTCGAGGACGGTCACGTGATCCCGCCGCAGGCGCCGGGGCTCGGGGTCGAGCTGGACGAGGCGGTGGCGCAGGCGCATCCGTACGAAGGCGATGCGCTGCACCTGGAGATGTCCGAGCGGCCGCCGTGAAAACGGACCGGTGGCCGGCACCCGCTCGGGCGCAGGGGCCGGCCGGACCCGCACGCGACCCGTGCTGACCGGATCGCCGGCACGGCCTTCGGCGTCGATCGTGCGCGGTCGGGCTCGCCCGGAGTCCGAGGACGGCTGGATCCGGGAAACGCGGGTCGCCGCCATGCGATGAGGAGATGAGCGAGGATTCACTTACCGGGCATGACCCGGGTTGCTGCGCAGACTCCGGGATCTGCGAAGACGAATCCCTTGACTGCCCCTTGGAGCCTGCTTCCTAATCGTCGCGGGTCGGCTGCTTGCGCGGGCGAGGCTGGTCCACGGCAATTCACTACAGAAATAGCCAGTCAGGAGGGGATTCCAATGACGGGGAGAAGAAAAGTTCTGCTTGCGAGTCTCATCGGCTCGCTCGGTCTGATGGCAGGGCAGGCGTCCGCCGGCAACGCTGCCTGCGACAACAGGGTGAACAACACCTTCAAGAAGCTGCTGGAGTGCGTCACGGTCGAGGGCGTGCGCGAGCACCAGGCCGCATTCCAGGCCCACGCCGACGCCAACAACGGCATTCGCACCTCGGGCACACCCGGCTACGACGCGTCCGCCGCGTACGTGGCCGAACGGCTGGAGGCCGCGGGCTACGACGTGACGATCCAGGAGTTCCAGTTCCAGACCTTCATCAACCTCTCGCAGCCGGAGCTCAGGCGGATCGCGCCGACGCCGGCGGGGCCGGTGGAGAACCGGATCATGTCCTACTCGGGCAGCGGGGACGTCACCGCTGCGGTGAGCACGCTGCCTGTCATCACGGGCTGCAACGCGGGCGACTTCGCCGGATTCCCCGCCGGCAACATCGCCCTCATCAGCCGCGGCGCATGCACCTTCGCGCTGAAGGCCACCAATGCATTCAACGCGGGTGCGGGCGGCGTGATCATCTACAACAACATCCCCGGCGTGCTCAACGGCACCTTGAGCAGCACCTTCTCCCTGGACATCGGGGTGACCGCCGTGACCCTGGACGTGGGCCAGCAGCTCGCCGCCACCTCGGGCCTGGTGATGCGCCTCAAGACCGACACCTTCCGTGGTATCGCCACGACCAGCAACGTGCTCGCGGAGAGCACCGCGGGCGACCCCAGAAACGTGGTCATGGCAGGGGCGCACCTGGATTCGGTCAACGCGGGTCCCGGCATCCAGGACAACGGCTCGGGCAGTGCCGCGATCCTGGAGGTGGCCGAGCAGATGGCGAAGGTCAAGCCGCGCAACAAGGTGCGCTTCGCCTGGTGGGGTGCCGAGGAGTCGGGGCTGGTGGGCTCCACCTTCTACGTGAACAACCTGACGCAGGAGGAGCAGGACGACATCACGCTCTACCTGAACTTCGACATGATCGGGTCGCCGAACTACGTGTTCTTCATCTACGACGGCGATGACTCCGACGGCGTCGGCGCGGGTCCCGGGCCGGAAGGCTCGGCCCAGATCGAGGCGCTGTTCGAGTCCTACTTCAAGCAGGTGGGCGAGCCCTTCAAGGGCACGGACTTCTCCGGGCGCTCGGACTATGGTCCCTTCATCGCGGTGGGGATCCCCGCCGGGGGGCTGTTCACCGGCGCCGAGGTGATCAAGACGCCCGAAGAGGCCGCCATCTGGGGCGGCACCGCAGGCGATCAGTTCGATCCCTGCTACCACCTGGCCTGCGACACCTTCGACAACATCAGCCTGAAGGCCCTGGACGTGAACTCGGACGCGGTGGCCTACTCGGTGCTGCAGTACGCCATGAACACCGAGACCATCAACGGCAAGAAGGGCAAGGGCAACTTCAAGCAGAAGAAGAAGAAGATGAAGGATCTCGAGTACCTGGGCCCGTTGCAGGCGAGGTAGCTCGAGTCAGCCGCTCCGGGGGTGTCCCTCCGGGGCGGTCTACCGGGTGCCGGGCGGCGTCCGCGCCGCCCGGCGGAGGGCGCGATGGGAACGACCGGACCAGCACGCACCGCGACGCCCGCGTGGCGCCTGGGCGCCCTGGCGCTGCTGGCGGCGCTGGTGTCCCCGGCTGCGGTGGCGGCGCTGGGACCCGGAGATGCGCCGGCTGCGCCCGTCACGGTCCAGGTGGACGACGGCCTGATCACCGTGCACGCGCGGGACGCGCCCCTCGCGGACGTGATTACGGCCATCGGCCATCGCGCCGGCTTCCGGGTCGTCCAGATGGGGCCGGTGAGCGGGCGCGTGACGGCGGATTTCGTGCGCGTGCGCGTGCCCGATGCGCTGGACCGGCTCCTGTCCGGCACCGGCCACGTGATACTCCATGACCCCGGAGGCAGGAACACGGACGTCGCCGGCGGGATCGATCAGGTGTGGCTCCTCGGCACGCACGCGGGGCCGGACGGCGAGACGGACGAGCGGATGGAAGCGGCCGTGGCCGCGGCCGGTCAGGAAGACGACGGCAAGGCGCGCAGCGAGGCGCTGCTGGGCCTCGTGCGCCACGGGGCCACGGACGAGGTGCTCGCCACCCTGGAAGGCGCGCTCCACGATGACGAGGCGCCGCTGGTGCGCACGCGGGCGGCCATGGCCCTGGGGGCGCTGGGCGACGTGCGATCGCTGCCTGCCCTCGAGTCCGCGCTGCATGACGAGCACCCCACCGTGCGCGTGCAGGTCATCCTGGCGCTCGCGCAGATCGACGACCCGCGTGCCACCCGCCTGCTGGGCGAGCTGCTGCTCTCCGGTGCGAGCACCCGCGAGCGGGTGGTGGCGGCCTGGGGCCTGTGGCGGCACGACAGCGATCGCGCTCGAACGTACCTGGCGGCGAGCGCCAACGATCCTGATCCACAGGTCCGCAAGGCCGTGTCCGGACCGCCGCAGATCCCCCGGGCCTCGGGATCCTCCGCGGCGGCGAGCGATCGCTAGGGAGGAGAAAAGGGGTCGGGTCAGTCAGGATTGCCATTACAACCCCTCGTAGCCCCGCTCCCGCACCCGTTCCACCAGGGCGTTCACCGCCTCGCCGGGCACGCCCAGCCCCACGAGCACCGCGGCCCCCATCTGCAGGCTGGACTCGGCGAGCTCCGGCACCGTACGCGTGGCACCGGCGGCCTCCAGGAGCGCCGCATGGGCCCGGTCCCGGGAGCGCGCGAACACGGCGACGCGGGGCCAGCGCTCGCGGATGCGGCGCACGGCGCGCTCTGCCGCCGCCTCGTCGTCCAGGGTCAGCACGATGGCGCTGGCGCGCTGTGCGCGCACCCGCTCCAGCACTTCGGCGCGCCCGCCGTCGCCGTAGTAGACGGGCTCGCCGCGGGCGCGGTGCTCGGCCACACGCAGGGCGTCGCGGTCCAGGGCCACCCAGGCGATGCGCTCCTCGTTGAGCAGCGCCGCCACCGCCATGCCCACCCGGCCGAAGCCCGCGATCACCACGTGCCCCTCCAGGTCCTGCAACTCCCCGGCGTCCGGCTGCAGGCTCGCCGGCTCCGCGTGGCGCTCGAGCACGCCCGCGGCGCGCTTGCCGATGGCGGCGAGCGCCGGAGTGACCAGCATCGAGAGGGTCACGACGATGAGCATGAACTGACCGGTGTCGGCGGGCATCACGCCGAGCCCCATGGCCATGCCCACCACCAGCAGCGCGAACTCGCCGCCCTGGCCCAGCAGGAAGCCCACGTGCACCGACACCGGCAGCGGCAGGCCGAAGGCGCGGCCCAGCCCTGCCGCGATGGCGGTCTTGATGGCCACCAGCCCACCGACGCTGGCCACCACCCAGAAGCCCAGGTCCGCCACCGCCCGGGTGTCGATGCTCATCCCGACGGACAGGAAGAACAGCCCCATGAGCAGGCCCTTGATGGGTGCGATGTCCACCTCGATCTGGTGCCGGTACTCGGTCTCCGCCAGCAGCAGGCCGGCCATGAACGCGCCCAGCGCGAGGCTCAGGCCGGCCGCCGCGGTGGCGGCCGCCGCGCCGATGGCGGTGAGCAGGGTGATGGCCACGAAGAACTCCGGCGCGCCCGTTGCCGACGCGAGCCGGAACACCGGCCGCAGCACCACCCGCCCGAGCACGTAGAGCGCCAGTCCGGCGGCCACGGCGGTGGCGATGCCGGTGGCCAGCGACACGGCGAAGGAGGTCTCGGCGGCGCCGCCCAGCGCCGAGACCAGCACCAGCAGCGGCACCACGGACAGATCCTGGAACAGCAACACCGAGAAGGTGGCGCGCCCGGCCCGGGTGGGGAACTCGGCGCGCTGGATGAGCTCCTCCAGCACCACCGCGGTGGAGGACAGCGCGAAGCTCGCGCCGATGAGCACCGCTGCCGCCGGCGCGTTGCCCCAGCCCCAGGCGACCCCGCCGATGACCAGCGCCGTGACGCCCACCTGGGCCGCGCCCATTCCCAGCACCAGCCGGCGCATGGCCCACAGGCGCGCGAAGGACATCTCCAGGCCGATGACGAAGAGCAGGAACACCACGCCGAACTCGGCGATGGTGGCCACGCTCGCAACGTCGTCGATGGTGAAGAAGCGCAGCCACGGCAGGTCCGCCGTGAACAGCCCCAGGCCATTGGGGCCGATGAGCACCCCGGCGGTGAGGAAGCCCAGCACCGGGCTCACCCGGGCGCGGTGGAACAGGGGCACCAGGATGGCCGCGATGGCCAGGAAGATCACGATCTCGCGCAGGAACGGGATCGCGGCGTCGTGGGGCATGGGTGCAGGATACGGGAAGCGGCGCACGCGGCGCCCGGTGCGCCGGAGCGGGACTGATCGCCGTCAAGGCCGATGCGTATCGAAGGGGTCTGGCTCCGGGTCCCGCTGCGCAGGCGTCAGCGCCGCGTCGCCTGCTGCGGCCCGTGCGCCTGCACGCCGCGCACCACCGGCGGCTCGACCCGGCTCCACTGCGCCGCCCGATCGTGGGCGGCGCCGGCCCGGAACAGGCGTGCCTCGCCGAAGGGACGTCCCACGAGCTGGAACGCCGCGGGCAATCCGCTCGCGGTGAAGCCGGCGGGGACACTCAGCGCGGGCAGTCCCAGGTAGTTGAAGGGCCGTGTGCACCGCGTGAGGGCGGCGATCATCTGCCCGAACTCGGGACGGTCGCCCACATCCGTCTCGTCGAGGGTGGGCACCGGCGTCCCGATGACCGGGCAGTGCAGGACGTCGCACCGCGAGAACACGGCGGCGACGAACTCGCGGATGACCCGGGCGCGGGCCTGGACCATGGCCAGGTAGGCCCCCGCCGGCACCGCCGCCGCGGCCAGGTAGCGGGCGCGCACCTGCGGGCCGTAGTCCTGCGGGCGTTCCGCGAGCCAGGCCCGGTGCAGCGCCAGGGCCTCGCAGGCGGACAGCGCGTGACCGAAGCCGCCGAGGGCGAGCGCCATGGGCATGTCCACCGACACGGGCTCGGCGCCCAGGGACCGGAAAACGTCGAGGGAGCGCTCGAGCAGCCGGTGCACCTCTTCGTCGACGCCGTCGTGGAACCACCGGCTCGGCACGCCGATCCGCAGCCCGCGAACGTCCGGGTCCACGGTGGCTGCCTCGTAGTCGGACACGGGATGCCGGCTCGAGGTGGGATCCCTGGGGTCGTGGCCCGCGATGACCGCGAACAGCCGGGCGCAGTCGCGGGCGGTGCGGGCGAGCGGACCCACGTTGTCCAGGGAGAAGGACAGCCCCATGGTGCCGAACCGGCTGACCCGGGTCTGGGTCCCCTTCATGCCGAACACGCCGCACATGGCCGCGGGGATGCGGATGGAGCCGCCGGTGTCCGAGCCCAGTGCGCCGAACACGACGCGTGCCGCGGTGGCCGCGCCGGAGCCGCTGGAGGAGCCGCCGGTGATGTGGTCCGGGTTCCAGGGATTGCGGCACGGCCCGTAGTGGGCGTTGTGCCCGGTGGGCCCGGTGGCGAACTCCGACATGTGCAGGCTTCCCAGGTGGACTGCGCCGGCGTGCGCGAGGCGCTCGATCACCGTCGCCGTCACCCGGGGGCGGAAGGTCGCGCGGATCTTCGAGCCGCAGGTGGTCACCGCACCCTCGCGGTAGAACATGTCCTTGTGGGCGAGCGGCACGCCGTGGAGCGGACCCGGCGCCCGCGCGCGTGCCAGGTGCTCGTCCGCGGCAGCCGCCTGGGCGAGCGCCGTTTCAGGGTCGAGGCCGAGGAAGCAGTTGAGCGGCTCACCGCGGGCCCGGGCCGCGGCCAGGCAGGCCCCGGTGAGCTCCCGCGACGAGAAGTGGCCGGCAGCGATCCCGTCGGCTGCCGCGACGAGGGTGAGGCACTCGAGCCGGCTCACGTGGAACCCGGGTCGTCGGCGAGCGCTTCCAGCGTCGACTGCAGATCGGCGGGCTCGGTGTCGAACAGGGACCTGGCGGCAATCTGCTCCAGCGCGTCGCGCATGGCACTCACCGTGGCGGCCAGGCGCGCCGCGTCGGCGGCGCCCGGGCGCACGCCGGTGGCGAGCTCCACCAGGACGGCGACGGCACGATCCTTCTCTTCGCTGGTCACATGGCACCTCCGAGCCCCTGGCACACGGTGACCGGCCCGATGCCGGTGCCCGTGCCAATGTAGCGAGCCGGCACGCCGCTGTAATCCCTCGTGGGCCCGGCCTCCTGTGGGCTCGTGTGGGTGCGGGGGTGCCCGCGAATGCCGCGGTGCGTCACTCGCGGATCACCCACGCCGGCCCTGCCCGGGAGGCGCGCGCGCATGGGCGCGATCGACGCTGAGAGGGTCGCGGTGCCCGCCGCGGCCGGATGCGCCCACCACGGGAATGGACTAGATTGAATCCCTCGCGCGAGCCGGCCCACTGCCGTCCGCGCGCCGCGACCCGTCGTGCATTCCGCAGGCATCCAACAGGAGGAGGGCCATGAAGGAAATCGACAGCCAGCAGGGCTATTACGACAGCATCGGCTTCAGCGAGCGCATCGGCTTCGGCGAGCGCCCGGCGGTCCTGGTCATCGACATGTGCCGCGGGATCACCGAGGCGGGGGGCAAGATGTTCATCGACATGGACGAGCACGTGCCGAGGATCCGGTCGATCCTGGAGGCCGCGCGCGGCGCCGGCGCACCGGTGATCTTCACCACCGTCGCCTTCCACGCGGACCTGGCCGACGCCGGCGTGTTCGGGCGCAAGGTGCCCCTGGTGCAGGCCCTGCAGCACGGCTCGCCGGCGGTGGAGATCGACCCGCGCCTGCCGGTGCTCGACTCCGATCACCTGCTCGTGAAGAAGATGCCGAGCGCGTTCCACGGTACCCACCTCCACGCCATGCTCACCGCCCAGGGGGTGGACACGACCATCGTGGTGGGGAACTCCACCAGCGGCTGCGTGCGGGCCACGGTCTGCGACGCCATCTCCAACGGCTTCCACCCCATCGTGCCGAAGGACTGTGTGGCGGACCGCGCGCCGCTCTCCCACGCCGTGAATCTCTTCGACATGGACTCGAAGTACGCCGACGTGGTGACCACCGAGGAGGTGCTCGCCTATCTCGCACGGGTGGCCGGTCCGGCGCGAGCCCGTGCCGCCGGCTGACGGGGCAGCTCCTTAATTCGATTATGTGAGAGACAGAGGGGGTTGGAAATGAAGACGAGGACGAATGGTCGGCTTGCGCTCACGCGCAGGAGCGCGCTCTTCCTGTCGGCGGCGACGCTCCTGAGCGTGGGGCTCGGGCTCGCGAGCCCTCGTGCCGACGCGGCGACGGAGCTCAGGGTGCGTATCGGCTCGGACATCGGCAATCTCGATCCGGCACGCATTTTCGGTATCGAGAACCAGACCGTCGCCGGGCACCTGTACAACGGGCTGGTGAAGTACGACCAGGCCACCAACGAGGTCGTGCCCGACCTGGCGAGCGAGTGGTCGGTGTCGCCGGACGGCAAGCGCTGGACCTTCAAGCTGAGAGACGGCGTGACCTGGCACAAGGGCTACGGGCCGCTGACCGCCGACGACGTCAAGTTCTCGCTGGAACGGGTGCTGGACCCGAACACCAAGAGCCGCTACGCAGGCCAGCTCGAGGGGATCACGTCCGTGGAGGCCGCGGACCCGCTGACGGTGGTGGTCAACCTGGCGGCGCCCAACGCAGGGCTGCTCAACAAGCTCACGGCGTTCAACCAGGGCTGGGTCGTCTCGCGCAAGGCGGTGACCGAGATTGGCGACGAGAAGTACGCCATGAACCCCGTGGGCACGGGGCCGTTCGTCTTCGACAGCTGGACCGCTGGCAGCCAGGCGGTGATCGTCGCCAACAAGGACTACTTCGAGGGTGCGCCGAAAGTGGACTCGGTGGTGTTTCGCATCATCAAGGACGAGACCGCCGCGGCCATCGCGCTCGAGAACGCGGAGATCGACATCTTCTTCGCACTGCAGTCGCCGCCGGTGATCGACCGTCTGAAGAAGTCGGACGCGGTGAAGGTGCTGAGCCGCCCGGCCAACCACACCATCAACCTGGTGCTCAACACCACCGTCGGCCCGCTGGGCGACGTCCGGGTGCGAAAGGCCATCGCCCACGGGATCAACCGTGAGGCCCTCATCGCGGGCTATTTCAAGGGCACGAAGGGCACCGCGTACAGCGTGCTGACCTCCTCGTTCCCGCAGTACACGGAGTCGGTTCCGAAGTACGAGTACGATCCGCAGAAGGCGAAGGCGCTCCTGGCGGAGGCAGGTGCCGAGGGCTTCATGCTCGAGCTGGTGAGTGTCGGGCTGAGCCCCTACGACCAGCTGGTGGTGCCCATGGCGAGCGATCTCGAGAAGATCGGCTTGAAGACGAAGATCACGGTCCTCGAGCGCGGTGCCTATCTCCAGGCGCGTGGCAAGGGCGAGATCATGACCTGCATCACCGGGGTCGTGGGCCCGCCGGATCCCGACTCTCCGCTCGTCACCCTGTATCACACGAAGTCCTTCCCGCCGGGGCTCAACACCTCGCGTTACGACCAGGTGGACGATCTCCTGGCCCAGGCGTCCGCCGAGCTGGACGAGGACAAGCGAACCGGGATCTATCGCCAGGTGCTGTCGAAGACCATGGAAGACGTTCCCGTGCTGCCGCTCTACGCCGATCAGCTCTTTCTCGCGCACACCAACAAGGTGAAGGGGCTGGTGCAGAACTCGCTGTTCACGGTGCACGTCTACTCGGTGTCGTTCTCGCAATAGCCGGCTGGCGTGCCTGACCGGAAGGGGCTGACACGGGAGGTCGGCCGCAAGACGTTCGGTAAAGAGCGGTGCTGCGTTATGTGATGAGGCGGCTGCTGCTGATGGGCATCACGGTGATCGGGATGGTCACCGTGGTGTTCTTCCTGCTGCGTGCGATCCCGGGCGATCCTGCCACCTACATGCTGGGCGACTACGCCACGGAGGAGGCCGTCGCCGCTCTCAAGGCCGACCTGGGCCTGGACCGGCCGGTGCACGAGCAGTATCTGACATTCGTCGGCCGCGCGCTCACCGGCGACATGGGCAACTCCGTCGTCACCGGCCAGCCGGCATTCCAGGAGGTGCTCTCCAGCCTCCCCTGGTCGGCGGCGCTGGCCACGAGCGGCATCGTCATCGCGGTGCTCGTGGGCGTGCCGCTGGGCGTGCTGTCGGCGGTTCGCCAGGGCACCTTCGCGGACCTGTTCGTGATGCTGGGGGCCCTGGTGGGGATCTCGTTCCCGGTGTTCTGGGTGGGGCTGGTGTGCATCCTGCTGTTCGCCCACGAGATCCGGCTGTTCCCGGCGCTCGGTGCGTCGTCCTCGGAGGACCTCCTCACGCAGCTCCACCACCTGGCGCTGCCGGCCCTGGTGCTCGGCTTCTCCGTGGCGGCCTACATCGCGCGTCTCACCCGCTCGGCCATGCTCGAGGTGCTGGGGCAGGACTTCGTGCGCGTGGCGCGGGCCATGGGGATCTCCGAGACGCGCATCGTCTACTGGCTCGCGCTGCGCAACGCCCTGATCCCCGTGCTCGCGGTGATCGGTGTCACCTTCGCCTGGTCGCTGGGCAGCGCCATCCTGGTGGAGGCGGTGTTCAGCCGGCCGGGACTCGGCTCCATGATCCTCAAGGCCGTGTTCGCCCGCGACTACCAGCTCGTGCAGGCCGGCGTGTTCGTGCTCGCCTTCGCCGTGGTGCTGGTGAACACCACCCTCGACATCGTCTACGGGCTGGTGGATCCGCGGGTGAGCGTCACGTGAAGACGGCACCCGTCCCCGGCGCGGCTCGATCGCGCCCGCGCCCGCCCCGGCCTTGGCTGCGGTACCTGCGCCATCCCGGGTTCACGACCGGACTGGTCGTCCTCGTGGTCCTCGCCTTCGTGGCGGTCGCCGCCCCGGTCCTCGCGCCCTACGGCCCCACGGAGGGGGACCTGATGCGCACCCTGGCGCAGCCCTCGGCGACGCACCTGCTGGGCACGGATCAGTACGGCCGGGACGTGCTGTCGCGGCTGATCTGGGGCACGCGCATCTCCATGCAGGTGGCGCTGGCGGTGGTGGTGCTGTCGCTCTCCTTCGGGTCCATTCTCGGCGCCGTGGCGGGCTATGCCGGCGGCTGGACCGAACGGCTGCTGATGATGGGCAACGACATCCTGCTGGCGTTCCCGGGCTTCCTGCTGGCGCTGGCCCTGGTGGCGGCGCGGGGGTCGTCGCTGGAGAACGTCATCCTCGCGGTGTCCATCGCCTATACGCCGCGCGTCGCGGCGGTCATGCGCTCGGTGGTGATCACGATCCGGCCGCGGCCCTTCATCGAGGCCTCCCATGCCATCGGCATGACGTCGTTCCGGGTGCTGTGGCGACACGTGCTGCCCAACAGCCTGCCGCCGGTCATCGTGGTGACCACCGTGAGCGCCGCCACCGCCATCCTCGCCGAGGCGGGGCTGAGCTTCCTCGGCCTCGGCGTGCAGCCGCCCACCGCCACCTGGGGCAACGTTATTTCCGACGGCCAGGGCTACATCACCACCAATCCGGGGATCTCCCTGTCGGCGGGCCTGTGCATCTCGGCGACGGTCATCGCGCTGAACCTCCTGGGCGACGGCCTGCGCGACACCCTGGATCCGCAGATGCGCCGCTACACCAGCCGCATGCTGTGAGCGCCCCCGACCGCCCCTCTCCGCAGAAGGCCTCCGGCAACCCCCCGGTCCTCGAGCTGCGGGGCCTGCACACCGTGTTCTCCAGCGACCAGGGACCCATCTCGGTGGTGGACCACGTGAGCCTGGAAGTGTCCACCGGCGAGACCCTCGCCGTGGTGGGCGAGTCCGGCTCGGGCAAGACCATGACCTTCCTCTCGGTGCTCGGGCTGCTGCCCCCGGGAGGACGGGTGGCCGGCGGCGAGGTGCGGTTCCAGGGGTACGACCTCACGACGCTGCCGCCGGCGAAGCTGCGGGCCCTTCGGGGTGCCGAGGTGTCCATGGTGTTCCAGGACCCGCTCACCGCGCTGAATCCCGTGTTCACCGTGGGCGACCAGCTCGTGGACGTGATCCGGGCCCACACCGGGGACTCGCGTCGCGCGGCGAAGGATCGTGCGGTGGCGCTCCTGGAGCGGGTGCACATCCCGCACCCGCAGCGGCGCGTGAACGCGTATCCGCACCAGCTCTCCGGCGGCATGCGCCAGCGCGTGCTCATCGCCATGGCCATCGCCCTGCACCCGAAGCTGCTGATCGCCGACGAGCCCACCACCGCCCTGGACGTGACGGTGCAGGCCCAGATCCTCGAGCTGCTGGACGAGCTGCGGGCCGAGCTGGGCATGGGCATGGTGCTCATCACCCACGACCTGGGGCTGGTGGGCACCCACGCCGACCGCGTGGCGGTCATGTACGCGGGCCGCGTGGTGGAGACGGCGCCGGTCGCCAGCGGCTTCGCCCGCTCGCGCCACCCCTACACCCGCTCCCTGTACCGCAGCATCCCGCGACTCGACACGCCGCCGGAGGCGCAGCTCGCCGCCATCGAGGGCCTGCCCCCCGACCTGGCGCGCCTGCCCGCGGGCTGCGCCTTCGAGCCCCGCTGCTACCTGGGGCGCGGGCGCGAGGACTGCCGGCGGCAGCGCCCGCCCCTGGTGCTGGCCGGTGACGACGAGCACCGCAGCGCCTGCCTGCACTGGCAGCGCATGTCGCCGGAGGGCTCGCAGGCGTGACGGCGGCGGGGAGGGATCCGGCGGCCACGCTGCTGCGGGTGGAGGACCTGGAGAAGGTCTTTCGCTCCGGCAGCTGGCTGCCGGGACGGCGCTCCGACGAGGTGCGCGCGGTGGACTCCGTGTCCTTCACCCTGGACGCCGGTGAGACCCTGAGCCTGGTGGGCGAGACCGGCAGCGGGAAGAGCACCCTCGGTCGCCTGGTGCTGCGGCTCATCGACCCGACCGGAGGGCGCATCTGGCTCGACGGCGTCGACATCACGGCGCTGTCCCGGCGCCAGGTGCGCAAGCTGCGCCGCGACGTGCAGATGGTGTTCCAGGATCCCTACGGCTCCATCGACCCCCGGATGAAGGTGGGGGCGGTGGTGGCAGAGCCCATGATCGTGCACGGCACGTGGCGCGACGACGGGCCCGACCGGGTGCGCGCGGTGATGCGCAAGGTCGGGCTGCACGAGGACCACCTGGACCGGTATCCCCACGAGTTCTCCGGCGGCCAGCGCCAGCGCATCGGCATCGCGCGCGCCATGGCGCTGGAGCCGCGGCTGCTGGTGCTGGACGAGCCGGTGTCCGCGCTGGACGTCTCCATCCAGGCGCAGATCATCAACCTGCTGCGCGAGCTGCAGCGCGAGTCCAGGCTTGGCTTCCTGTTCATCGCCCACGATCTCGCCGTCGTGCGCCACGTGAGCGACCGGGTCGCGGTGATGTACCTGGGCCGGGTGGTGGAGATCGGCTCCCGCGACGACATCTTCAATTCGCCCGCACACCCGTACACGGTGTCCCTGCTCTCCGCGGTGCCCATCCCGGACGTGCCCCGGGAACGGCTCCGCCAGCGGGTGGTGCTCCACGGGGAGATCGGCTCCGCGACGCGGCTCCCCGGAGGTTGCCGCTTCCACCCTCGCTGCTACAAGGCCCGCCTCGTGGCCACCCGGGACGCGGTGGCGGTGGTGCAGCATGGCGACGAGTCGCTGCCCCGCGCCTGCGTCGTGGACGATCCCGCGACCGTCGAGCTCGCCGCCGGCCATCGCGCGGCCTGCCACTTTCCGGAGCGGGGCCCGGAGCGATCCGAGACCGCGCGAAGCGCGGTGGTGTTCAGCGGGCGGGGCGGGTAGCCGGCAACGCGCGCCCTGGGCCCGGCTGCCGTGCGGCACCGGCACCGTCATCCGGTGCAGGGAGTCGCAGTGCCGCCCGTGCCCTGCGCATGAGTCTCAGGGCCCGGTCAGCTTCAGCTCGATGCGGCGGTTGCGGGCGAAGGCCTCCGGCGAGTCGCCGGGGTCGAGGGGGCGGAACTGGCCGAAGCCGGTGGCGGCGAGGCGCTGGGGCGGGATCCCGCGCTCGATCAGGTGGCGCACGATGGACAGGGCCCGCGCCGTCGAGAGCTCCCAGTTCGAGGGGAACTCGGCGGTGCTGATGGGGCGCCGGTCCGTGTGCCCGTCGACGCGCAGGATCCAGTCCACGTCCGACGGGATCCGGCCCGCGACCTCCTTCAGCGTCTCCGCGAGGCGATCGAGCTGGCGGCGACCGTCCGCCTCGAGCTGGGCGGAGCCGCTCGGGAAGAGCACCTCGGACTGGAACACGAAGCGGTCGCCCGAGATGCGGATGTCGCTGCGCTCGCCGAGGACCTCGCGCAGGCGGCCGAAGAAGTCCGAGCGGAAGCGGCTCAGCTTCTCCACGCGCTCGGCGAGCGCGAGGTTGAGCTTGCGCCCCAGCTCGTCCACCTGCACCTTGTACCGCTCACTCTGCTCCTCGGAGATCTCGAGCGCCGCCGACAGGCGCGTGATGCGTTCGCGCAGATCCGCGAGCTGCTCGTTGAGGCGTGCGATCTGCATCAGCGCCTCGGCGCCTGCCGCGCGTTCGACGTCGAGGCTGCGCGCCTGCTCGTCCACCCGCGCGCCCAGGGACGCGATGCGCACCTCGCGCTCCTCGATGGCGACCTGGGCGAGCCGCGTGCGCTCCTCCTCGTCGGCGAGCCGCGCCGCCAGCGCCTTGCTGCGGTCGCGCATCGCCGTCAGCTCCTGCTCGCGCCGCTCACCGGTCTCGGCGAGCTCCGCGATGCGCGACTCCAGCTCATCGCGCACGCGGCGCAGCGTCGCGATGTCCTGCTCGAGGCTCGCGAGGTCGCGCAGACGCGCCGCCAGCGCCTCGCGGCCTTCCTCGATCTCGACCCGCGCGTCGCGGAGCTCGGACGCCAGCCGATCGCGGCTCGCCCGCGTTGCGCCAAGCTCCGCCGACAGCGCCGCGATCTCGTCGCTCATCTCGCGCCGCTTCTCCTGCTCCAGGGACAGCTCGTCGAGCAGCGCGTTGATGTTGCGGCTGAGCTGCTCGATGGCGCCGAAGCGATTGCTCGCGAGATCGGCCAGGAAGAACTGTGCCACCACGAAGATCAGCAGCATGAAGATGAACACCAGCAGCACCGACGCCAGCGCGTCGACGAAGCCCGGCCAGATGTTGACGGCAGTGCGGCTGCGCGAGGCGGGGGTCAGCATCGGGCGGTCAGGATGGCCGCGGGCGCTGCGCGCCGGTGCGCAACGTCGCATTGCGCCAGCCGGCCGGGGCCTGCGGGCAACGGCGGCGCATTCAGGGCTCCCGGTCCGCCGACGGCTGCGCCCGGGCGAGCGCGCGGGCGAGCAGGCGGATCTCACCGCGCAGCTCGTCGGACAGCGTCGCGCGCCCCGCGGCGAGGTCCTCGCGCAGGCCCTGCAGCACGCCGTCGACGCTGCGCAGGTGCTCCAGCAGCGCGGTGTCGGCACGTCCGAGGTCCACGAGCTGCTGGACCACGGGTTTCAGGTCGAGCTGGCTTCGCGCCAGCTCCTCGAGCAGCCGCTCCTCGCCGCGCAGCTGCGCCGTCAGCTCCGCGACGCGCGCCGACAGGTCGGCCATCCGCTCGTGTCCCTGTTGCCGGTCCGCCTCGCCGCGCGCGAGCAGGCGTCCCACGTCGCTCAACCGCTCGGCGGTCTGCTCGAGGAGCGCGTCCGTGTAGCCCGGCGCGGGCGCACGGTCGGTGTCCAGCGCGCCGTCGGTGGAGGGCAGATGGACCAGGTCCGAGAGCCATTCCTCCAGGTGGTTGTAGAAGCGGTTCTGGGCGTGTCCCGCCTGCAGGTCGAAGAAGCCGAGGATCAGCGCGCCCCCGAGGCCGAACAGCGAGGAGCTGAAGGCCGTGCCCATGCCGGCGAGCGGCCCCTGGAGATCGGCCTTGAGCTGCGAGAACGTGGTGGCGAGATCGTCGCCCGCGGTCAGCCCGGAGATGACCGCACCGACGGAATCCACCGTGTCCAGGAGCCCCCAGAAGGTGCCCAGCAGCCCGAGGAAGATGAGCAGGCCGGTCATGTAGCGGGACAGCTCGCGTGACTCGTCGAGGCGCAACCGGACGCTGTCGAGCATGGCGCGCATGGTCAGCGCCGGCAGCAGGAACCCTTCCCCGTGGACGCTGGTGAGCAGGCGCTGCATGGGCGCGAGCAGCGCCGGCCGGGTCTCCACCACGAGCCGGGCGCGCGGGTCACGGAACGCCTGCAGCCAGCTCAGCGCCGGGCCCACGTGCAGCACCTGGCGCACGTTGAGCGCGATGCCGACGACCAGGACGGCCACGATCATCGCGTTGAAGACCTCGTTCGCGAGGAACGCTCCCCGCAGCGGCTCGAACAGCGCCACGCACACGATCACGGCGCCGGCCAGGAACACCGCCATGTAGGCGAGGATGACGCGCATTTCCTTCACGTACGTCGGCTCCCTTCGAGGTCGTCACCGGCCGGCGGCTGGGCGGCGACCGGGTTCAGGTCCGCCCGAGCGGACGGGCGATGGGTGTTACGAAATTCGATACTGTACAGAAACGGGCGGCCACGATGGCCGTCGGATGCGGCGAGGCTCGGCGTGCCGAGAGGGCGCAGAGTCATCTGCCCTCCATGCCGGGGCTCGCGGAACCGCGGCGTGCAAGATGGCGGCACTCGACGCGGATGGAACGGGGCCTCCGTTTCCCGGGCCCCTGCCCCGGAAGCAACTGGATTTCCGGTCGGGCGCCGTACGTGGCTCGCTGCAGCGCAACGCGCTGTCCTCGCCTGGCCCGACCCCGAACGGAGCGCGGCCTGAGCCGCAGCTCGCCGTGCGCCCGGGCTCATCTGTCGGAACTCTTTACACATTCTCGTCGCTCGCGCCCGGCGGTGGTCCTAAGCGGTTGATTTCTGGCGAATGGCACGAAATATGCAACATTCGTGAACG
>JBFHNV010000078.1:0-24101 GCA_041593595.1 Gammaproteobacteria bacterium
CGCTCCGGCGCGGTAAGCCCGTGGGGACGCCGGGGAGCAAAAGGCGGGCGGGCCCGTCGCAACCCGGGCCCGCCTGCATCAATGATCGAAGATCAGTAGCGACCGCCGCCGCGCTGCGGGCGGTTTTCGCGGGGACGGGCCTCGTTGACCCGGATCGGACGGCCGTTGAGCGGCGAGTCGTTCAGGGCCTTGATGGCGGCGTCCGCCTCTGAGTTGTTGGGCATCTCGACGAAGCCGAAGCCCTTGGACCGGCCACTGTCCCGATCGGTGATCACGTTCGCGCGATCCACGGTGCCGAATGCCTCGAAGGCGGCACGCAGGTCTGCCTCGGTGACGGTGTAGGCCAGGTTTCCAACGTACAGGTTCATCTATGTCATCTCTGAGAGTCGTGCCCTGATCGAGCTGGAGAGCAACCGGCCACCAGGGGCACCAATGAACGGTTGCTACCGACCGGATGCGCCGGTCAGATTCTCGGAACCAGGTCTCGAGGGTTCGGGCTGCGCCAGGGCGCGGCATGCCGGACGGCGAAAGATGGCTCGCGGATATTTCATTGCCGGGACATCCATCGCCCGGCGCGACAACGGTAACTGGTTGAAAGTCTAGCACGCCGACAGGCCGCGAGAACCCGCTTTTTCGCATGCCGCGGTCGGCGGCGAGCGCACCGCATGGACCGGGCCCGGGTGCACCGTCAGGGTGCGCTCCCGAGCGAGCGGCCGGCACCCGCTGACCTACGCCGCACCGTCATGGGTCAGGCTGCCCGCCGGTCGTCTCGGTCGTCCGCCTCGTCCACGCGATACTGCCGGCGAGCTGCCCGTGCCATAGTCGTGCACGCCGAAGGCCCCAGGACACCCACCGCCCGTGGTCGGTACCCGCCCGCCGCGCCCCGCCGCGCCGCCGCCGCCGGCGGACGGGGCCGCCCGTCCCTCGCGCGCGACGTTGCCCCCGGCGCTGGCAGGCACCCTGTGGATGCTGGCGGGCATGTCCGCCATCGGTCTCGTGGACGGGCTGGCCAAGTGGCTCGCGCGGGATCTCCACGGCGTGCAGGTGGCCTGGGGCTACTTCCTGGTGATGCTGGTGTGCCTGCTGCCGGTGGCGGCAGCGCGGCGCACCTCACCGGCACGGTTGCTGCGCTCCTACCGCCCCTGGCTGCAGTTGGCGCGCGCCGGGTGCCTGGTCATGTCCCTGTCGTGCCTGTTCTTCAGCCTGCGCTGGCTGCCGCTGGCCGAGGCCACCACCATCGGCTTCACCGCGCCGCTGTTCATCGTGGCCCTGTCGGGGCCGATGCTGGGCGAGCGGGTGGGGCGGGCGCGCTGGGCCGCGGTACTGGCGGGCATGCTGGGCGCGCTCATCGTGGCGCGTCCGGGCACCGGGCTGCTGCACTGGTCGTCCATGGTGGCCCTGACCGGGGCGTTCTTCTTCGCCCAGTTCAACATCGTCACCCGCAAGCTGGGCGCCACGGACCGCCCGCTGACCACCCTGTTCCACACCTTCGGCATCGGCACCCTGATCCTCAGCGCCGCGGTGCCGGTGGTGTGGATCACACCCACCGCCGCCCAGTGGCTCGTCTTCGCCGTCAGCGGCACCCTGGGCCTGCTCGGCCACTACGCGATCTTCCGCTCGCTGGCGCTGGCCGACGCCTCGGTGGTGGCGCCGCTCAACTACGTGCGCCTGGTCTGGGCGGTGGCCATCGGGGTGGTGATCTTCGGCGACGTGCCCGACGCCTGGACCCTCACCGGGGGTGCCATCACCGTGGCCTCGGGCCTGTACGTGGTGCTGCGGTCGCGGCGCCGCGGGAGAGCGGCCGTCGCCTGAGCGCTCGCGCGCGGTACCGGGACCCCTCACCCCGACCCCCTCCCCGCCAGCGGGGAGAGGAGGAACTCCCTGCGGGCTGCCCACGACCGCTGGTGGAGCGAATGCAATCCCACCCGCTCCACCGGGCGGGGGCGAGGACAGGGTGAGGGCGCGTTTCGCCCCGCCGCCGACGGCTGGCGGTACCATCTCCGGCACGTCCTCCGACGGAGCGCCGACATGATCAATGGCCTGCATCACAACGCCTACCGCTGCCGCGACTCCGAGGAGACGCGCCGCTTCTACGAGGGCTTCCTGGGCCTTCCGCTCGCCAATGCGTTCGAGATCGAGACCACGCAGACGGGGCGTGAGACGCGCGTGCTCCATTCGTTCTACCGCCTGGGCGACGGCTCCTTCCTCGCCTTCTTCGAGGCACCGGACCGGCCGTTCGAGTTCAAGGCGCAGCACGACTTCGATCTGCATATCGCACTCGAGGTGGACGGCGAGACGCTGGAGCGCATGTTCCGCCGCGGCCAGGATGCCGGCATCGAGACCCGCGGCATCTCCGACCACGGCTTCTGCCGCTCAATCTACTTCCGCGATCCCAACGGCTACGTCATCGAGCTTGCCGCACGCACCGGCGAGAGCGAGGGCGATCCCGACACCGCCCGCGCCGCTCTCGACGCATGGCAGCGCAGCAAGCCCGGACAGGGCGGCGATGCCGCTGCGTGAGCAGCCCGCCGCCGCGACGATGATGTGCCCCGCGCTGGTGGTCTAGCCGCGCCTCACTCCTCCTCGGACACGTAGCGCTCGTGCAGCTTCACGGGCTTCTTCGCGCGCTTGCGCATGCGCAGGTTGAGCATCTCCACGGCCACCGAGAAGGCCATGGCGAAGTACACGTAGCCCTTGGGCACGTGGTGATCGAAGCCGTCCGCCACCAGCACCACGCCGATCACGAACAGGAACGACAGCGCCAGCATCTTCACGGTCGGGTGCTCCGAGACGAAGCGCCCGATGGACCCTGCGAACAGCATCATCAGCGCCACGGACGTGATCACCGCCGCCACCATGATGGCGATCTCGTCCACCATGCCCACGGCGGTGATGATGGAGTCCAGCGAGAACACGAGGTCGATGAGCATGATCTGGACGAGGATCCCGCCGAAGGTGGACGGTGCGCGCGCCGAGGCCTCCCCCTCCTCCCCCTCCAGGAGCTGGTGCACCTCCTTGGTGCTCTTGTAGAGCAGGAACAGCCCACCGCCGATGAGGATCAGGTCCCGCCCGGAGATCTCCTCGCCGAGCACCGTGAACAGCGGCGCGACGAGGCCAACGATCCACGACAGCACGAGCAGCAGGCCGATGCGCATGAACATGGCGAGCCCGAGGCCCACGCGGCGCGCCAGATCCCGCTGCTCCTGGGGCAGCCGGTCCGCGAGGATGGAGATGAAGACGATGTTGTCGATCCCCAGCACCAGCTCGAGGGCGGTGAGGGTGAGGAATGCGGTCCAGGCCGCCGGGTCGGTGAGCAGTTCCAGCATGGGTACTTTCCGCGGGTGAGAGGAGGGCGCGCCGAGTGCGCGAGGGCAGATTCTCCCGTGTCGCCGTTCGCGGGGCGAGGGGTGGGCGGGTCAGCCCCGCCGCTCCCACGGCGGCCCCGGGGTGAGGCATTCCGGCAGGTACTCGCGCGCAGGAGACCGTCCCTGTTGCGGCGCCGGGACTGTCCCCGCAGGGGTCTGTCCCGGTTCCTGGCGGTGGGGCGTCTAGCGATCAGGGACAGTCCCCTTCGGGGACAGCCCCTCGGCCGTCCCTTTTACGCTACCGCGAGCACCGCGTCGGCGAACTCGCGTGGTGCCTCCTGGGGCAGGTTGTGGCCCACCAGCGAGATCACGCGCCGCTCGTAGCGGCCGGTGAAGTGGTGCGCGTGGTGCTCGCAGCCGCCGAGCGGCATCACGCCGTCCCCGTCTCCGTCCATGGCCACCGTCGGCACGGTGATGGGCGGCTTCCGGGCGAGCCTGCGCTCTGTCTCCTCCAGCGCCGGATCGCCGGGCACGAGCCCGTAGCGCACCCGGTAGGAGTGGATCACCACCTCCACGAAGTCCTCGTTGTCGAAGGAGCCCGCGGTGCGCGCGAAGGTGGCGTCGCTGAAGTGCCAGTTGGGTGACCACAGCTTCCACAGCAGCTTGCACAGCTCGAAGCGGTTCTGTTCGAGCCCGCGCCGTCCGCGCTCGCCGTGGAAGTAGTACTGGTACCAGTAGCGGTGCTCGTTCTCCGGGCGCACCGGGTTCACCGCCGCGGCCACGTCGTGGATGTTGTAGCCGTTGACGGTGACCAGCCCCACTGCGCGTTCGGGCCACAGCGCCGAGACGATGCAGCAGGCGCGTCCGCCCCAGTCGTAGCCGCCGAGCACCGCCCGATCGATCTCCAGCGCGTCCATGAGCGCCAGCAGGTCATGGCCGAGCGCCGCCTGCTGCCCCGAGCGCGGCGTGTCCGGCGACAGGAAGTGCGTGGGCCCGTAGCCGCGCAGGTACGGCGTGATCACCCGGTGGCCGGCCTTCACCAGGCGCGGGATCACCTCGTCGAAGGCGTGCACGTCGTAGGGGAAGCCGTGCATCAGGAACACGGGATCGCCGTCCGGGGGCCCGTCGTCCCGGTAGGCCACGTCGAGCACGCCGGCCTGGATTCGCTGGTACATGTCCATCTCCCGCGGGAAAGCCGCCCCCCGCACCCGGCGGGTCCCCGCCGGGCGTCGCACAAAGCTATCATGCGCCGTCCGGCGCCATGAACCGTTTGCTGGCGACTCGGCGTCGCACAGAAGCAAGAACACCCGGAAGGAGTGCACCGTGAGCAACGAGATCATCCGCGTCGGCGTGGTGGGCGCCGGCGGCAACACCCGCAAGCACCACATCCCGAAGCTCAATGCCCAGAAGGGCGTGGAGGTGGTGGCGGTGGCCAACCGCACCCGCGCCTCCGGGCAGAAGGTCGCCAAGGAGTTCGGTATCCAGCGGGTGGCGGATCACTGGATGGCGATCGTCGAGGATCCGGAGCTGGACGCGGTGTGCATCGGCACCTGGCCCTACATGCACGCGCCGGTGACCATCGCCGCACTGGAGGCGAGCAAGCACGTGCTGTGCGAGGCGCGCATGGCGCTCGATTCCGTCGAAGCCCAGGCCATGCTGGAGGTGGCCCGGGCGCACCCGGCACAGGTGGCGCAGATCGTGCCCGCGCCGCATACCCTCGCGCTGGACCGCCACATCGTCGACCTCATTGGCGAGGGCTACGTGGGCGACATCATCCAGGTGGACGCGCGCATCAACGCGGGCTCCGGCTTCCCCCAGTGGGACTCGCCGGTGCACTGGCGCCAGGACCGGGAGTTCTCGGGCAACAACATCATGACCATGGGGATCTGGTACGAGGCGCTGATGCGCTGGGTCGGCCCCGCCGCCACCGTGCACGCGGTGGCGCAGACCGTGGTGCGCCACCGGCGTGACGGCCAGGGGCGGCGCGTGCCCATGACCATTCCCGACCACGTGGACGTGACCGGGCGGCTCGAGCAGGGCGGACAGCTGCGCATGTGCGTGTCCAGCGTCATCGGTCACGCGGATCCCGCGGAGGTGCTCATCTACGGCACCGAGGGGACCCTGCGCGTCGGCCCCGGCGACGTGGGCGGCTCCGGCCTCGGGCTGTCCGGGGGCAAGGCCCGCGCCCGGTCCATGTCCGAGATCAAGGTGCCCGCGCGCAAGGTGGGCGGCTGGCGCGTGGAGGAGGAGTTCGTCAACGCCATCCGCGGCAAGGAATCGATCAGCCACACGGATCTGGCCACCGGCGTGCGCTACATGGAGTGGACCGACGCCGTCACCCGCTCCATCCGCACCGGGGAGACGGTGCCTCTGCCGCTGAACGTCTGACCCCCCGCGAGCGGGCTGGGGCGCGGCGCGCAGCTCCCGGCGTCACTTCCGCCGCAGCACCAGCTCCACGTCCGCGAACAGCGCCGGCTCGCCCTGGTGCACGCCATCCTCGAGGATGATGGCGAGATCCGGCCGGTCGGTTTCCTGCACCACCGGATCGCGCTTGAAGAACAGGCGGGTGACGAGCTGCGGATGCGCCGGGTGGGTGACCACCACGTGGATGTGACGCGGTCCCCAGATGTAGCCCGGCAGCACCGTGCTCACCCGGAAGCGCCCGTCGGCGCCGGTGGCGAGCCCGGTGCGGAAGCGATCCGGGTGCACCTGGCCGCCGGCGTCCGCGTGCCACATCTCCACGAGTGCGCCAGCGAGCGGTGCCCCCGCCGTGTCCAGCACGCGGCCGCGGATCAGCAGCCGCTCGCCCGCGTCGCCGGGACGCCACAGCTCCTCGAGCGCCGGCGCGCCCGGTGCGTACCACACGCCGATGCCGCTCTCGGGGGTAGGGTCGCGGGACTGCGCGCCGGTGACAGCCGGCCACAGCACCACGGCCGCGACGAGACCCGCCACGCCGCGGCCCCACGCGGCGCGACGCCGGCGCGCCGGGCGCGTCAGATCACCACCTCCACCAGGTACGGTCCGTCGCTCGCGAGGCCCGCGGCGAGCGCCTTCGCGAAGCCCTGCACCGAGTCCGCCTTTGCCCCCGGCACACCCATGCCTGCCGCCATGCTCACGAAGTCCAGATCCGGGCGGCTGATCTCCAGCATGTCCAGCGCGGTGCGCCCCGCGTTGCCGGCGCCCACGTTGCGCAGCTCGCCGAGCAGAATCTCGTAGGTGCGGTTGGCGAACACCACCGTGGTCACGTCCAGGCCCTCGCGAGCCTGGGTCCACAGGGCCTGCAGGGTGTACATGGCGCTGCCGTCGCCCTCCAGGCAGATGACCTTGCGGTCCGGGCAGGCCACCGCCGCACCGGTGGCCAGCGGCAGGCCGAGGCCGATGGAGCCGCCGGTGTTGTTCATCCAGCTATGGGGCGGGGCGCCCGCGGTGAGGCGGAAGAAGTCGCGGCCCGTGGTCACCGACTCGTCGGCGACGATGGCGTGCTCCGGGATGAGCGCACCCAGCACCGCGCTGATGGACTCCTTGCCGAGGGCGCCGCCCGGGATGGTGGGCCGATCGAGCTGCTGCAGGGTGGGCGCGGTGTCCGCCGCGCCCACCTCGTCCGCGAGCCACGCCAGGGCGTGGTGCAGGTCGTCGCCGTTGTCCGCCAGCCGGTGGACCTGGCAGCCTTCGGGCGTGAGCAGGCTCGGCTTCCCCGGGTAGGCGAAGAAGGCCACCGGCGGCTTCGCGCCCACCAGGATCACGTGGCGCGTGCCCTTCAGCACCTGGAGCGCCTGGTCCACCACGAAGGGGATGCGGTTAACCGCCACGCGACCCGCGCCGCGCTCGATGCGCGCGTTGGCGCCCTGGGCCATGATCCGTGCGCCCGTGGCATTACCGATACGCCCGGCGATCTCGAGCGTCGGCGGACGCAGCGCGACGCCGGTGAGCAGCAGCACCGTGGGCTCGCGGGAACGGAGCACCTTCACGGCGTCGGCGACCGCCGCGGCCTCCACCTTCGCCCGCTCCGGCGGCGCGGGCACCGTCGCCGGCCCGTCGGCGTCCTCCCACGCGGTGTTGGCGGGCAGGACGAGGGTGGCGATCCGACCCGGGGGCGTGTTCGCGGCGGCCAGCGCCTCGGCGGCGTCTCGTGCCACGGTCCTCGAATCCCGCGACGTGCGCACCCAGTCTGACACCGGGCGCGCGATGCCCTCGATGTCGGCGGTGAGCGGCGCATCGTGCGCCACGTGGTAGGTGGCGTGCTCGCCCACCACATTCACCATGGGCATGCCCGCCTTGCGCGCGTTGTGCAGGTTCGCCGCGCCGTTGGCGAGCCCGGGCCCCAGGTGCAGCAGCGTCGCCGCCGGCCGGTCCGCCATGCGCGCGTAGCCGTCCGCCGCGCCGGTCACCACGCCCTCGAACAGACCCAGGATGCAGCGCATCCCCGGCACCCGGTCCAGCGCCGCGACGAAGTGCATCTCCGACGTTCCCGGATTGGCGAAGCACACCTTCATCCCGCCATCCACCAGCGTCTGTACCAGGCTCTCGGCACCGTTCATCGGGATTCCCTTGGATTGTCGTCGTTACCGCAAAAGGCGCATTCCCCCGCATCGGCCAGGCGGCCCGCATCTGACCCGGGGCGGACCATCGTGCAACCCTACGAGATGGCGCGGCAGCGTGCAGCCTGGCAACGCAATCGCCGCTCAGGTCCCCGAAACCCGCATCACCAGCGTCTCCCGCTCGTCCTCCCGGGGCGCCAGCCCGATCTCCCGGTACAGCGCTTTCGCGGCCGCGTTCCCCGGCCCCACCTCCACCGCCAGCGCGACGACGCCGCGCCGTGCGCACTCGGCCAGCAGCGCGTCGAGCCCGGTCCGCGCCACGCCGCGGCGCCGGAATCCCGGTCGCACGAACAGGTCGTCCACGTAGCCCTCGAGCCCCGCGTGCTCCATGGCATGGCGCACCGAGAGCACCAGGTATCCTGCCGGCGCGCCCTCGCAGCACATCAGCCACGCGCATCCCCGCGCCGGATCCCGCAGCAGCGCCGCGAAGGCCGCTACGCCCGCCAGGCGCTCCAGCCCGTAGCCCGACTCGGCGTAGAACTCCGCCATGAGATCCACCAGGACCGAGATGTCCTCGAGCGCCGCCTGGCGGCACTCGATCCCGGCTTCAGCCACCCGGCGCGGCTCCTCCGGGGAACACCACGCGGAACCGCTCGCACACCAGCGGCATGTCGTATGCCGGCGCCCGGCCGAGCGCCCGGCAGCGCCCCGCGTAGTACTCGAAGCACCGGGCCCGCCACGTGTCCAGGGTGCGGTCCCACTCCCCGTAGTCCCACGCGAAGCGGGCGTCCACGTCCGACAGGGCCTGCACCAGCACCTCGGTGCTCTCCACCACGCATACCGGCTCGCTGCGGCCGTTCTCCAGGATGCTGAGCGCGCCCACGCGAGGCGGCGACCGTCGCGCCGCCTCGTACTCCCACAGCAGCGAGCTGGTGGCCGTCTTGCTGCCGTCGAGCACCAGCCGTGAACCGCGCTCGGCGCTGGTCTCGCAGTCGCCGATGCGGAACACCTCGTGGAAGCACTGCGCCGCCCGGTCCGGGTCGGCCGTGCCCGCGAGGTATCGCTGCCAGAACCTGAGTGACTCGCCGGAAAGCTCCATCACACCGACTCCCCGGATTCCGGCCACGGTCCGGGCCGCCCACCGCCGCCGTCAACCGCGATCCGCCTCCTCCCGCCGCGCCTGGGCCAGCGCGCTCGCGATGAGGCCCGCCGGCCCGGCCACGATGCCGAGCCCCACCATCAGCACGAAGAAGGTGAAGATACGCCCGCCCACCGTGATCGGGTAGACGTCACCGTAGCCCACGGTGGTGAGCGTGGCCAGCGCCCACCACAGGCTGTGGGGGATGGACTTGAACACCTCGGGCTGCGCGGCGTTCTCGAAGTAGTAGATCCCGGTGGCGGACAGGAACAGCATGATGACGGTGAGCAGCAGGTACAGCACCATCTCCTCGCGGGCGATGACCCAGGCCCGGCGAAACCGCGCCACCGCCCGGTCGTAGCGCCTGATCTTGAGAAGCTGCAGCACCCGGAACAGCCGGAACGCCCGCGCCGCCCGGAGATCCATGGCGCCCAGACCCATCATCAGGGTGATGTAGAAGGGCGCCACGGCCACCAGGTCGATGAGCCCGTTGAAGCTGAAGACGTAGCGCCAGGTCCGCTCGGCGATCCAGATGCGGACGGCGTACTCGACGGTGAACAGCGCCGTGATCACGACCTCCGAGTACCACAGGAAGCGGACCGTGGCGTTCTCCAGATCCGGGATGGTCTCGACCGTGAAGGTGGCGATGGACCAGAGGATGAGGGCGAGCAGCGACCAGTCGAAGGCGCGGCCGGCGAAGGTGTCGGTGCCGTCGACGATCTGGCGGACCGTGTCGCGGAGGGTCATCGTGATATGGGACGGTAGTACGGCGCGCCTACCGCGACAAGCCGCGGGATCACGCAGGAACCGACAGCCGATCGCGCAATCCCGGCTCCGCCGCCGGCTCAGCTCCGTCGTGCCCGCAGCCGTGAACGGGCCGCGTACAGGAGCACCACCGAGTAGATCCTGTGAAACCCGAGCAGAGCGTTGACGACCGATCCGAGCTCCGCTGTGCCCGCTTTCGGATTCCGCACCGGGACCACGGCCGATCCGAAGTACAGCCGCGTACGCTCGCTGCCGTCCGTGGCCCGGGGCGCGACCATCAGCCATGACCGGGTACGGCCCTGGTAGTCCCGGAGCAACAGCTGGTCGTCACGCCTCGATTCCACGTGCCACGCGGCGAAGGTGTCGATCGTCCCCCTGGCGAGCGCGCGGGCCTGGTCATCCGTGGACGGTCTCGACACGGACCATTTCAGGATCTGCCGCTCCAGCTTGAACACCGGCGTGGTGTAGAAGGCTGTCACGTACTGCTCGAGGGACACCGCAGCAGCGATCTCCGTCGAGTAACAGTCCGTGTAGGCCCCGCTGCCCAGGTACTGCCGCAGCAACGCGCTGACCGGAATCGGGGTAGATCGCACGGGGGACATGACTCGGGAATCACCGGCTCGCGCCGGGTCGCCCGTGGCATGCAGACTCGCGGCCCATAGCGCCCATCCTGCATCGTCCTCGTGACCGATTGCGCGCCCGCTCCGGATCTCTGGCCCCTACAGCGGCCCTTTTCTCGCGAGCCTTTCCGCCGCGGCCTCCTGCCGCCGGACGGCGGCCTCGCGGTACGTGATGTACGCGGTGCTCCCGAAGATGATCGCGCCGCCGAGCCACGTCCATTCGTCCGGCACCTCCGCGAAGATGAGCCACCCCAGCACCGCCGCCCAGATCAGCCGCGCGAAGTCCACCGGGAACACCGCCGAGGCGTCGCCCCACTTGAAGGCGGTGGTCATGAGGATGTGGCCGAAGGTGGCACAGGTGCCCACCAGCAGCAGCCACGCGAGCTGGCCCGGGGTCGGGGCCTGCCAGGCAAGCGCCGCGGGAACCGCGGAGATGAGCGTGAGCAGGAACTGGTTGATGGCGACGATGCACACCACGCTGTCGAAGCGCGACAGGTGCTTCACGAGGATGAGCGCGAGCGCCCAGAAGACGCTGGACGCGAGCACCGCGAGCATACCGACGCTCACCTCCTGGAAGCCGGGCCGGAGGATCACCATCGCGCCCAGGAAGCCCACGATGACCGCGCTCCAGCGCCGCGCACGCATGCGCTCCTTCAGCAGCACCGCGGCTGCGATGGAGCCGAATATGACGCTGGTGAAGGACAGGGCCGTGGCCTCGGCAACGGGCACCACGGTGAGCGCATAGAACCACATCCACATGGCCATGATGCCGATGAACGAGCGCAGCAGGTGCAGGCCCGGGCGCTTCGTGCGCAGGATCGGGAGGCCCTCGCGCAGCACCAGCGGCACCACCACCAGCAGGCCGAAGAAGTTGCGGAAGAACATCACCTCCACCACCGGCAGCTGCTGGCCCACGTGGCGCACGGCGGCGTGCATCAACACCATGACCAGGGTGGCGCCGAACATCACCGCCATGCCGCGGGCGTTGCGCGCGCGGCGCTCGGCGGCGCTCGCCGGCGCGGGCGGCGCGGTCACGGACGCGGTTTCGGGGAGATGACCAGTGACTTCAGGTCACAGACGGTGTCGGGGGAGAGCAGCAGGGTCTGGACGTCGGTGCCGCTGAAGGGGCGGATCTCGATCCAGCGGGGGATGACCTCGGCGTCCGCCTTGGCCGCGGCTACGAGCTTCACCTCGTCCTGGACGCCGATGGTCGGACGGGTCGCGATCTTGGTCCCGTTCTGGAAGCACTCGATGCGGCAGCCGCGGGGATCCAGGCATTCGATCGGGTACTCCAGCAGCCGCGGCCCGAGCGCGATGTCCCCGGGCAGCCCCCGCGGCGCCGTGTCCTGTGCGCCCGCCCCGCCCGGCACCAGCAGCGCCAGGGCCAGGGCCGCCGCGCCGCGGCGGGTCACGCCTCGCTGGCCTCGTCCGCCCGGGCGGCCTGACCGCTGACCTTCGCGCTCGCCCCGGCTTGCGTCTTCATGCCGCCGCGGCACGCCGGCGAATCCGGCGCGGCGCCCGCCGCGCTCCACTGCCCGGGGCTGTACGTGTGCAGGGCGAGCGCGTGCACGGGCCCCGCGAGCTCCTCGGCCAGCAGACCGTAGACCATGCGATGGCGATGCAGGGTGGGCTTGCCCTCGAAGGCGTCCGACACCACCACCACCTTGAAGTGGCTCTCCGAGCCGGGCGGCACGTTGTGGTTGCCGCTCTCGTTGATCACCTCCAGGTGGCCGGGGGCGAGGCCGGATTCGAGCTTGGCGCGGATGCTGGCGGCGATGGTCATGGCTTGTGGCGGCTGCCTCGGGCTTTCGTGAGTCGTTCAAGGATACACCGGGCGCCTCGGGCCTGGGAGGACGAACCACAGAGGCACAGAGGGCACGGAGTAGAGGGGTCGGAGTGTCGCGACGGAGAGGCGTTGGCCAAGCGCGATGGCCGGTCGGCGCCCGAAGCGGCCGACCCCCAAGAGCATTGTCTGTGCCCCCTGTGCCTCTGTGGTCGAACCTATCAGGCGCAGGAATCCCGCCAGGGCAACTCAGCCCCCGATCCGCCCCTCCCACATGCGCTGCAGCAGCCGGTCGACGGCGCGGGCGGGGGCGTCCTCCACGGCATGGCTGAGGCGCTTGCCGATGGGTTCCTTGCGGCGGTAGCGCACGTGCAGGAGGTCGTTGTCCTCGCGCCTCGCCATCAGCCAGTCGTCGCTGGTGCCGATCTCGTCGCACAGCCCGAGCACATGCGCATCACGGCCGAACCAGTGCTCGCCGGTACCCACCTTCTCCAGGTCCAGCTGCGGCCGGTGCTCGGCGACGAACTGCTTGAACAGGCGGTGGATCTCGTCGATCTCCGCCTGGAACTTCTCACGGTCCGCGTCGGTGTTCTCGCCCAGGACCGTCACCGTGCGCTTGAACTTCCCGCCCTTGAACATCTCCACGTCCACGCCGCGCTCGCGCAGCAGCCGGTTCACGTTGGGGATCTGGGCCAGCACGCCTATCGAGCCGAGCACCGCGAATGGCGCGGCCACGATCCGGTCCGCGATGCAGGCCATCATGTAGCCGCCGCTGGCGGCCACCTTGTCCACCGCGATGGTGAGCTTCAGGCCGTGGGCCTTCAGCCGCGCGAGCTGGGAGGCGGCCAGACCGTGCTCGTGCACCATCCCGCCGGCGTTCTCCAGGCGCACCAGCACCTGCTCGCCGTCCTGCGCCAGCCCGAGCACGGCGCTCACCTCCTCGCGCAGGTTGCGCCCGGCGCTGGCGCGGATGTCGCCCTTGAAGTCGAGCACGTAGATGCGTGGACGGGGCACCGCCTCGGCCGCCTTGCGCAGGGCCTTGCGGGCCTTCTTCTCGGCCTTCAGCGCCGCCTTGAAGGCCTTGCCGGGCAGCGCGGCAGCCTTGAGCGGACGGGTCAGGTCATCGAAGCGCTCGTTCAGTCGCTTGACCTGGATGCCCTCGTCTGGCTGCCCCTTGCGGGCCGCGCCGACGATGATGACGGCGATTGCCGCCACGGCCACCACCACGGTCACGGCCTGGGCCAGGAACAGGCCGTATTCCACCAGCACGTCGGTCATGCGGGCGCTCCACGCGCGGGATCCAGGCGGCCCATGATGCCACGGGCGCGGGCGAGCCGCCGGGGGTGGCGGGTGACGAGATGTCCAGGGGATGCGGGCCCTGCTCCCGGTGCATAATGATCCGATGAGCGCGCAGCCCGAGATGGAGAGCATTGGCAAGTACGAGCTGCTGGAAGAGATCGGCTCCGGCAGCATGGGCCGCGTCTACCGGGCACGGGACACACTGAGCGGCAACGACGTGGCCGTGAAGGTGGCCGAGAAGGTGGAGGGTGACAGCGAGCGCGGCGCGCGACGCCGACGCAAGCTCTTCTTCAACGAGGTGAAGGCGGCCAGCGTCCTGCACCACCCGAACATCATCGCCACCATCGACGCGGGCGTGGACGAGGGTCGGCGCTACATCGTCATGGAATACGTGCCGGGCGCGCAAACGCTCGCGGACTTCGCGGTGAAGGAGCGACTGCTGCCGGTGGCGGACGTGCTCCAGATCATGCAGCAGTGCGCCATGGCTTTCGACTACGCCCACACCAAGGGCGTGGTGCACCGGGACATCAAGCCCACCAACATCATGCTGGACCTGGACCGGCAGGTGAAGATCGGCGACTTCGGCGTGGCCCTCATCGACCGCGACGACGTGGACCAGACCCAGGTCATCGGCCGCCTGGGCTCGCCGCGGTACATGTCTCCGGAGCAGCTCCTGGCGGGCGAGGTCACGAACCAGTCGGACATCTACTCGCTGGGCGTGGTCACCTACGAGCTGCTGACGGGGATCTCGCCTTTCGCGGGCAAGCACGTGGGCGAGATCGCGCGCAAGGTGCTGAAGGAGCCTCACCGGCCCATCCGCGAGCTCAACGCGGACGTGCCCGAGCCGCTCGCGAACGTCATCGACCGCACGCTCAAGAAGCACCCGGCGGGGCGCTACCGCACCGCCATGGAGCTGGCAGGCGACCTCCAGATCATCCAGGCGGATCTCGAGTTCACCGTGCGCAAGCGCACCGGCCCGGACGCCGTACGGGCGTTGCGCGAGCTGAGCGCCTTCAACTCATTCCAGACCTCCGACCTCTCCGAGCTGCTGGCGGTGGCGGTGTGGGAGGAGTACGCGGAGAAAGCGGCGATCGTGGTGGAGGGGCAGGGCGACACGACCGCGCTGGTGGTGGTGAAGGGCAAGGTAGGTGTGTACGCCGGCGACACCCGCGTGGCGCGCCTGGGGCCCGGCACCACCTTCGGCGACTTCGGTCTGGTGGAGACCGGCGAGCTCGGCGCCGAGGTGCGCGCCGCCGAGGTCACCACGGTGCTGCGCATCAGTGCGGGCGAGGCCACGCGCCTGTCGCCCACCTGCGCGCAGCGCTTCTACCGCATGCTCGCCTCCGGCTATGCCGTCCGCCTTCAGCAGCTTCAGCGGCGCATCGCGCGTCGCAAGCGCTGAACGTTCATGCCCCGCACCGCGGCTCCCTCACCGCGAGCGGGGAGTGGGAGAGGACGGTCGTGCCCTGCGAGCGGGGCGCGGGAGCGCGATGGCGCGCATGCCCGCGGAATGCTCACCCTCTCATCCGGGAGGGGGACTGGGTAGGGCGAGGGGGCGTCGCGAGCCGCCACGGCGTGAGCGGATCGCGCGAGCCGGATCGCGCGCAAGCGCGCGGTCAGGCAGGCTCGCCTCACGGACGCAGCCTGAGAACGTACTTCTCCTGGCGCCGGGTCTGGATCGCGCCCGGGCGCGCGTCGCGCACGCGCAGGATGGCGGCCGCGGGCTCCATGCCATGCTCCACCAGCAGGCGCGCGGCGATGGTGCCCGTGCGCCCGAGCCCCGCCCAGCAATGCAGCACCACGTGTCCGCCGTGGGCCAGGGTCTGGTGCAGCTCCCCGCTCTCGTTGGTCCAGCGGGCCTCGAACAGGGCGTCCGGCACGCCCATGTCGCTGATCGGCATGTGCTTCCACCACAGGCCCGCCCGTCGCAGCGCCAGCGGCAGCGTCTCCAGGCCCAGCATCACGAGCTCTCGCTCCTCCACCAGGCTCACCACGCCGCTGGCGCCGAAGTCGCGGATGGTCGCCACGTCGGCCTCCAGCGCGCTCGACGGAGCGTGGCGCGGCACCGCCCCGCGCGCCGCGCCGGGGCAAGAGCACAGGCCGAGCAGACCCGCCACCCGCGGAACCTCCACCGAATCGATTCGCAGGCCTGCTCCGTGCATGACGCCGTCCCGGGCTGCACCCCCACATCAGTCTACCAAGTCGCCGAGGCGCCGGTGCCGGCGATGCCCTGGCGGCGCGCGGCACCCGCGCCACTGCCGTATCGCCGCGAGCCGGGGCCGGTGCAGCCGCCGCGTGACCCGGGTCACGCCGTCACATTCGATTCACCTCCACGATTGGTGTAACTTCCGCCACCCCCGTTCACGGCCGGACGTGCTCGTATCCAGAGGTTTCGCCGGTCACTGGCGGTTTCTCGGGCCGCCCCTTGGCGCGCCCGCCAAGCTGATCAGGAGGTTGCCGTGGAAACCCGAGGCCGGCATCTGCTCATCGAGTTCCGGGGCTGCACTGCCTCCGTCCTGGACGATCGCGAGGCACTGCAGGCGCTGATGGAGCGCGCGGCACGCGCGGCGCGCGCCACCATCGTGAAGAGCGTGTTCCACCGCTTCTCTCCCCAGGGCGTGACGGGCGTGGTGGTCGTGGCCGAGTCACACCTGTCCGTGCACACCTGGCCCGAGGAAGGCTACGTGGCGGTGGACGTGTACACCTGTGGCGAATGCCTGCCCGAGCGCGCCCGCGACCTGCTGAGCTGCGAGCTCGGCGCGTCCAGCACCGAGTGGATGCTCATCGAGCGTGGCATCGGCGCGGCCGCCGGCGACATCAGGATCGCGGCTCACGACCTTGACGGGGAGGCGCCCGCGGCGGACCGCGAGTCCCTGCTCCCCGGCTGCCCGGCCGCCGCCGGCTGAGCGGGCTGCTGCCGGGTGAGCGCGCCGCCATCCGTGTGCGACGAGTGGATCGAGGAGAACTGGGCCGGCCTGGTCCGCCACGGGCTCAAGGTGCGCGCCTGGCTGCACGACGAGACCAGCCCCTTCCAGCGGATCCAGGTGGCCGACACCGAGCCCTACGGCCGGGTGCTGATGCTGGACGGCATCTTCCAGACCAGCGAGCGTGACGAGCACTACTACCACGAGATGCTGGCGCACCCGGCGCTCGTGACGGCCCCGGAGATCGCCCGGGTACTGATCGTCGGGGGTGGCGACGGCGGCACCGCGCGACAGGTGCTGCGCCACGCCGAGGTTCGCGAGCTGGTCATGGTGGAGATCGACGAGCGGGTGGTGCGGGTGTCGCAGGAGTACCTGCCCGGGATCGCCAGCGCCTTCGGCGATGCGCGCCTGGAGCTGCGCTTCGAGGACGGCGTGCGGTACCTGGCGGACGCTCCGGACGGCGCCTTCGACGTGATCATCCTGGACGGCTCCGACCCCGTCGGCCCGTCCCGCAGCCTGTTCGGTGCGGCCTTCTACCAGCAGTGCGCCCGGGTGCTCGAGCCCGCCGGGGTGTTCGCGCTGCAGAGCGAGTCTCCCAACGTCATGGGCGATCTGTGGCGCGAAGTGCAAGGGGCGCTGCGCGGGGTGTTTCCCAGGGTGCATCCGTACTTCGGGTACGCGCCGCTGTACGGCTGCGGCATGTGGACCTGGACCCACTGCAGCCGCTGCGTGGACCCGCTGGCCGTCATCGAGCGGCGCGCCGGGGCGGTCGAGCACCACACCCGCTACTACCATCGCGGCATCCATCGCGGCGCCTTCGCGCTGCCCAACGAGCTGCGCCGCGGTTTCGATTGAGGTGTCCCGGGAGGCACCGGGAGGAGACCGACATGGGCTGCTGTCATCACTACTTCGAGCAGACCGAGGGCGGCGCCGACGCCTTCACCGTGTCCATGCCGCGGCTCACCTTCGGGCGGGGCACGCTGGCCGAGGTGGGCGAGCGGGCGCGCAGCTGGGGCATGACGCGCGTCGCGCTGCTCACCGACCGGGGGCTTGCCCGGTCCGACCACCTGGAGCGGGCACGGAAGTCCCTCGCGGACGCGGGCCTGGAGCTGGCCGAGTACACAGAGGTGCGCATCGAGCCCACCGACCGCTCGGTGATGGACGCGGTGGCCTTCCTGAAGAGCGCGCCGTTCGACGGCGTGGTGTCGGTGGGCGGCGGCTCGGTGATGGACACCGCGAAGGCGGCGCTGGTGTATCTGCGCTACCCGGCCACCTTCACCACCTACTTCGGCAAGCCGGCGGGCGACGGCGTGGCGGTGCCCGGCCCGGTGCTGCCCCACGTGGCCTGTCCCACCACCAGCGGCACCGGCTCGGAGATGACCGGGCTGTCGGTGATCCGCCTCGAGGATCTGAACACCAAGTTCGTCATCGCGAGCCCGCACATCATGCCGCAGGAGGCCATCGTCGACCCGCAGACCACGGACTCGCTGCCGTCCACCGTCGTCGCCGCCAGCGGCTTCGACTGCCTGAGCCACGCCATCGAGTGCTACACGTCGCGGGCCTACTCACGCTGGCCCAAGGTCGCGTCCCCCACCGCGCGGGTGCAGATCCAGGGCGCCAACCCCTGGAGCGACCTGGGGGCGCGCGAGGCATTGCAGCTCGTGGGGCGGTACCTGGAGCGGGGCGTCGCCGACGCCGGGGACCGGGAGGCCCGGGACAGCCTCATGTGGGCGGCGACGCTGGCCGGCATGGCCTTCGGCAACTCGGGCACCCACCTGCCCCACGCCCTGTCCTACGGTGTGTCGCACCTGGTGCGCGAGTACCGCGCGCCCGACTACCCGGCACCGGACTCGGGTCCGTTCATTCCCCACGGCATCAGCGTCATCGTGAACTCGCCGTCGGTGTTCCGCTGGACCGCCGAGGCCGCGCCGGAGCGCCACCTGGAGGCAGCGGCCGCGCTGGGCGCCCCGGTGGCCGACGCGGCGCCGGAGGACGCCGGTGAGATCACCGCGCAGCGCATCATCGCGCTCATGCGAGGCACCGGTATCCCCAACGGGCTCGGCGGGGTAGGCCTCACCCGGGCCGACGCCGGCGCCCTCGCGGACTCTGCCATTCGCCAGGGCCGTGCCATCGGCAACGCGCCGCGGGCGTGCGGCCGCGAAGACGTCGAGGGGATCTATGCCCGCGCCCTGAGCTACTGGTAGCGGGCGGCGCCCGCGAACGACAGCATCACCACGCGGCCGCGCCGCGCGGGCGCGCCCCGGGGGGCAGGCGGGTGTCGAGCAGGCGGGGAGCAGTCACGCCCCCCGACCCGGAATCACGACCGGATGAAGGCGTAGGCGGCGCCGAGAAACGGGAAGCCCACGCCGACGGCGAGAATTCCCCAGTACACGACGCCTTCCACCAGGTCCATGGCGCGGGCGAGGCGGCGGCGGGCCGGTGCCGGGCCGACGGGAACGGGACTCCCACCCGCCGGGGCGGGAGTGAGGACGGGCATGTTCATGAGGCGAGAAACCTCGGGACAGGACAGCGGCAGGACGCCGCCGCGCGCGATCATGCGCCGCCCCCGCCCCCGGCACAAGCAAATTCAAGAGGGACGCAGTCGCTTGTTTTCTGCCGGCGCGCGGGACAGGGGACGGGCGGGAAATCAAGCGACTGCGTCCCTCTTGATTCTCGGACCCGCAGCTTCAGGGGGACGGCAGCTCCGGGAACCAGCGGGTTCGCATGCGCTCGCAGTAAGCCGTCAGGTTCGCGTGGCGCCGCGCGGCCTCGGCCAGGGGGTTTTCCAGGGTGTGGACGGCGTTGGCGGCGAACGCGTAGACGGTGGCGTCGACACCGGACGGCCGATCACCCATGAAGAACTCACGGTCACCCAGCCAGGCGGCCACCGCGTCCACGTCGGCCGTGCCCAGCGCGTAGATCTCGTCCCCCCCGTGCAGGCCGATGCCGTGTCCGCGCAGCTGTCCCCGCACCCGGCGGCGCATGACGGCTGCCACCGCGTCGCGGATCACCGGCGGAATGTCGCCGAAGAAGTGGCGCTTCACGTGTGGCCAGCCCCGCTCGTCCAGCCAGCGGCTGTACACCAGGACCCAGTAGCTGCGCTCCTCCAGCATCCGCGCGAAGGCGTGGGCGGCGGCGCGCTCGTGAGCGTCCAGGTGGCGATCAAGGTCCGGAGAGAAGCGCTCGTGCAGGTAGCGGAGGATGAAGGTGGAGTCCGGGATCGTGCGCCCCTCGTGCTCGATGACAGGGGCCTTGCCCTTGGGCAGCATCGCCGGGTTGCCGACCCACACGTTCTCGTACTCTAGCCCGGCCATGCGCAGCCAGGTCTCCACCTTCATGCAGAACAGGCTCGCGTTGGGCAGCCCGAAGAAGCGCGGGAACTGGTGCAGCCGGATCATGGATCCGGTGTGTCGCGACGCAATGGACGATTCGATATCAGGAGGGTCGGAACGGCTTGATCAGCGCTCAATCAAGATGGTCCGACCTCCTCGATTACTTGCCGAGCAGGGCGCGGCGGAAGCGCACGCGGCAGGCGGCCGCGTTCATGTCGCGCTTGAAAGCGGGCGGGTCGGTGGGCTTGACCCGCAGCACCACGAAGCTGGTGGCGTTGGACTCGCGCAGCACCTTCGCGCCCTCGGCGATCTGGTCGGCACTCTCCACCGTGCGGGTGGCCTTGATGCCGGCACCCTGCGCCATCGTCTCCAGATCGACGCCGAGGCTGGTGTGGCTCTTCTGGTAGCCGGTCTCGCCGTAGTGGCCGTTGTCTACGCACAGGATGGACAGGTTCGGGGGGTTGTGCACGGCGATGGTGGCGAGCGCCCCCACGTTCATGAGCAACTCGCCGTCGCCGGTGGCGACAAGCACCTTGCGGTCCGGTCGCGCCAGTGCGAGCCCCAGCCCGATCATGCACGCGGCGCCCATGGCGCCGGCCATGCTGAACAGGTGATCCCCGTCCTGCGTGAGGTGGCCGAACTCCTTGGAGGTGCCGGCCAGGCCCGTGACGATGAGAAAATCCTCGTGTCGACCCACGATGGAAGGCACCGCCTCGCGGCGGTCGAGCTCGTAGCGGGGCAGGCCCATGTCAGAACACCTTCGCGCCGATGAGTTTCTGGGTGAGCAGCACGGCCACCGCCTCGCCGCCCTTGTACGCCATGGTGAGCGCAGCCTCGGCGGTGGCCGCCACCTCGTCTTCGCGCTCCGCACGCAGCACCCGAAAGCCCATGGCCTCGAGCACCGGCTCCACCGCGCGCCCCATGCCCATCTGCCACGGATTGCCCTCGCCGAACTCGCCGCGCATGGTGATGAAGGTCACGAAGGGAAAGCGTCCGCCGGAGATGAGCGAGAAGAAATTGACGCAGTTGCCGGTACCGCTGGACTGCATCAGCAGCACCCCGCGCTTGCCCCCCAGGTCCGCGCCCGCCAGCAGCGCCACGCCCTCCTCCTCGGTGGTGAGCGCCACCGAGTGCACGTCCGGATCCGCGAGCGACAGGTCGATGAGCACCTTGTGGCCCGCGTCGGGCACGTAGCCGAACTGGGTGACGTCGTGCCGGCGCAGCGTCGCGTACAGCTCGTGGGGCCAGCGGGGCCCGGAGTCGGTCCTGGACATGGGGCGGGATCCGGAGGGTACGAGGAGGGCGCGCAAGAATATCGAACGCGCGCCCCGCCTCCAAACGCCTTGAGCGGGGCGTCCTTCCCGGCGAGCATTGCCCGGTGGACACCGCCGTGCACATGCCCGTGGGAAACGGGCCCGCCGAGCTGGCCGCCGCCCTGTGGCGCGCCGCCGGCGGCGCGCCGGACGCGCTGCCCATGCTCGCGGTCGATGCCCGCGACCCGGTCCTGCCCTCCGTGTTCCGGGTGCGCGACCTGGCCGGCGCCACCACCGCCGCGGCAGGCCTGGCCGCCGCCGAGTACCACCGCCTGCGCACTGGCGAGGCCCAGCCGGTGGGTGTCGACACCCGGCACGCGGAGATCGCGTTCCTGAGCGAGCGCTACCTGCAGGTGGCGAGCGACCAGGCGGACCACCACAACGCCCTGTGGGGCTACTACCGCACCCGGGACGGACGCTGGGTGCAGCTGCACACCACCTTCCCGCACCACCTGCGCGGTCACCTGGAGGTGCTTGGCTGCGGCGAGGACCACGCGGCGGTCACCCGCGCCGTGGCCGGCTGGGACGGACAGGTGCTGGAAGATGCCCTGGGGGAGCGGCTGCTGCCGGGCTTCATGATGCGCAGCCGCGACGAGTGGCTGGCCAGCGCCCAGGGACAGTCCGTGGCGGCGCTGCCACTGATGGAGATCCTGCGCCTGGGCGACGGGCCCCCGCTGGCCGTCGACGCGGGCCCGCGACCGCTGTCCGGCGTGCGCGTGCTCGACGTGACCAAGGTCATCGCCGGCCCGGTGTGCGGGCGCACCCTGGCCGAGCACGGCGCTCAGGTGCTGCGTATCCACGCGCCGCGCCTGCCCTTCGTGCCGCGGCTGGTCATCGACACCGGCCGCGGCAAGCGCAGCTGCCACCTGGACCTGGCGAACGCTCCGCAACGCGAGCAGTTCGCCCGCCTGCTGGCCGATGCCCACGTGATGGTGCAGGGTCACCGCCCCGGCGCCATCGCACGCCACGGTTTCTCGCCCGAGGCGGTGGCGGCGCTGCGCCCCGGGATCGTGTGCCTGACCCTGTGTGCGTGGAGCCATGCGGGTCCGTGGGCGCCCCGGCGCGGCTTCGACAGCCTCGTGCAGGTGGCCAGCGGCATCGCCCAGGCCGGTGCCCGCGCCGCGGGGGTGGACGAGCCCCGGCCGCTGCCCTGCCAGGCGCTGGATCACGGCACCGGCTACCTGGCCGCCTTCGGCGTGATGACGGCGCTGGCCCGCCAGGCCCGCGAGGGCGGCTCCTGGCACGTGCGGGTGTCCCTGGCCCAGACCGGCGAGTGGCTGCAGCGTCTCGGCACGGTGAATCGCCTCGACGGGGAGACGCCCGGCCTCGAAGCGGTCGCGGATCTCATGGATCGGGCGGACACGCCCTACGGCGCGACCCGCTTCGTGCGCCCGGTGGCGCAGCTTGCCCGCACGCCGGCGTACTGGGCCCGCGGCGCGGTGCCCCTCGGCAGCGATCCCGCGCGCTGGGAATGAGCGCGCCGGCGCACCCGCCCGTGGCCTTCGAGCTGGTCATCTTCGACTGCGACGGCGTGCTGGTGGACAGCGAGCGCGTCACCAACGCGGTGCTCGCGGAAATGCTGCGCGGTCTCGGCCTGGACGTGACCCTGGAGCAGGTCCTGCGCGACTACGTGGGCCGCACCACCGCCGCCTGCGTGGCGCTCATCGAGGAGCGCCTGGGCGGACCGCTGCCGGCGAACTTCCTCGACGAGTACCGCGTGCGCACCGAGGCGGCGCTGCGCGAACGGCTGCAGCCGGTGCCGGGCGTGCGCGAGGCCCTGGACCGCATCACGGTGCCGGTGTGCGTGGCTTCCAGCGGCGAGCCGGAGAAGATGCGGCTCACCCTTGGCCTCACGGGATTGCTGGAGCACTTCGACGGCAACCTGTTCTCGGCCACCCAGGTGCCTCGCAGCAAGCCACACCCGGACGTGTTCCTGCTGGCTGCCGACCGCATGGGCGTGCCGCCGGCGCGCGCCGCCGTGGTGGAGGACTCGCCGGTCGGGGTGCAGGCGGGCGTCGCCGCCGGCATGACCGTGTTCGGCTACGCCGCGGCCGGCAAGCCGAGCGAGCTGGCCGCGGCCGGCGCCATCACCTTCGACGACATGCGCGACCTGCCGGCGCTGCTCGCGCGCGGGCGCTGATCGGCGTCCTCGTCACTGGCAATCCCTTCCCCGGAGGATCCCGATGCTCGAGCTGCGACCCATCTGCGAGAACTGCGCCCGCGAGCTGCCGCCGGAGTCCAGCGAGGCGCGCATCTGCTCCTTCGAGTGCACCTTCTGCCGGGCCTGCGTTGAAGGCGTGCTGGGCAACGTGTGCCCCAACTGTGGTGGCGGCTTCGTGCCGCGACCGGTGCGCCCGAGGAAGGCATGGCGCCCTGGCGTGTCGCTCGCCACCCGTGCGGCGGTGACCGAGCGCAAGCACAAGCCCGTGGACGCCGTGGCGCACCGGGAGTTCGCGGCGCCGATCACGGCAATATCGCCGCACGAGCGCTAGCCGGGTTCTTTGCTCCCCCGGGAGGGGCACGCGAGAATGCGTGTCCCCTGCGGCCACGGGCGGAACGTACCGTCAAACCATGTCCACCATCGCGGCACTTCCCAACCTCCATGCGCTGTCGGTGATGGTGCTCACCGTGATCGCGCTCGGGCTGTTCATGCGCGAGCGCATCCCGCTGGAGACGTCCAGCATCCTGGTGCTGGCGGCCATCGTTGGCCTGTTCGAGCTGTTCCCCTACGAGGACGACGGCGCGCGGCTGCGCGCGGTGGACTTCTTCCTGGGCTTCGGCCACGAGGCCCTGGTTGCGGTGTGCGCATTGATGGTGGTGGGCCACGGCCTGGTGCGCACCGGGGCGCTGGAGCCGCTCGGGCGCTGGCTCGGGAACTCCTGGGCGGCGCGCCCGAAGCTGTCGTTCCTGCTCACCCTGGTGACGGGCGCGAGCCTGAGCGCCTTCGTGAACAACACGCCCATCGTGGTGCTGCTGCTGCCCATCCTCGTGAGCGTGGCGCTGCGCACCGGGCAGTCCACCTCCGGGATACTCATGCCGGTGGGCATCGCCACCCTCATCGGCGGCACCGCGACCACCATCGGC
>JBFHNV010000079.1:0-23822 GCA_041593595.1 Gammaproteobacteria bacterium
AATACATCCCTGTAGGCTCGACGGCGGCATCCCTGCCGCCGACGGTCGCGGCAGGCGACACGCCCTTCCTCGGGGCGCCTGCCGCGACACGCCGTGAATACATCCCTGTAGGCTCGACGGCGGCATCCCTGCCGCCGACGGTCGCGGCAGGCGACACGCCCTTCCTCGGGGCGCCTGCTGCGACACGCCGTGAATACATCCCTGTAGGCTCGACGGCGGCATCCCTGCCGCCGACGGTCGCGGCCGCCGGCACGCCCTTCCTCGGGGGGGCGTGCGCCGCGGCAGACGCCGTTACATGTTCTTGATCACCGCGTCGGCGAACTCGGAGGTCTTCACCTCCTTGGCGCCGTCCATCAGGCGGGCGAAGTCGTAGGTGACGACCTTCTGCTTGATGGTCTTGGCGTAGGCGTCCTCGATGATCTTGCCGGCGGCGTCCATGCCCACGTACTCGAGCATCATCACGCCCGAGAACAGCAGCGATCCCGGGTTCACCTTGTCCTGGCCCGCGTACTTCGGGGCCGTGCCGTGGGTGGCCTCGAACACCGCCACGTGGTCGGCCACGTTGGCGCCCGGCGCGATCCCCATGCCGCCCACCTCCGCGGCGCAGGCGTCGGAGAGGTAGTCGCCGTTCAGGTTCATGGTGGCCAGCACGTCGAACTCCGCCGGGCGCAGCAGCATGAGCTGGAAGATGATGTCGGCGATGCGGTCCTTGATGAGGATCTTGCCCTCGGGCTGCTTGCCGTCGTGCTTGTCCCACAGCTCGTCCTCGGTGAGGGTCACGTCGCCGAACTCCTCCTTCGCCAGCTCGTAACCCCAGCCGCGGAACGCGCCCTCCGTGTACTTCATGATGTTGCCCTTGTGCACCAGCGTCACGTTCTTGCGACCGTGATCGATGGCGTACTGGATGGCCTTGCGCACCAGCCGCTTGGTGCCGAAGGGGCTGATGGGCTTGATGCCGAGACCGGCGTCATCGAAGAACTTGACGCCCATCTCCTCCTTGAGGAACTTCGCGAGCTTCTTGTTCTCGGCGGTGCCGGAGGCGTACTCGATGCCCGAGTACACGTCCTCGCTGTTCTCGCGGAAGATGACCACGTCCACCTCCTCCGGGTTCTTCAGCGGCGAGGGTACGCCCGGGTAGTGCTTCACGGGGCGCACGCAGGCGTAGAGGTCCAGCTCCTGGCGCAGGCTCACGTTCAGCGAGCGGAACCCGCCGCCCACGGGCGTGGTCAGCGGGCCCTTGATGGCCACCACCAGATCCTTGATGGCGTCCAGGCTCTCGGCCGGGAAGTAGTCGCCGTCGTAGAGGCCGGCGGCCTTCTCGCCCATGAACAGCTCGCACCAGTGCACCTTGCGCTTGCCCTTGAAGGCCTTGTCCACGGCCGCGTCCCAGATGCGCAGGCACGCGCGGGTGATGTCGGGACCGATGCCGTCACCTTCGATATAGCCCAGGATCGGGTTGTCGGGGACGGACAGCTTGCCGTTCTTGACGGTGATCTTGTCGCCGCCGGACGGGAGCTTGATGTTCTTGTATGCCATGACGCTTCCTCTACGAATCGCTATACTCGGCCGATCAAGGGGTTGCCACTCCAGCCGCCGATGTCCGCGCCCGCAGGCGGGATCTCCCCGGTGTGCAGCGCGGGCCCCGCGCCCGACGCGTCGCCCGCGGGGGACGTGGTGCGGGAGTGGCCGGCTGCCCGGGTGACGGGGCAGGATTCACGAGCCCAAGCCCCGCGGCGGTCGCGTATGATAGCGCATTGGTGCGACGCCACACGAAACGACCGGAGTCGACGGACGCGACCACCGCCGAGCCACCCACTCTCAAAGCCCATGAGCAGCGACGACACGGAACGATCCCAGCCGGGCGACCTGGACTTCCAGGCGCGCATGCTTGAGCTCGTCTCGCGTACCTTCGCGCTCACCATCCCGCAGCTCCCCGGGGGGCTGGGAGAAGCGGTGGCCAACGCCTACCTGCTGTGCCGGATCGCGGACACCATCGAGGACGATCCGGAGCTCGCCCCCGCGGACAAGCGGCGCTTCTCCGACCTGTTCGTGCGAGTGCTGGAGGCGGAGGTGGCGCCGATGCGCTTCTCCGACGAGCTCTATGCGCGGCTCTCGCCGCGGCTGCCCGCGGCGGAGCGCGAGCTGGTGCTCAACACGCCGCGGGTGGTGCGCATCACTCACGGTCTGGACGAGTGCCAGCAGGCGCCCATGCGCCGCTGCGTGCGCATCATGTCCAAGGGCATGGCGCACTTCCAGGAGAACGCTTCCCGGGAGGGCCTCGCCGACATGGCCGCGCTCGACAGCTACTGCTACCACGTGGCGGGGGTCGTGGGGGAGATGCTGACGGAGCTGTTCTGCGTGCACGACCCGGCCATCGCCGCCCAGCGCCAGCGCCTGCTGCCGCTGGCGGTGTCCTTCGGCCAGGGTCTGCAGATGACCAACATCCTGAAGGACGTGTGGGAGGACTACGCCCGCGGGGCCTGCTGGCTGCCGCGCGACGTGTTCCGTGCCGCCGGCTTCGATCTCGACCGCCTCGCCCCGGGCACGCGAGAGCCCGCATTCGTCGAAGGCTACTCGGCGCTGGTGGCGGTGGCCCGGGGACATCTGTCCAACGCCCTGGAGTACACCCTGGCGATGCCTGCACGGCAGGCGGGGATCCGGCGCTTCTGCCTGTGGGCACTCGGGATGGCGGTGCTCACCCTGCGCCGAATTCACGCCACCCCTGGCTTCCGCACCGGCGCTCAGGTGAAGATCAGCCGGCGGTCCGTTGCCGCCACCATGCGGGTGACCGATCTCTGCGTGCGCAGGGACTGGATGCTGCGCACCCTGTTCGATGCATTTACCCGCCGCCTCCCGGCGGCCCCGCGTCAGGAGCACGCGCTTTCCGTGTAGCTGCGGATATCCCACCGGCATGGTACGTACAGCCGCCGGCAGATCGGTGCGACCGGTCGCGGCGCGAGGACCGCCATTGAAGAATCCAGTGATGGACGTATTCGACCCACTGAGCGACGCCGTGGCCAGCGCCGCGGTGAGCACGCCGCGGCCCGAGCGGCGCTCGCCGCTGGATCTGGCCATCGAGTCGGCGGTGGATGCGCTCAAGCGCGAGCAGGCCGCCGACGGCTACTGGTGCTACGAGTTCGAGGCCGACTGCACCATCCCCGCCGAGTACGTGCTCATGCTCCACTTCATGGGCGAGCCGGACCCGGCGCTGGAGACCAGGATCGCGGTCTACCTGCGCGACAAGCAGTGCGACGATGGCGGCTGGTCACTGTACCCGGGGGGCGTCTCGGACCTGAGCTGCACCGTCAAGGTGTACTTCGCCCTCAAGATCGCGGGCGACGATCCAGACGCCCCGCACATGCGCCGCGCCCGCGATTTCATCCTCGCCGCGGGCGGTGCGGCCCATGCCAACGTATTCACGCGCATCACCCTCGCGCTGTTCGGGCAGGTGCCCTGGCGGGCCGTACCCTTCATCCCGGTGGAGATCATGCTGCTGCCGGAGTGGTTCCCGTTCCACATCCGCAAGGTCTCGTACTGGTCACGCACGGTCATGGTGCCGCTGTTCATCCTGTGCACGCTGAAGCCGCGCGCGGAGAATCCGACCGGCACCGACATCCGCGAGCTGTTCGTGGTGCCGCCGGAGGCGGAGCACCGCTACTTCGTCGCGCGCTCCGCGCTGTACCGGCTGTTCTTCACCCTCGACCGCGTGGGCCGCATCGTGGAGCCCCTGGTGCCGGGCTTCGTGCGCCGGCGCGCCATCGCCCGGGCACGGGACTGGTTCGTGGAGCGTCTGAACGGCGTGGACGGTCTCGGCGCCATCTTTCCGGCCATGGTCAACGCCCACGAGGCGCTGAAGGCGCTGGGCTATCCGGCGGATCACCCGCTACGCCTGCAGACCCGCGAGGCCCTGCGCCGGCTGCTGGTGGAGAAGGAGCACCACACCTACTGCCAGCCGTGCGTGTCGCCGGTGTGGGACACGGGCCTCGCGTGCCTGGCGCTGCAGGAGGCGGAAGGGCGGGCCGACGCGCCGGAGGTCATCGATGCCCTGGACTGGCTCAAGGATCGCCAGCTCCTGGACGCGCCGGGCGACTGGCAGTGGAACCGCCCGCATCTGCGCGGCGGCGGCTGGGCCTTCGAGTTCGCCAACGACCACTATCCGGACATCGACGACACCCCGGTGGTGGCGTGGGCCATGCTGGACTCCGGCGACACGCGCTACGCGGAGGCGGTGGCGCGGGCGGCGGAGTGGATCGTGGGGATGCAGTCGAGCAACGGCGGCTGGGCGTCCTTCGACGTGGACAACACCTACGAGTACCTGAACGAGATCCCGTTCGCGGATCACGGCGCGCTGCTGGATCCGCCCACCGCCGACGTGACCGGGCGCTGCGTCACCTTTCTCGCGCTGCTCGACCGCGATCGCTACGCCCACAGCATCGAGCGCGGGCTCGCGTTCCTGCAGGCCGAGCAGGAGCCCGGCGGCTGCTGGTTCGGGCGCTGGGGCACCAACTACGTCTACGGCACCTGGTCGGTGCTGGTGGCAATGGAGGCCGCGGGCGTGCCGCCGTCGCACCCGTGCGTGCGCCGCGCGGTGGAATGGCTGAAGGCCCACCAGCGCGCCGACGGCGGCTGGGGCGAGGACAACTACAGCTACTTCGAGCCCGCCTGCGCCGGCACCGCCGAGCGCAGCACCAGCTTCCAGACCGCCTGGGCGGTGCTCGCGTTGCTGGCGGCGGGGGAGGCCGGCGCACCACACACCCGGCGTGGCGTGACCCTGCTGCTCGAGCGCCAGCTCGCCGACGGCCTGTGGTTCGACCCGGAGTTCACCGCGCCGGGCTTTCCCCGGGTCTTCTACCTCAAGTACCACGGCTACTCCCGCTACTTTCCCCTCTGGGCCCTGGCCCGCTTCCGCACCCTGAGCGGAGCCGGCTGAGACGCGCCGCGGTCGTGGCCGCCGTGCGCCTGGTCGTGGTGGTCGCGCTGGCGCGGGAGGCACGCCTGGTGCGCCGCGCCCTGCGGGCCGGCGGCATTCCGGATGTGGGCCTGGTCATGACCGGCATGGGTCCCGGGCTCGCGGGCGGCGGCGTGCGAGACCTCATCGCGGACGGCGCCGGGTGTCTTGCCGCGATCGGGCTGGCGGGCGCCCTGGCACCGGATCTGCGCGCCGGCGATCTGCTGCTGCCCGAGGGCGTGGGCGGTGAGGACGGCACGCTGTTCGACGCCGATTCCCGGCTGCGCGCTGCCGTGCTCGCGGCGCTGGCGGCACTGGCGCCGGTGCGCGGCGGACTGCTGGTGAGCGTGCCACGGCCGCTCGCGAGCCCGTGCGAGAAGCGCCGGCTGGCGCGGCGTTGCGGGGCCATTGCCGTGGACATGGAGAGCGCGGCGGTGGCGCGGGAGGCGGCGGGCGCGCGCGTCCCGTTCGTGGCGCTGCGCGTGGTGTCGGACGTGCTCGATCAGCCGCTGCCGCGCACGGCCCTGGAGGCGGTGGATGCGTTCGGCCGTCCGCGCCCGGCGGCGCTCGCCGCGGGCCTCGCCCGCCGGCCCGCCGAGACGGTGGCGCTGCTGCGCCTCGCGCGGGGCGTCAGTCGTGCCGAGCGCGCTCTCGGCCGCGCGCTCGCGGCGGCGCTGCCGGTGCTGGCCGCGAGCGGGCGCTGATCCTGTATCCTTCCGCCCCCCTTGCGACGGGGGAGGTCTCCAGATGGGGAAGTCCGCTGCATGAACGAGATGTCCGGCGTCGGCGCGCCACCCGCGAGTGCTGCGGGCGCGCTGTCATCGGCGCAGGTGGAGGCCTTCGCCCGCGACGGCTACCTGGTGGTGCCCGGCTTCTTCGCCGCGGACACGATGGCGGACCTGGAGCGCTGGATCGAGGAGCTGGTGGCCCGGCCCGAGGCACCGGGCGGGCACTGGGTCTTCCACGAGGCCGACCGCCGGGCCGCTGGCGCGACGGTGCTCTCTCGCATCGAGAACTTCTGCTCGTTCCACGAGCCCCTGCGCCGGCTGCTTACCGGTCCGCGGGTGATGCGGTCCCTGGCGCTCCTGCTGGGGGAACCGGCGGTGCTGTTCAAGGACAAGATCAACTTCAAGCTCCCGGGCAGCGGTGGCTTCGAGCCCCACCAGGACGTGCAGGCGGGCTGGGACCGCTACGCCGACCTGCACGTGACCCTGCTGGTCAGCATCGACGCCGCCACGGCGGAGAACGGCTGCCTGGAGCTGGCCCCCGGCTGGCACGAGCGCGGCCTCCTGGGCGAACCCTGGAAGCCGCTCGGCGACGCGGTTCCGGATGCGGCCTACGTGGCCTGTCCCACGGCCCGGGGCGACGCGGTGTTCTTCGACTCCTACGTGCCCCACCGCTCGGCGCCGAACGCGACGGACGCGCCGCGGCGTATCCTCTACGTGACCTACAACCGGCTGTCCGCGGGCGATCAGCGCGCCCGCTACTATGCGGACAAGCACGCCAGCTATCCCCCCGACATCGAGCGGGTCGGGGGGCGGGAGTACGTCTACCGCGTGTAGGCGCGTCGCCGACGGGCGAGGCGCCGTGAGGCCCGGTGGACGCCATGCCGATGCTGGGTTCCCTGACCGTCCGCTGCGCAGGCGCCGCCGCGCGGGCCTGGCCGATCGTGCTGGTGCTGGCGCTGGCAGCGAGCGCCGGTTCCCTGTGGGCCGTGCGCGCGCATCTGGGCATCAACACCGACACCGCGGACATGATCTCGCCGTCGCTGGACTGGCGGCAGCGCTACCTGGACTTCAAGGGCCAGTTTCCCCACTTCTCCGACACCCTGGCGGTGGTGGTGGATGCCGACACGCCGGATCTTGCCGCCGCCGCGTCCACGCGCCTCGCGGCGGCCCTGGCCGAGCGCGGCGACGTGTTCCGCTGGGTGGAGCAGCCGGGGGATCGCCCGTTCCTGCGCCGCCACGCGCTGCTGCTGCTGGATGCCGAGGAGCGCACGGCACTGGCCCGGGACCTGGTCGCCGCCCAGCCCCTGCTCGGCAGGCTGCACCGCGACCCGAGCCTCGCGGCGGTGCTCGATCTCCTGGCCGACGCACTCCAGGCGGACGTGGATCTGCCGCGGGACACCGTCGGGCGCTTCGCGGACCGCTTCGCCGACGCCATCGACGCGGTCCTGGACGGCCGGTTCCACCGCCTGTCCTGGCGGCGGGTGATGCTCGGCGACGCGGGGGACGGTGCCCGCCAGGTCATCGTCGCCGCGCCGGTGCTGGACTACAACCAGCTGTTCCCCGCGGAGGATGCCATCGCAGTGGTGCGCGCCACCGCCCGCGCCCTGGATCTGGAGCCCGCCCGCGGAGTGCACGTGCGGATCACCGGCGGACTGGCCATGAGCGACGAGGAGCTGCGCAGCGTGAGCACCGGCGCGAGCCGTGCCGCGGTGCTGGCGCTGGCCGGCGTGGCGGTGGTCCTGGCGCTCGGTCTCGGCAGCGTGCGCCTGGTGCTGGCCACCCTGGTCACGCTGCTCGCCGGGCTGCTGTGGACGGCAGCCTTTGCCGCCGCCGCGGTGGGGAACCTGAACATGATCTCGGTGGCCTTCGCGGTGCTCTACATCGGTCTCGGCGTCGACTACGCGGTGCACTACGGGCTGCGCTACCGGGAGCTGCTCATGCACGGGCTGGACCACGCCGCGGCCATCGAGCACGCGGCGGGCGACGTGGGCGTGTCCATCGCGCTGTGCGCGCTCACCACCGGGGCCGGCTTTCTCGCCTTCCTGCCCACCAGCTTTGCCGGCGTCTCGGAGCTCGGCCTGATCGCGGGAGTGGGCATGTTCGTGAGCCTCGTGGCTACTCTCACACTGATGCCTGCGCTGCTCACCCTCATGCGCCCGCGCCGCGGCGGCATGGGGCGCCTGGGTGTGCATCTGCCCGGCGCGCAGGTGCTCGACCGGCTGGGCCGCGCCCGGCCGCGCACCGTGGCGGTGAGCGCGGCGGCGGTGGCGGCGATGGCGGCGGTGCTGGCGGGCGGCGCGCGCTTCGACGACAACCCGCTGAACCTGCGCGATCCGGGCGGCGAGGCCGTCTCCACCTACCGGGACCTGGTGGCGGAGGGCCGCAGCTGGACCCTGGACGTGCTGGTGGCGGACGCTGCCGAGGCCCGCCGCGCCGCCACGGCGCTGGAGCGGCTCCCGGAGGTGGCGCGGGTGGTCAGCCTCGCGAGCTTCGTCCCCCGGGACCAGGACACCGCGCTGGCGCAGGTCGAGGAGCTCGCGCTGCTGCTGGGGCCGGACCTGGTCGGTGCGCCGGGAACGCCGTCGCCGCCGGGTGCCGCGCGCGCGGCCCTGGAGCGGCTGGTGGCGCGGCTCGAGGGCACGCCGCCGGCGGACACCGGCCTCGCGCACCTCGCCACCGCGCTGGCACGGCTGCAGGACGCACTGGACGCCGCCGCACCCGGGACCACGGAGGCGCTGCTCGCGCGCCTCCAGACCGCGGTGACCGCCACCCTGCCCGGGGAGCTCGCGCGCCTGGGTGAGGCGCTGGACGCGGGGCCGGTGGCCGTGGCGGACCTGCCGGCGGCGCTGGTGCGCGACTGGCGCGCACCGGACGGCCGGCTGCGCCTGGAGGTGGAGCCGGAGGCCGATCTCAACGATCCGCGGGCATTGACGTCCTTCGTGGAGGCGGTGCGCGGCGCGGCACCCGGCGCCGTGGGCACGCCGGTGATCCATCTCGAGTCCGGCCGGGTGGTGGTGCGCGCCTTCGCGGAGGCCTTCGCACTGGCGCTGGTCTGCATCACCGCCATCCTGTACCTGGTGTTGAGGCGCGTGACCCACGTGGCGGCGGTGCTCGCGCCGCTGCTGCTCGGCGCCCTGGTGAGCGTCGCCGTCCTGGTGGCGCTGGACCTGCCCTTCAACTTCGCCAACGTCATCGCGCTGCCGCTGCTGCTGGGGGTGGGCGTGGACAGCGGCATCCACATGCTGTTCCGGGCTCGCATCAACCGTGCCGGCGAGGCCCTGGCGGGCTCCAGCACCGCCCGCGGCGTGCTCACCAGCGCGCTCACCACCACGGTGAGCTTCGGCAACCTGGCCTTCTCGACGCACCCGGGCACCGCCAGCATGGGGGTGCTGCTCACCATCGGCATGCTGGCCATGCTCGCGAGCACGCTGCTGGTGCTGCCGGCCCTGGTGACCCTGCTGCCCGCCCCGGGCGGCCCCCGGGCCGACCCATGACGGCGCTGGTCACCGGTGCCACCGGCTTCCTGGGCTCGGCGGTGGTCCGTGCCCTGCTCGCCCGCGGCGACCCGGTGCGGGTGCTGTGCCGCGCCCGCGGGGACCGCAGCAACCTGGAGGGCCTGCAGGTGGAAATCGCCACCGGGGATCTGCGCGAACCCGCGTCGCTGGCGCGGGCGGTGCGCGGCTGCCGCACGCTGTTCCACGTGGCGGCGGACTACCGCCTGTGGGCGCGCGAGCCGGACGACCTCTACCAGGTCAACGTGACCGGCAGCCTGGATCTGCTGACGGCGGCGACCGCCGCCGGCGTGGCGCGCATCGTCTACACCAGCAGCGTGGCCTCCCTGGGCCTGCGCCCGGACGGCAAGCCCGCCGACGAGGAGGTGCCGGTGTCCCTCGCGCAGATGGTGGGGCACTACAAGCGCTCGAAGTACATCGCCGAGGACCAGGTGCGCCGCCGCATCCGCGCCCACGGCTGGCCGGTGGTCATCGTCAACCCGTCGACCCCCGTGGGGCCGCGGGACGTGCGGCCGACCCCCACCGGGCGGCTGATCCTGGACGCCGCGCGGGGCCGGGTGCCCGCCTTCGTGGACACGGGCCTGAACGTGGTGCACGTGGACGACGTGGCGGCCGGGCACGTGCTGGCGCTGGAACGCGGACGCGAGGGCGAGCGCTACATCCTGGGCGGCGAGGACATGAGCCTGGAGGCCATCCTGGCGGAGGTGGCCCGCCTCACCGGGCGGCCGCCGCCGCGATTGCGCCTGCCGCATCTGGCGGCGCTGCCGGTGGCGGCGGTCAGCGAGCTGTGGTGCCGGCTCAGGGGGCGCGGCGAACCGCTGGCCACCGTGGACGGCGTGCGCATGGCCCGCAAGCACATGTACTTCACGTCCGCGCGGGCGGAGCGCGAGCTGGGCTACCGCGCCCGCCCGGCCCTCGAGGCCATCCGCGACGCGGTGGCCTGGTTCCGCGAGCACCGCCGGCTGGCCTGATGCCCGGCCGCCGGTCGCCCGGGCGGCGGCCCTGGCGTGTCGTGGCACCCGGCGCGCCCGCGAATGCGCGGCACGGGACTGCCGCGAGGGCCGCTTCGCCGGCAAGCCGGCTGCCACCGCGCTGCCGGGTAGGCGGTCAGGCCGGCGGCTCGCCCCGCGCCGGGACGGCGCCGCCCAGCAGCGGCACGCTGGCCGCCAGCCCCGCCAGCACCCACAGCAGCTCTCGCGCGCGGCGCACCAGCGCCACCGCGAGGCCGGTGTCCGCGCTGCCGGTTATGGCGCCGGTGACCAGCATGATGGCGCCCTCCTGGGCACCCAGGCTGGCCGGGATGAAGAAGGTGGCGGCGCGCACCATCTGCACCATCGCCTCGATGATCCACGCGTCCCTGAAGCCCACGGGGTGTCCCATGAAGGCGAGCGTCGCCCACACGCCTGCCGCGCCCAGCAGCCAGTTTCCCAGACCGAGTGCGAGCACGCTCAGGAAGCGCCGCGGATCGCTGGTGTAGAAGCTCACCAGGTGCTGGTCGAATTCCGCGAGCGCCGCGATGGCGCGTCCCAGCTTCAGACGCCGGCCGAGGCGCGAGGTCAGCCGGGCATGCTGGAGCGCGAGGAAGCCGCCGATGCCCAGGGTGAGCGCGGCCAGCCCGGACCCCGCCACCACCCGGATCTCCGTGGAGATGCGTCCATCGCCCAGCATCAGCGCGAACCCGCCCGCCAGGAACAGCACCAGCGCCAGCGCGTTCATCGTCTTCGCCAGCACCAGCGAGGCGCCCGAGCGGTAGTACGGAACGAGGTGGCGGCGGCGCAGGATCACCGCCTTCACGGGCTCGCCGCCCATGCCGCCCAGCGGCGTGATGACGTTGTAGGCCTCGCCGGCGAGCCGTACCAGGAACAGCCGCGCCGTCCACCGCGGGCTCGCCGGCACGCCGGCAAGGGTGAGCTGCCAGGCGGCGCTGTCGAAGGCGAACTCCAGCAGGTAGATGGCGAGCACCAGCGCGAAGCCGGCGGCGCCCAGCGCGACGATCTCCGCCGCCACCGCGGCCAGGTCCACCCGCGACAGCAGCCACGCGAACAGGGCCGCGCCCAGCGCCGCGAACAGTGCCGCCAGCGCGCGCCGGGGCGTCACGGGCGGCCCCGGCGCGGCGCTCGGCCCGCGGCACGATTTACCGTCATCGCACGACCTGCTAGCGTAAGAAGCTCGTCGACATTGCAGCGGCCAGGGCGCCGCATCGGGACCACCGGACCATGAGAGCGGTCATCCTCGCCGCGGGACAGGGCTGGCGGCTGGGGGGCGGGCAGGAGCAGCCGCCCAAGTGCCTTCTCTCCTTCGACGGGCAGAGTCTGCTCGAACGCCACCTGCGGGCGCTCGAGGGCCTGGGCGTCGACGAGCTGCACCTGGGCATCGGCTACCGGGCCGGTGACATCGAGCGCGAGGTGGCGCGGGTCGACCCGGTGTTGCCCGTGCGCCTGGTGCGCAACCCCCACTGGCGCGAGGGCAACATCGTCACCCTGCACACCCTGCGCGAGGCGCTGCTGGCGGGCGACGACGTGCTGCTCATGGACGCGGACGTGCTGTATCACTCGGACGTGCTGCGCACCCTGGTCCGCTCCCGCCACCGCAACTGCTTCCTCCTGGACCGTGTGTTCGAGGCCGGCGACGAGCCGGTGAAGCTGTGCGTGGCCGCGGGGCGTCTGGTGGAGTTTGGCAAGCACCTGCCCGCCGGGCTCGCCTTCGACCTGTGCGGTGAGTCGGTGGGCTTCTTCAAGCTGGCGCCCGACATGGCCGGGCGCCTGGCCGTGGCCGCCGAGGGCTACCTGGCACGGGGCGCGCGCGACGCGTTCTACGAGGATGCCCTGCGCGACCTGCTGCTGGAGGATCCCGCGCCCTTCGGCCATGAGGACGTCACCGACATCCCCTGGATCGAGATCGACTTCCAGGAGGACATCCGGCGCGCCGAGCAGGAGGTCATGGCCCACATCCGCGCCCGGGAAGCCGCCTGATCCGGGGCGCGGTACGCCGCCGCGCCCGGTATGCCTCAGCCCCGCGGGCCGGCGGCTGCCCGCGCGCCGCCCGTTCCCTCGTGGGCGAGCCGCGCCCGCACGGTGGCCAGGATCCCGGCGGCGTCCAGTCCCGCGTCGCGCAGCATGTCGCCGCGCCCGCCATGCTCGATGAAGCGGTCCGGCAGCCCGATGTTGAGCACCGGCACGGTGACGCCGTGGGCGGCGAGGCACTCGTTCACGGCGCTGCCGGCGCCACCCGCCACCGCGCTCTCGTCCACGGTCACCAGCAGCCGGTGGCGCGTGGCCGCGTCCAGCACCGCCGTCTCGTCCAGCGGCTTGACGAAGCGCATGTTGACCACCGTCGCGCCCAGCGTGTCCGCGGCCTCGAGGCACGGCGCGAGCATGGGTCCGAAGGCCAGGAACGCGACCCCTGCCCCCTCGCGGCGAAGCTCCGCGGTGCCGACGGGGATGGCGGTCATCTCCTCGCGCACGGCCACCCCGGGTCCGGCGCCTCGGGGGTAGCGCACCGCGGCCGGCTGGTCCAGGGTGAAGCCCGTGTAGAGCATCTGCCGGCACTCGTCCTCGTCCGCCGGCGTCATGATCACCATGCCCGGCAGGCAGCGCAGGTAGTTGACGTCGTAGGCGCCCGCGTGGGTGGGGCCGTCGCCGCCAACCACGCCGGCGCGATCGATGGCGAACAGCACCGGCAGGCGCTGCAGCGCCACGTCGTGCACCACCTGGTCGTAGGCGCGCTGCAGGAAGGTGGAGTAGATGGCCACCACGGGCTTCAGCCCGTCGCAGGCCATCCCGGCCGCCACCGTGACGCTGTGCTGCTCGGCGATGGCCACGTCGAAGTAGCGGTCCGGGCACTCGGCCGCGAAGCGCTCCATCTTGGATCCCTCGCGCATGGCTGGGGTGATCCCCACCAGGCGCGGGTCGATGCGCGCCATGTCGCACAGCCAGTCGCCGAAGACCTGGGAGTAGGTAGGGCCGGCGGCGCCCTTCGCGGCCACGATGCCCACGTCCGGGTCGAAGGGGGCGCCGATGCCGTGGTACTTGACCGGGTCGGACTCTGCCGGCGCGTAGCCCTTGCCCTTGCGGGTGACCACGTGCAGCAGCTGTGGCCCCTTGAGCTTGCGCATGTTGCCGAGGGTGCCGAGCAGGGCGTCCAGATCGTGCCCGTCGATGGGCCCCACGTAGTTGAAGCCGAACTCCTCGAACAGGGTGCCCGGGACCACCAGCCCCTTCACGTGCTCCTCGGCGCGCCGCGCCAGCTCCCACATGGGGGGCATGCGCGAGAGGATGCGCTTGCCACCCTCGCGCACCGAGGTATAGAGCTTGCCGGAGATGGCCTGGGCGAACTGGCGGGTCAGGGCGCCCACGTTGGGCGAGATGGACATCTCGTTGTCGTTGAGCACCACCAGCAGGTCTGCCCCCAGGTCGCCGGCGTGGTTCAGCGCCTCGAAGGCCATGCCGCAGGTGAGGCCCCCGTCGCCGATCACGGCCACGCAGCGCCGGTCGCTGCCGTCGCGCTTCGCCGCGATGGCCATCCCCAGGGCGGCGCCGACGGAGGTGCCTGCGTGACCCACGCCGAAGGTGTCGTACTCGCTCTCGGCGCGCCGCGGAAAGGGCGCCAGGCCCTGCCACTTGCGCACCGTGTGCATGCGATCGCGGCGCCCGGTGATGATCTTGTGGGGGTAGCCCTGGTGCCCCACGTCCCACACGATGCGGTCTTGCGGGGTGTCGTAGAGGTAGTGGAGCGCGATGGTCAGCTCCACCGCGCCGAGGCCGGCCGCGAAGTGGCCGGTGGAGCGCGAGACGCTGTCCACGAGGAAGTCCCTGAGCTCACGGGCGAGGCGCGGGAGCTGGTCCCTGGGCAGCGCGCGCAGGTCGTGGGGCGACTCGATGCGCGAGAGCAGGGGGAAGCGTGCGGGATCCGTCATGGGCCGGGGTCGTGGAGCGCGGTCAAGAGGCGGGATGTTAGGGTCGTGCGACATCCCTTGCAAGGCAGCCTAAGCCTTTGAAACAATGGCGCGCCCGAAGCGGTCAACGGGTCCGTGAAGGGGGCGGCGGTCGCGCGCGGCGGCCGCACCGAAGGGGTCCGCTCGGGGGCCGAGTGCGGGAACGCCCGCGCCCGCAGGCCGCAACCCGGTCGCGAAGGAGTGTTTGATGGGCGTACCGGTACGCCAGGCGTTCGCCATCGGTCTCTACATCCTCAGGCAGAAGCTCAAGGGCAACCGTCGCTATCCCCTCGTGCTGATGCTCGAGCCCCTGTTCCGCTGCAACCTGGCCTGCGCCGGGTGCGGCAAGATCGACTACCCCGACCACATCCTCGACCGGCGCATCTCCGTGGACGACGCGCTCGCGGCGGTGGAGGAGTGCGGCGCGCCGGTGGTGTCCATCGCCGGCGGCGAGCCGCTGCTGCACAAGGAGATGCCGGAGATCGTGCGCGGCTACGTGGCGCGTCGGAAGTTCGTCTACCTGTGCACCAACGCGCTGCTGCTGAAGAAGCGCATGAAAGACTACGTGCCGTCGCCCTACCTCACCTTCTCGGTGCACCTGGACGGCGTGCGCGAGCGCCACGACACGTCAGTGTGCCAGGACGGCGTGTTCGACCGTGCCGTGGACGCGATCCGCGAGGCGCGGGCGAGAGGCTTCCGGGTCACCGTCAACTGCACCCTGTTCCAGGGCGAGGACGCCGGCGAGGTGGCGGACTTCATGGACCAGTGCATGGCGCTGGACGTGGAGGGTGTGACGATCGCGCCGGGGTTCAGCTACGAGCGCGCACCCAATCAGGAGGTGTTCCTCAGGCGGCGCGGCTCGAAGCGGCTGTTCCGCGAGATCTTCCGACTCGGCCGGGGACGGCGCTGGCGCTTCAACCACTCGTCGTTGTACCTGGACTTCCTCGCCGGCAACCAGGACTACCAGTGCACCGCATGGGGCAACCCGACGCGCAACGTGTTCGGCTGGCAGAAGCCCTGCTACCTGCTGGTGGGCGAGGGCTACGCGCGGAGCTACCGCGAGCTGGTGGAGGACGTGGACTGGGACCAGTGGGGCGTGGGGCGCAATCCCAAGTGCGCGGACTGCATGGTGCACTGCGGCTTCGAGCCCACGGCGGTGAACGACGCCTTCGTGCACCCGCTCAAGGCGGCGTGGGTGGCGTTGCGCGGCCCGCGCACGAGCGGGCCCATGGTGGCGGAGCCGCCGGTGCACTACCCGATCCCGGTGGAGGCGTCCGACGGGGACGCGAGCGCGGGCGAGGGGTCCCGCCGCGTGGCATGAGCCCGTGCTGACCGCCGCGGCGCTGCTGGCGGCGCTCGCCTGGGCGGTGCTGCTGCTGGCCCCGCCGTGGCCGTGGCGCAATCGCCACCTGCTGAGTGCCCTGCCGGGAGGCGATCACGACCTGCACGACGTCACCGTGCTCATCCCGGCCCGCGACGAGGCCGCGCTGCTGCCCGCGACCCTGCGGGCGCTGGCGCACCAGGGTCGCGGTCTGGCGGTGGTGGTGGTGGACGACCAGTCCCGGGACGGCACCGCCGACGCGGCGCGGGGCGCCATGGCACAGGGACTCACGGTGGTGCGTGGTGCCCCCCTGCCCCCCGGGTGGAGCGGCAAGGTGTGGGCGCAGCATCAGGCGGAGCCGCTGCTGGATCGGCCGCTCACGCTGCTGCTGGACGCCGACGTGGAGCTTGCGCCGGGCCTGCTGGCGGCGCTGAAGGCAAAGCTCGGGACGGGCGACCTCGCCCTCGCGTCGGTGATGGCGCGGCTGCGCGCAGCCGGTGCCTGGGAGCGGCTGCTGGTGCCCGCGTTCGTGTACTTCTTCAAGCTCGTCTATCCCTTCGCGTTGAGCAACCATCCCGCCACCCGGGTGGCCGCGGCGGCGGGCGGCTGCATCCTGGTGCGCACCGCGGCGCTGCGCGCGAGCGGGGGCTTCGCGGGTCTGAAGGACGCGCTCATCGACGACTGCACGTTGGCGCGGCGGGTGAAGGCGCTGGGCGTTGCCACCTGGATCGGCCAGAGCACCGACGTGGTGAGCCGCCGGCGCTACGACACCCTGGCGACGTTCTGGGACATGGTGGCGCGTACGGCCTACACCCAGCTCGGGTATTCGCCCGTGATGCTGGCCGCCTGTACCGCCGCGATGCTGGTCGCCTTCACGGCGCCGCTGGCGGCGCTGGTCGCAGGGGGACAGGTCGCGGCGGCGGCCGGCAGCGCCGCATTCGCCTGCATGCTCGCGAGCTACCTCCCCGCGGTGCGCTTCCAGGGGATCGCCCACGCCTGGGTCCTGGCCCTGCCTCTCGCCGCGATGCTGTTCCTGGCCATGACCTGGTCGTCGGCGCTGCGCTACTGGCGCGGCGAGCGCAGCCGCTGGCGTGGCCGCCGCTACGCCCGCGCGAGCGGCGCCGGTGCGTGACACGATGACGCGGCTGTACGGCCCGGCCGCGCGCGTCCTGGCCGGCGCGCTCGTCGCGCTGGGCGTGTCCGTGGCGAGCGCCGCCGCGAGCGCCCCGGTGCAGGTGGTGGAGGAGCTGCACGCGGTGCTCGAGCGCAACATGGACCAGGGCGCGACGCTGGGCTTCCGGGGCCGGCTCGAGGCGGTGTCGCCGGTGGTCTCCCGCGTGTTCGACTTCGACACCATCTCCCGGGTGGCGGTGGGGGATGCCTGGACGACCCTGGACGCGGCCGGGCAGGCGCGCTTTCGCGGGCTGATGGAACGCCTGAGCGCCGTCACCTACGCGGATCGTTTCGACGCCCGTGGCAGCAACGAGCGCTTCGTCACGGTCACCGAGCAACCTGCCCGGGGCGGGCGCGTGGTGGTACGCACGCACCTCGAGCGCGACGGTGCGCCGCCCGTGGCCCTGGACTACGTGCTGGGAGAGACCGGCGGGCACTGGCGCATCATCAACGTGCTCGCCGACGGCGTGAGCGATCTGTCGCTCAAGCGCGCCGAGTACGCGGCGGTGATGAGGAGCGGCGGCGTCGACACCCTGCTCGAGCGCCTCGAGGAGCAGGTGCGCGACCTCACGCGCAGGGCCGAGGCAGGCGGTTGATTCGAGGCCCGGCAGCGGCGATCATTGGCTGCGGGCGCGAGGTGAGCGCGCCGCACCTGTGAGCGCGTAACAAGGAGCACGACGGATGCGGCGCAGCCTTCGAGGGATCGTCTCCGGTGTGGCCGGCGCCGCCGCGATCGCGGTCTCGGGCTGTGCCACCAACGGCGTGCCCACCGAGCCCCACGACCCGTACGAGGGGTTCAACCGCGCCATGTTCTCCTTCAACAAGACCCTCGACGACGCGCTGTTCGGACCCATCTCCGACGGCTACGTGGCCGTCACGCCGGAGCCCGCCCGGGAAGCGGTGTTCAACTTCTTCGACAACCTGGCCTATCTCACCACCGTGGTGAACCAGCTCCTCCAGGGCAAGATCGAGCGCGGCTTCGAGGACGCGGGCCGCTTCGTGATCAACTCCACCTTCGGGATCGGAGGGCTGGTGGACTTCGCGTCCGGCATCGGCATCGCTCGCAACCAGGAGGACTTCGACCAGACGCTGGCCGTGTGGGGCGTCGGTCCGGGACCGTACCTGGAGCTGCCGCTGTTCGGCCCCAACACGATGCGATCGCTCCCCGGCATTCCCGCTGACGCGGCCACCGACATCCTCACCTGGGTGGCGAGCCCCCTCGACTACGCCCTCACCGGCGTGAAGCGCGTGGACCAGCGTGCGCGCCTTGACTCCGCCATCAAGCTGCGCGACACCACCGCGCTGGACCCCTACGTGTTCCAGCGCGAGGCCTACCTGCAGCGCCGCCAGCACCTCATCTACGACGGCAATCCGCCCCTGGACGTGCCGGGCCCCGCCCCCCAGTAGCGCCCCCCGGCACCCCGCGCGGGACGCCCGCAGCCGCGCCCCTCCCGCCGCCGTGCCCGTGCGCCGCCGGGACGCGCCCGGTATAGTCGCGCACCGCCCGAAACCCACCCCGCCGACCCAGCCGTGGCCCAGTACATCTACACCATGAACCGGGTGTCCAAGGTGGTCCCGCCGAAGCGCGAGATCCTCAAGGACATCTCCCTGTCCTTCTTCCCGGGCGCGAAGATCGGTGTGCTGGGGCTGAATGGCGCCGGCAAGTCCAGCCTGCTGCGGATCATGGCCGGCGTGGACACGGACATCCACGGCGAGGCGCGTCCGCAGAGCGGGATCCGGGTGGGCTACCTGCCCCAGGAGCCGGCGCTGGACCCGGCCAAGGACGTGCGCGGCAACGTGGAGGACGGGGTGCGGGAGGTGAAGGACCTGCTGTCGCGCTTCGACGAGGTGAGCGCGCGCTTCGCCGAGCCCCTCGACGACGAGCAGATGAACGCGCTGCTGGAGGAGCAGGCGAAGCTGCAGGACGCCATCGACGCCGCCGACGCCTGGGACCTGGACCGGCGCCTGGAGGTGGCCTCGGACGCGCTGCGCCTGCCGGCGTGGGACGCCGACGTGAAGACCCTGTCCGGTGGCGAGCGCCGCCGGGTGGCGCTGTGCCGGCTGCTGCTCTCGGCGCCGGACATGCTGCTGCTGGACGAGCCCACCAACCACCTGGACGCGGAGTCGGTGGCGTGGCTGGAGCGCTATCTCGGCGAGTACCCGGGCACCGTCGTGGCGGTGACCCACGACCGCTACTTCCTGGACAACGTGGCAGGCTGGATCCTGGAGCTGGACCGCGGCCACGGCATCCCGTGGAAGGGCAACTACTCCTCGTGGCTGGAGCAGAAGGAGCAGCGCCTGGCCCAGGAGGAGCGCCAGGAGTCCGCGCGCCAGCGCATCATCAAGAACGAGCTGGAGTGGGTGCGTGCCAATCCCCAGGGCCGCCGTGCCAAGGCCAAGGCGCGCCTGAACCGATTTCAGGAGCTGGTGGCGCAGGGCAGCGAGAAGCGCCAGGAGACCCGCGCGCTGTTCATCCCCGCCGCCACCCGCCTCGGCGACCTGGTGGTGGAGGCGAAGGCCATCGGCAAGCGCTACGGCGAGCGGGTGCTGTTCGAGGACCTGAGCTTCATGCTCCCGCCCGGCGGCATCGTGGGCGTGATCGGCCCCAACGGTGCCGGCAAGACCACCCTGATGCGCATGATGGCGGGTCTGGAGAACCCCGACGACGGCGTGCTCCGCATCGGCGACACGGTGGAGCCGGCCTACGTGGACCAGAGCCGCGACGCGCTCGTCGCGAACAACACCGTGTGGCAGGAGATTGCCGGCGGGCAGGACGTCATCATGGTGGGGCGTCACGAGATCCAGTCGCGTGCCTACGTGGGCCGCTTCAACTTCAAGGGCCCGGACCAGGAGAAGCGCGTGGGCGATCTCTCCGGCGGCGAGCGCAACCGGGTGCATCTCGCGAAGCTGCTGGTGAAGGGCGGCAACCTGCTGCTGCTGGACGAGCCCACCAACGACATCGACGTGGAGACGCTGCGCGCGCTGGAGGAGGCGCTCCTCGAGTTCGCCGGCTGCGCGGTGGTGGTGTCCCACGATCGCTGGTTCCTGGACCGCATCGCGACCCACATCCTCGCGTTCGAGGGCGACAGCCGCGCGGTGTGGTTCGAGGGTGCCTACGAGGACTACGAGGCCGATCGCCGCAAGCGCCTGGGCGCCGAGGCGGAGCGCCCGCACCGCATCCGCTACAAGCGCCTGGACGCCTGAGCGTTTCGCGCAACCGACACGACGACGCTCGGTCACGACCATGCCCACGAAGCCGCTGAAGAGACTCCTGGACCGAATCGAACGCCTCGCCGACCGGGTCGAGTCGCACTTCCCGCCACCGCTGGCGGACGCCTCGCTGGACGACGCGGTGGCGTTCCGCTGGCGCCGCCACGGCGAGCGCGCGTGGCTGCAGGCGGTGCGCAATCCCCACGCCATCGCGCTGGACGATCTGCGCGGCGTCGAGCGGCAAAAGGAGGTGCTCGGGCGCAACACGCGCCAGTTCGTGGGGCGTCGCCCCGCCAACAACGCGCTGCTGTGGGGTTCCCGCGGCACCGGCAAGTCGTCGCTGGTCAAGGCCCTGCTCAACGCCTACGCCGAGGAGGGCCTGCGGCTCATCGAGGTGGAGAAGGCGGATCTCATCGACCTGCCGGATATCGTGGACCGGCTCGAGGGGCGTGAAGAGCGCTTCGTCATCTTCTCCGACGACCTGTCCTTCGAGGCCGGCGACGCGAGCTACAAGGCGCTCAAGGCCATCCTCGACGGGTCGGTGGCGGCGCCGCCGGACAACGTGATCATCTACGCCACCTCCAACCGCCGCCACCTGATTCCGGAGTACATGCACGAGAACCTGGAGGCCCAGAACGTAGGCACCGAGATCCACCACGGCGAGGCGGTGGAGGAGAAGATCTCGCTCTCGGAGCGCTTCGGGATCTGGCTGTCCTTCTACCCCTTCCGCCAGGACGAGTACCTGGACATCTGCGCCCACTGGCTGGGCCGCATGGGCTGCGCCATGGACGAGGACGCGCGCAAGGCGGCGCTGCAATGGGCGCTCATGCGCGGCTCGCGCAGCGGACGCAGCGGCTACCAGTTCGCCCGCGACTGGGCGGGCCAGCACGGGGACGGGCAGGCACGGGCGTGAGCGGGCCGCGCATCAGCGCCGAGGAGGCGGCCCGGGTGCTGGCCGCGGCGGACCGGGTGCTGAGCGCGGAGCAGGTGGACGCGGCCTATGACCGGCTGGCGGCGGGCATCCAGGCGGCGCTGGACGGCACCAGCCCGCTGGTGCTGGTGTCCATGGTGGGCGGCATGATCCCGGCGGCGTGCCTGCTGGCGCGCATGAACATGGCGCTGGAGCTGGACTACGTGCACGCCACCCGCTACCGCGGCGGCACCAGCGGCCACGACGTGGAGTGGCGGGTGTTTCCGTCGCGGCCACTCACCGGGCGCCACGTGCTGGTGGTGGACGACATCCTGGACGAGGGCTACACCCTGGCCGCCGTCCTCGCGCGGGTGCGCGCCGGCGGCGCCGCCAGCGTGCGCACCGCCGTGCTGGTGGAGAAGGCCCACGGCCGCCGTGCGCCGGGGCTGCACGCGGACTTCACGGGCCTCGAGTGCCCGGATCGCTACGTGTTCGGCTGCGGCATGGACTACAAGGGCTGGCACCGCCAGCTCCCGGCCATCTACGCGGTGGCCACGGACGGTGACTGAGACGCGGCGGCGATGAGCGCTCTGGCGATCATCGGCGGCACCGGGCTCACGGCCCTGGAAGGCCTCGAGATCGTGCGCCGGGAGATGGTGCACACGCCCTGGGGCGAGCCGTCCGGTCCGGTGACCCACGGCCGGCTCCATGGGGCCCGGGTGATCTTCCTCGCTCGCCACGGCTACAAGCACACCATTCCCCCGCACCGGGTGAACTACCGCGCCAACCTGTGGGCGCTGAAGGAGGTGGGCGCGGACGCCGTCGTGGCGGTGGCGGCGGTGGGGGGCATCGACCCGGCGATGCCGTCCGGCTCGCTGGCGATCCCGGACCAGATCGTCGACTACACCTGGGGCCGCGGCCACACCTTCTTCGAGGACGGTCTGGACGCGGTCACCCACGTGGACTTCACCGCGCCCTACGATGCCGGGCTGCGCGAGCGCCTGGCCGCCGCTGCCGCCGCCGCCGGTGTGCCGGTGGCCCTGCGCGCCACCTATGCCGCCACCCAGGGCCCGCGCCTCGAGAGCGCCGCCGAGATCGACCGCCTGGAGCGCGACGGCTGTCACCTGGTGGGGATGACCGGCATGCCGGAGGCGGGGCTCGCCCGGGAGCTGGAGCTGGCCTACGCGCACCTGGCGGTGGTGGTGAACCCGGCCGCCGGGCGCGGGCCCGGCGCGATCACCATGGAGCAGATCCGCGGCCACCTGGACACCGGCATGGCGCAGGTGAAGCGCGTGCTGCAGGCGCTGGTGACCGCGCCGGCGCAGTGACGCGCCGCGCCGCGCTCAGACCCAGGGGCAGTTGGAGTTGCGGTCGCCGAAGGTGGCGCCGCTCCCGTAGCGGGCGAGGTTGAACGGCGCGAGCTCCGCGGGCATCGCGCCGCTGGTGAGCAGTCGCGCCACCAGCTTGCCCACCCCGATCATCTTGAAGCCGTGGTTGGAGTCGGCGGTCATGAAGGCGTTGTCGGCCACCCAGTCGAAGATCGGCACGTTGTCCGGGGTGAACGCGCCGATGCCGCCGTTGCGCCGGTTCTTGAAGTACGGCCGGATCCCCTCGAAGCGCTGGAACAGCTGGCCGGCGGTGGCGCAGTAGTAGTCCGCAAACCAGTTGTCCGCCTGGTAGCGATCGTTCAGGTGGCCGTAGGGTTCGAGCTGGGCTTCGGGCCCCAGCTTCACCGGGATGGTGCCGCCCTGCAGCCCCGGCGCGCCCACGCGCTCGGCGGCGTAGCGGGTGTAGAAGTACACGTGGTCCTGGAGCATCGCGCCGTCGTCGCCGTGCACCGGCGTGTTCATGAGCTCCACGTGCAGCACCGGGCTGTCGCGCCCTTGCGCCGTGCGGAAGTCCACGCCCTCGGGCAGGTAGACCTCGCCCTCCAGCAGCCGCCAGTAGGTCCACATGTCGGCGCCCTTCGCCACGTGGCCGTCCGGGTAGGTCACGTCCAGGGTGTCGTCGTGGCCCAGCCACCGCCAGTGCAGGGGCATCCACGCCCCTGTCGACACCACCACCGCCTCGTCCACGCGCACCGTGCCCTGACTGGTGTGCACGCCGATGACGCGCCCGCCGGCCCTGTCGTAGCCGGTGACCTCCGCGCCGTACACCCGCTGTACGCCCCACTGGCGGCACTTCTGGTCCAGCGCCCAGCAGGTGGTGTGGGTGCCGGCGTAGCCCGAGGGCTTCTCGTGCAGCACCACGTCGCAGTGCTCCGTCTTGAAGTCCGGCCACAGGGACTTCAGGAACGCCCTGGCCTCGGCGCCCAGGTACAGGTCCGACGGGTAGCCCTGGTCGTTCTGGCTCTTGTGCAGCCTGACGTAGTCTGCCTCCTGGTTCGCCTCGCCCACCGACACGTAGCCCACCTGCTGGAAGCCGAAGTTCACGGGATCCGACTCCCACACCTTCACGCTCTCGCGCAGGATCGCGTGCAGCGGCCCGGTCATGTAGAGGTTGCGCACGCAGCCGCAGGCGAGGCCGGTGGCGCCGGCACCGGGGCCCTGCTTGTCCAGCAACACCACGTCGCTGCCGGTGCCGGAGCCGGATTTCTCGAGCGCCATCGCAAGGTGCCACGCGGTGGACATGCCGTGCACCCCGGCGCCCACCACCACGTAGCGTGCCGTGGGCGGCAGCCGCGCCACGTCGAACAGCGGCACCACCGGCGGATTCGCCCGCGGCCCGCTCTCGCCCGCGGGCGGCAGCGGCCGGTTCTGGAACGGGTACCACTGGTTGTGGGCGGTGGGATTGGGCGCGCTCATGACGGCCTCCTGGGCATGCCAGCCTGCACCGCGCGCAGTGTACGCGGGCGAGGATTCGCGATGTAGATCGAGTGTCGCGACGCGCGCGTTCGCGATAGCGCCGGGAGTGGCGCAGCGGTCCGGCGTGCAGCGGCCGTGCGCGGCAGGGACGCCGCGCTCGAGATTCTATGTGGCCTGGCAAGGGAATCTGAACCGGTTCGGGTCGAACGCGGTGTCGTTCCGCAGCAGGGTGAACGCGACACGGGCGAGCTTACGGGCGATCACCACGTAGGCCGCCGTCGTG
>JBFHNV010000080.1:0-23310 GCA_041593595.1 Gammaproteobacteria bacterium
GAGCTCCGGTCAGCCGGTCCGGGCACCCGGGGCGGGGTTGCGCTGCACCGCGTCATGGGGCGGGTGGGGGCGGGGAGGAAGGATACTCCCGGTGGGTGAGAAGGGGAGGTGGATCGGTGTCGTCGGAGCGTCACCGCAGATGGCGAGAGACGCGGGACACTATCAGTGTCTATTGCGAGCCCGGTGACTGCGACGCTGCACGTGCGGGAGCCCGGCTGAGGGGGCGCACCCGCGGATGCGCTCCCGTCCCGTCCCGTCCCGTGCCGCGCGGGCCTAGCCCTTCAGGGAGGCGAGCTTCTCCAGGGTGGCGTTCACGTCCGGCAGCGAGCTCGGGTGCAGCTCGCTGTGGCGGATCACGCCCTCGGGGTCGATGATGAACAGCGCGCGCCGCGTGGTGCCGTTTTCCTCGTTGAGGATCCCCAGCGACTTCGCGACGCCGCCGTGGGGCCAGAAGTCCGCCAGCAACGGGTGGCGGATCCCCCCCATGGCGCACGCCCACGTCTTCAGGGCGAACACGGAATCCACACTCATGCCCAGCAGCTGGGCGCCTGCCTCGTCAAACTTCGTCAACGCACGGTTGAACGTGGAAGTCTGATTGCTTCAGCCGCCGGTGAAGGCCAGGGGGAAGGTGTGCAGCACCACCCATCGGCCACGGTACCGGGAGAGCGGGATCTCCTCCCCCTCGTGGCTCTTCAGCGTGAAATCGGGCGCATGCGCCCCAGCTTCCAGCATCGTCGCGTCCTCCAGGTTTGTCGCCGGAACGGCAGGCCATGGTATACCGAAAAGCGCCAGGGGAACGAGCACGGCGCAGCCGCGCGGAGACCGTTCGCCGTGGTGTGACAGGGCGCGCCCGGAGCGGACACGGTCCGGCCGCAGAGACACCTTCGAGTGCTGGCGGTTACCGGCCCGTGCAACTGCCCGCGCCGCGCAGTTCGGGCAGCACTTCGCGCGCGATGGCCTCGAACACCGGCACCTGCTCGGCCACCATCGGGTAGTACAGCCCGAGCTCGGTGAAGCCGAGCTCGATGATCTCGCGGGCCATGCGGGAGAACGCCTCCGGCGACTCGTAGTAGGCGATCCGGCCGCCGCTGGCGCGCGCTTTCGGGTCGAACATGTTGTACGAGAAGCGCAGCGATCCGGGGTCCCGGCCCTGCTCCCGGCACTGCCCGGTGATCCGGGCCACGCGGTCGGCGGTCTCGGCCAGCTGCTCCTCGAACCCCTGGGCGAAGCTCATCGTGTTCCAGGTATCCGCATAGACAGCGGCGTATCCCATCATCCGCGGACCGAGCGCCGCGATGGTGATCGGCGGGCGGGGTTGCTGGATCGGCCGCGGGTTCATGTGCGCGTCGTCCACCTGGTAGAAGGTCCCCTGGTAGGTGGTGCGCTCGTTCGACAGCAGGCCGTCCACGATCTCCACGTACTCCTTGAACCGATCGGCGCGCTCCCGGTTGCTCCAGTTCGGGATCCCCGCCATCTGGTAGCTCGGGTCGATGGGCAGCCCGAGCCCGAGGCCGATCTCAAGGCGCCCGCCGGAGATGTGCTCCACGGTCAGCGCCGCGCGGGCGAGCATCGCGGGATTGCGCAGGGGGATCTGCGCCACGCAGGGCGCCAGCCGGATCCGGTCGGTGGCCTGCGCGACGCCCGCGAGCAGGGTCCACAGCTCGGCCCAGGGTGCCGGCGGGTTCGTCCAGTCCACGAAGTGGTCGCCGGTCACGGCGAGGTCGAAACCGAGTGCCTCCACGTGCCGGAAACGATCCAGCAGCGGGCTCCAGGGCAGGTTGGGAAGGATCAGCACCTGAACGCGCAGCTCGTGGGTCATCACAATCTCCGGGAAGGGACGCGCCGTCGGTGCCGGCCTCGACCGGAATGTACAGGACGGGACGCGCCGGGGTGAATGCCGGTTGCGCGGCACGACGCCCGCTCAGGGCATCAGGTGCTGGCCCGGTCGGGAGAACAGCTCACCGAAGCCCTCGAGGGCGTCCCCGATCCCCGCCCGCCAAATACGCACTCGAGGGGAGGCTTGCTCCCGAGAGTCCCGGGCCGGGCATCCGAGGCGCTTCTTGCGGGAGCTCCGCAATGACGAGAACGCCAACAGCGAGCAGCGAAAGACCATGCTGGAGCTGTCCTGGGGACCCGAGATCCCCGCGAGGATGGCCCCGCGAGGATGGGCCCGGAGCGCACCGGGCTCGTCGCGCATCGGTCTCGCATGCAGCATCGCTCGCGCGGCGAGTCATGTTTCGAACCGGGTCGCCACCAGGAAAATCGGCCAGCGGATCTCGCGCACCGAATCATCGTTCCAGCGCGCGTGAATCTGTGCAAGCAACGGGCTGAGGTGATCTTCCCCGGCTGCGCGCGCCCGTTTGTTGACGATCCACTGAGAGAGGAACCCGGCCAGCTGCTGTACGCTCCAGTGCTCGCGCATATTGAACGCCGGCGCCGTCAAGGGCGCGAACGGGAACGGGAAGTTGACGTAGCCCTCCCGCAGCACCGTCAGCTCCGGGAACTCGAAGCCCAGCATGGACTCGTGATACCAGTCGCGCACCAGGGCGCCGACGCCGTCGTCCGTATCAAAGAAGTAGAAGCCCAATGCAACCAGGACGCCCCCTGGGCGCAGGATCTTCTTGCAGCTCGAGTAGAAGCGGTCCGTGTCGAACCAGTGTGCGGCCATGCCCGACGTCACGAGATCGACGGAATCGACATCGAGCTCCGGGGCTTCGGAGGGCCAATCGTGATAGTACAGATTCGGCCGCTGGCGAGCCTGCCGCAACATTTCCGGGTTGGTATCGCTGGCCACGACCTTGTCAAAGCGTTCGGAGAGTCCCACGGCCAGCTCGCCGGCGCCGGTGCCGGCGTCCCATGCCAGGTCGGTGCCGGGCGCGACCTCGGCCGCCCAGTCGAAAAAGGCTGCCGGATAGGTGGGACGCACGCGGGCGTACTCCTCGGCCAGCTCGCTGTCGAAGCCCGCGACGAACTGGTTGAATCGCGTGTCGCTCATTGCTGCGTCTCCCTGACCAGCTCCGCGATGGCCCGACGATCGAGCTTGCCCGTCGAGGTACGCGGCAGTCGGGCCACCTCGATCAGGCGCGTCGGCCAAAACGCCGTCGGCAGGCGCCGCGCGCATTTCTGTCGCAGCTCCGCGAGCTCAAACCGGCAACTTGCGGGCACGAGCGCCGTCACGGTCTCAGCCCCGGCGCCGTCGTTCTCGCCGTGCACCGCAACCTGACATTCGCCGAGCTCAGCGATGACCGCCTCGATGCTCTCCACCGTCATCTTCTCTCCTCCGCCGTTGATGAGGTGCTTGAGTCTCCCGGTAAGATAGATCTCCCCGTTCGCACCGGCGCGGGCAAGGTCGCCGGTTCGCAGCCAGCCGTCGCTCGACTTGGTTCCGGACGAACTCCGTTTCCAGTATCCAGACATTACCTGGGGAGCACGCACGCACAGTTCTCCAGTTTCGCCCTGAGGCGTCGGCGTGCCGGTTGCCGGGTCGCGCAGGCAGACCTCCACACCCGGTAGCCGATGGCCGATCAACCCGTCGACGTAGCGCTCGGGCGCGACCGGATGCGCAAAGCAGCGGAACGCCTCGGTCAAGCCGTAGGCGTTGTAGATCTGCAGCTGCCTGTTGGCTTCACTGACTTTCGCCACCGTGGTCGCGTGCAGCGGCGCGGCCGAGCACACCACCAGCCTCAGGGATCGCAGCGCGGCGCGCTCCCCGACCTCGAAGAGCCTGTCGAGCTGGAACGGGACCAGCCCCGCCACCGTGACACGGTGCGCGTGCACGGTATCGGCGACCCTGCGCGCGAAGGCGATGCTTGGCGCGAGCACGACGTCGACGCCGGCCTGCAACGCACAGATCGTGTTGGCGAGCCCCGCGAGGTGGGTGAGCGGCAGCATACCCAGGAACCTGTCGCCGGGCTGCCACGCGTAGAGTCGCTCGTTGGTCGCGCCGATCCACTCGAGTGCCCGCGCAGACAGCATGACGGCTTTGGGTGTGCTCAGCGTTCCCGACGTATAGACGAGCAGCACGTGTGAAGGGGACGGCTCGGATGAGCCACCGACGTTGCGTCGCCAGAGCGCAACGTCTTCCCGGCACTGGTCGATCAGCCGGAAACCTGCCGCTTTCGCAAAACCGGCGTGTGCCGAATCCGCCAGCAACAACGTCGCTGCACAGTCGTTCAGGCGCACCAGCACCTGCTCGGCGTCGAAGGATTCGGGGCGCGGGCGGCGATCGCTCACCAGTACGGCTGGAGCGCCCGCCCGTCGACACGCCACGAACCCGGTCACGAACGCGCCGGCCGACTGCAGCGCCAGCGCGACCGACGCGCTCGCCGCGCCGGTACTCTCTATCGCGCGACGCAGGTGAGCGGCGACCTCCTCGAGTGCTGCCCCTGACAGCGTGGCCGTGGGCGCGATGATGGCGCCGCGCAACGGGCCCGCGAAGGCCACGGCGCGTCCAGACGAAGTTGGCAGCGAGTTCCTCAAAGCTGCTCGATTTCCTCCAGGACGCGGTCGAAGTGCCGGTGCCACAGGCGCATCTGGTGACAAAGAGCGCGCAGCACCGTGGCCTGCTGCTCGCGGCTCTGGGCGAGGTCGACGATGATCGACTCGATCTCGGCCGTGTGCTCGGTGTCGATCTCGTCGTGCTCGTAGTAGATCGCACAATGCTCGTGGCTCACGCCAAAGTCGCGGAGCCGCCGGTAGTGCCCGAGAGTGTACTCGAGCGAGGTCGCCTCCTGGGAAAAGAAAGACCCTGCGCCCCAGGACGGATCGGCGTGGCGCATGCAGAACATGCGGAAATTTATGTACTCGTAGGTCTCCGCGTAACTCGGTTGATCGTTCCAGCGTGCGTCTATCCCCAGGTGGCGCAGCAGGCGCAGGTGCGCCGCCAGGTGGGAATCGTGGGCGTCACCCTCGCCGAGCTCTTCGTTCACGTTCTTGTACACCAGTGCGGTGTTTTTCAGGTCACGTCGCTGTAAACGATTGCCGTATTCGGCCAGTGACCGCCAGAAGGTCAGCATGATGATCCACTTGTGCCGCAGGTACACCTCGAACTCGGCGCGCGGGGCCTCCCCGTAGATGCGGATGAAGAGCGGGTGCACGAGCGGCGACCACTTTTCCTGGGCTGCGTGCAGCATCTGCACGAGCGCCGGCGCGTCCAGGACTTCATCGAGCTCGACCGGCACTGCGCGAGCCTCGAAGTAGTCGTAGACCTGCGACGCGAGCCACTGTCGCAACGCGTGGCTCGGCTCGTGACCGCCATAGTGCAGCCAGTGCAGGGTGCGCTGAAAATCGAGTGAGGCGCCCTCGTTGGCCAGGGCGGCGTCGCGAAGCTCGTGCAGCGTGGCGATGATCTCGGAAAGACCCGCATGCTCTCCTGTCGCCGCCAGCGTAATCACCGGCGCCGCGACAGGGACGTCCTGCACGGCCTCAGTCCGGTTCATCCCGACCTCCTGTTTGCAGGGTGAACTGTCGGTACCGGCCATCGGCGACGATCACGGGAACGTGCGGTTCGAACTCGTCGCCGAGCGGCTTCAGCGGCAGGCTCGTCAGGTAGTATCCGGCCGGTATCTCGAAGCCGGGCGGGAGCGTCAGGCCGCTACCGACGCGGGCCCCGTTCCCGATGGCGCAACCGAGTAGGCGCAGTCCGCTCGATACGAAACGCCCGGCGACCCGTACCACCACCGGCTGGTCCACCAGCCGGCTCGCCGTGATCTGCACGCCTCGGGCCAGGAACACGTCCCGCCCGATGACCGAGCGGGCGACCACGGGGGCGCTGATCGTGGAGCCACCGAGCAACACCGACCCGCGGGTCGCGGTGTGGAAGCTGAGCACTGTGCTATCGCCGACCATCGATCCGTGCACGAGGGCGCCGGTCTGCACCACGCAGTCGGGCCCCAGCAGCGAGCCGACGGTCGAGCTGTGCTCCTGCAGCTCACAGCCATCGCCGATCCGCGAGCTCTGCACCACCGCGTACGGTCCAATACGCACACCCGATCCGACGGTGCTCTGCTCGACGACCGCGGTCCGGTGCACGCGTGCATCCGGGGCTATCGAGGTGTCGGCGCCGCCCGGCGCAACGCTCTGCAGTGCGAGGAGGTTGGCGACGAGCAGATCGCTCCAGTGCCCGATCCCCCAGATGTAGCAGTCACCTTGCGGGGCGAACATCGCGCGGCGCATGCGGCCTGGTTGCGGCTTCTCCGCACCTCCCGGGGACAGCTCGACGGACACACGCTCGTCTGCCGGGGCCCGTGAGGGGTCCAGCGCAAGATCGTAGAGGAGGTCTTCGCCGTCACAGCGAGCGCCGAACCGGTTGGCGCCGAACTCTTCGTGCAGCCGTCCCCGGCGGACGCGCACGCCGACCGTCCCACCGGCTGATCGGGCCAGCGTCGCGCGGACGAACGGCTCGGTGACGAACAATCGATCCGGGAGTTGCAGGGCCCGCGGCGCGGCTGCCTGACGTGCGGCTTCGTGCCAATCGCGCAATCGCCGACCACCGATCGCGGCATCGGGCAGGGTCGTTTCGAACAGTTGCTCTAGCGGCTCGGGCCCTGTCGGCAAGCTGCCCCCTGCTTTTCGTTCCTCACGCCGCCAGCGCGATCCTCGAGCCGCGGCGCAGGTCGACCAGTCGGGCGATCGCTGCCGGACTGTTGAACCACTGCGGGTCCACGTCGGCATCATACACCACGATCCCGAACGTCGATTGCAGGGTGACCACGAGCTCGATAACCGCGAGCGAGTCGAGGATGCCGGAGTCCAGCAGCTCCGCTTCCGGGCCGAGATCCTGCTCGGGAACGCCGAATTCTCGCCCCAGGAGCGCCATTATCTCGTCCAGGGTCGAGGCTGATCGGGAGCCGCGTGGTGTGGTGGGGTGCTGCATGGTCGTTTCCGCTGGTCATGCTGGGCGCTGACGCCGGGGATTGTCGCCTGGCTGCTCGAGGCGACGGGCATGGTGGAAACTCTGCCGGGCGCATCGGCAGTCGCTTGGTGACTTTTGGCACACCGAGACGAAAAGTCCGGTTTGTGGTGCCGGTGTTGCTGGCTCGCAGCATCGGTATTCGCGCCACAACCCGGAGCAGACCGTGCTCTACGGAATCGTCCAGCACCATGCGCCGCGATTCTTCGCGTATGCCCGTGAGCAGGGCGTTCCGGTGCCGGCGTTCGTGCACGCTCGAGTATCGAGCGCTAGCTGCGGTGCGGTCGGCTCGAAGAGGGCTTCGTACGGACCAGACGCACGGGCTGCCTGCACGAATACCTGGTGGTGCTCAGCTGCAAGCGCCGCGGCTAGTGCCCATCCTGCGGGGCGCGGCGCATGGTGGAGACGGCCGCGGACCTGGTAGAGAACTGGCTGCCGCGCGCCGTACCCGGGCGAGCCCGAGGCGGCTCCTCCCTCGACTGCGCCGTGCCCTGCGAGGCCCACGAGCACGCAATAGCTCGAGCGGCCATGGCTAACCGGTGTTTCGCTACCATGGCCTGTTCGCTCCCAACGCTCCTCACCGTCCACTCGCCGTCCCGCGACACGCCGCGCAGACCCCCCAGCAGCCGCGACGAGGCCCCGCGTGCCCCCCAACCGTCCCGATGAGCGGACTGGGCCGACTCCAGCACGTGTTCGCGCTGGACATCAGCCGCGGTCCTCGGTGCGGGGGCGAAGTTCGCGTCATCGCCACCGTCACCGAGCCGGCGGGCATGGCGCGGGTCCTCGAGCACCGGCGCCCGCGCGGGTACGACGTGCCCGAGCCGAAGGGCCCGCCGCCCGTCGGCCGACTCACCCGCCCGGCCTCAGGCCTACCTCGATTCGGAGACAACGTGACTTCCCGCCTGCCACACCACCGTCCGGCCGTGTCGGCCGACGCTACGCAAACGGGCAGAAGAAGAAGTGCGGAAACGTGCGGCCCACGAATATTCGAACGTCCGGGATCTTCCGCAGCATTTGATTCGCCGTCGCCGCCGCGCTGGCTGTTTCCGGGTCTGGTCTGCTCGTGGCCCTCGAGGCTGGCGGGCGACCCGAAGGGGCTGCAGGCGAGTTCCGCTCAGCCGGTCAGGGCACCCGAGGCGGGGTTGCGCCGCAATGCGTCATGGGGCGGTGGGGGCCGGAGATGGATGCTCGGGCGAGTGCCTCATGGGGTGTCACCCCTCACCCCCTCCTCGATCCGCCGCAGCGCCTCCAGCGAGCGTGAGCGGAAGTCCCGCCGCCACAGCACCGCCAGCAGCACCAGGGTGGCGACGAGGAAGGCGGCGGGTTGCAGGAACCAGGCGAGCATGGCCAGGGCGAAGAAGTTGGCGCGCAGCCCCTGGTTGAAGTGCCGGCCGCTGAGACCGTGCAGGCGGGCCAGCTCGCGGGCGTAGAGCGCGGTCTCGTCGTCCAGCGGGCGGGGCGGCGGGGCCGCGCCCACCAGGATCGAGGTGTAGTTCACGAGGCGGAATGCCCACACGAACTTGATGAACGCGTAGACGAACACACCGATCAGCACCAGCACCTTGAGCTGGAACAGTGGGACGGGGGTGGTCACCGCGAGCGGCACCGCCGCCAGGGCGGAGACGGCCAGATCCGAGGCGCCGATGAGCGCCAGCAGGCCGCCCACCACCAGGATCGCCGTGGAGGCGAAGAAGGTGATGCCGCGTATCAGGTTCGCGAGGATCAACGCGTCCAGCATGCGCAGCTCGCGCTGCACCATCTGGCGCATCCAGCGCTCGCGGAAGAGGTCCACCGTGGCAGGCAGGGAGCGCCCGCCGCGGTCACGGTCGGCGAGCAGCCCGTAGGCGATCCAGCTCGCGAAGAAGAACACGAGACCCGCCGCGTCCAGCAGCGTGAACCCCGGTATTGCGTCGACCACGTTCAGCTGCTGCGCCTCGGCGATGTGGCCTCGCATGACCTCGCGCGAGAATAGCACGCGTGCCGGACCGGCCTGTGCCGCGGAGCGGGCCGAGATGGTGGCCGTCCGCGCGGTCCCCGCCCACCAGCTCCGTGGACGATCCCGGGTGGCCCTTCCGGCGCCGGCGGTCGCGCCCGCTCATGCCGTCCTCGCCGAACCGCGCGCCGCTTCCGTGCCCGTGGATCCGGCGCATAGTATTCATACTGGCGGGCCGGGCGCGGTTCCCGGACGCGGCGGCTCGCGACGCGGGCGCGTGCCGCGCTGGGCCGCGCCATCGCCGGCGCGACATCGAACCCCACGGAGGTGCAACCATGCGACTGAAAGACCGGGCCGCCATCGTGACCGGCGGCGCACAGGGGATCGGCAAGGCCATCGTGGCCGCCTTCGTGGCCGAGGGCGCGCGGGTGCTCATCGCCGATCGGAACGGCGAGCGCGCGGCGGAGACCGCGGCCGAGCTCGGCGCCGGCGGGGAGGGCGTCAAGTCCGTGGAGGCCGACGTGGCCCTGCCCGACACCGGCACGCAGATGGTCGATCACTGCGTGCGGGCGTTCGGCCGCGTGGACATCCTGGTCAACAACGCCGGCATCGGCGTCAACGCGCGCACGGTGGACTTCAGGCTGGAGGACTGGGAGCGGGTGCTCCGGGTGAATCTCACCGGCGCGTTCCTGTGCGCGCAGGCCGCGGCGCGGGCGATGATCGGGCAGAAGTCCGGGAAGATCATCAACATCGTGTCCCTGTCCGGGCAGCGCGGCGGCATCGGGCGCGCGGCCTACGGCGCCTCGAAGGCGGGGCTCGAGCTGCTCACCAAGGTGATGGCGGTGGAGCTCGCCGAGCTCGGCATCCACGTCAACGCCATCGCGCCGGGCCCCATCGCCACCGACGTGGGCCGTGCCATGCACGATCCGGCCACCGTCGCCGCGTACCACTTCCTGGTGCCCCAGCGCCGCTACGGCGAGACCGACGAGATCGCCCGTGCGGCGGTGTTCCTCGCCTCGGCCGACAGCGACTACGTCAACGGCCACACGCTCAACGTGGACGGCGGGTTCCAGGCCGCGGGGCTCATGTACCCGCTGCCCGCCTCGCCGCCGGGGTGACGCGACGCGGCGTCACCCCGCCCGCGGTTGCCCGTCCCTGGCCGCGGGGCCGTCGTGCCTGCCGGCGTCGATGCGGCCGGCGCCAGGACGCCTTATGGCCCGACGACGTGACCTCGCGCCGAGCAGGGCGAGGCCTGGCAAGGCGAGCGCGAGGACGGTGGGCTCGGGAACCGCGGCGGCACGAAGGACCAGTCGGCTGGCGTTCATCGACTCCAGCAGGTCGCCGTCCAGGCCCAGCACCGTGTACAGGTCGAGATGGCTGTCCACCACCGTGCCGCCGGGGGTGTCGATCAGCGACACGCGGCCCGACGAGCGGCGCAGATCCTGCTGGGACAGGCCCACGAACAGGTCCGCGGGAAGCCCGAGCAGGTCGAAGGACAGCAGCTCGACGTCGAACACCTTGAGCCCGTCCTGCAGCGTGTTCAGCGTGAACTTCTGGTCGATCAGCAGGTTCAGGTCGTCGAGTCGGATCAGGTCGTTCCCGTTGCGCAGCACCGCGCTGAACGAGGCCGGGTGGTCCACGACGATGCCCATGTCGCCGAGCGCCATCAGGCCGTCCGGAACCGCGGCCAGCCCGCCCTCGATCATGATCTCCTCGAGGAAGAAGCCGCCGTCGTAGGCCTGGGCTTCGATGGAGCCGAGGAACCCGGGCGGGGTATCCTGGAAGTTGATCAGCACCTCGTGATCGGCCAGGGCGATGACCTGGCTGATGGAGGTGGCCCAGTCGTCGTTCCCATCCTGGGCGGGCGCGTACTCCTGGATGGTGTAGACCAGGCTCGTGCTCTGGGGCGCCGCGGTGGTCGCGCTGTAGTCGCCCCAGCGGTTGCGGCTACGGGAATCCAGGTTCTCGTACTCACTGCCGCTCACCTGCAGCGGCTCGGGGATGCCGAAATCGACCACGCCCGTCATCGGATCGATGATGCCGCCCACCGCCATCGCACTGGGGGCCAGGATCCGGTCGAAGGGCACCTCGCCCTCGTCCCACATCCAGTTGAATCCGATGACCACCCGGCCGGTGTCGCTGACCGAGATGGACGGGTAGATGAAGTGCATCGTGGGCTCCTCGATGAGCCCCGAGCCCACCAGGCTGCCCGTCAGCTCGTCGACGTTGAACCACTGGATCGCGTTGTTGCCGGTCGTTGGGTTGAGGACGCTCTGCACCCCCCAGTAGCCGAAGGGCGTGAGCACCACGTTGCTTTCCTGCTTCAGTCCGTCATTGTCCACATCGATCGCGGCAAGCCCCTGGGAGGGGTGGTAGGGGACATCGACGGCGCCACTGCGGGTGACGCCGATGTCGACGGGAGCGCCCAGGCTGGAGGAGCCGCCGGTGAGAAAATCGGCGGGGATGTGAATGCTCCGGATGTCGTCGGAGCCCGTGGTGAACGCCAGGTACCTCGCGCCGGGATTCGAGGCGGTCACCCCGTACACGTCCACGGCGGGCTGCATGGCGCGGCTGCCGCCGACGTTCTCGGCCTTCAGGAAGCCCGTGGTGGACGGCGTGGGCGCGGTCAGGGACTGCAGGGGGATGCCGATCAGGTCGCTCTCCCTGGAGGCGCTGGTCCCGTCGAGCGGCACCATCGTGGTGCCGATGTACAGGCCGCTCGCGTCGAGGCCCAGGGTGGGGAAGTCGGCCCACTGCTGGTCGGCGGCGTCCGCGTCGATGACGAAGGCGCGCCAGTTGTTGATGGAGGGGTCGTCGCCCGTGGTCACCCCGACGTACACGCGGCTCTCGGCGCTGCGCCCGAAATCCACCGACGTCGCGTACCAGCGCCCGGTGTTGGAGTCGTAGAGGATCCGGGGGTCGAACGGGCTGTCGGCATCGTGGGGGTTCGAGAGACCCCCGGAGGAGATGTTGCCGATGGCCGTGTTGACGAACGCGGCGTCCCAGAACTGCTCGAGGGTGATCCGGGGTGCGGACAATCCCCCCAGCGGGTTCGTGCTGGTCCGGTACATGGAGAACCCGCTGTTGAGCAGCTCGGCGAAGAAATGCGGCCCGATCGCGCCCATCGTGTCCGGCGGCCTCGTCTCCCTGGTGCCGCTGTCGCCGAATCTGCTGCCATCGAAGCGCAGGAGCTCCTCGATCCGCGGCGCCGCCCAGGCCGCCGGCACCGAGCAACACAGCACCAGGACCATTGCGGTCAGCCGGATCCACACCCTCGCGGCGCCGGACCGACGGAGGCCGGAGTCGTTGCCCATGGTTCACACCCCCCTCTCGACGCGTGCCCGGGGACCTTGCCGGCGGTGGCGAGCGGACCGTTACCCGGGTCCGCCGCGGCAACGCGGCACGTCTCGAGCAGGAGTGGCCTCCGGTGCCCGGCCCACGTTCCCTTGGGCGCTCCGGCTCAAGAACTTGGTTCCCTCGGAAACCGGAGGCAAGTTCCGCGCCAGGGGCTCGACCGGCCCCGACGTGAACGCCGCTGCGCCGCTCCCTGCCGGCTGCCTGTAAAGAATCCCGACAGATCCCGGCCGCCGGCGAGGAACGCGAATCTCGAACGGTGCCGCCGGTGCGGCGCCCGCGACGGCCTCGCTCGGCGGCGTCGGGGTGACGGCAGCGCGGCGTCACATGGCCGTGCCGCCGTCCACGTTGTAGACGTGGCCGACCACGAAGGACGCCTCGTCCGAGGCGAGGAACGCGATGACCGCCGCGATCTCGTCCGGCTCGGCGGCGCGGCCGGCCGGCGTCATCCTGATCACGCGCTCCAGGGTCGAGGGGTCGAGCCGCTCGAGCTGACGCTTCGCGAGATCGGTCATGGTCAGGCTCGGCGCCACCGCGTTGACGCGGATGCCGCGCCCGGCGAACTCCCGGGCCAGGGCCTTGGTGAGCGCGATGACGGCGCCCTTGGAGGTGGCGTAGGCCGAGCTGCCGAGCAGCCCGCCGCCACGCTGCCCGGCCACCGAGCTCACGTTCACGATGCTGCCGCCCTGCTGGCTCAGCATCACCGGGATCACGGCCTGACAGCACAGCCACGCCCCGGTGGTGTTGATACGCATCACGCGCTCGTACTCCTCGAGGCCGATGTCCAGGAACGGCTTCGAGCTCTCGATGCCCGCGTTGTTCACCAGGACGTCGATGCGGCCCCAGCGCCCGGTCACGTGCTCCACCATGGCCCGGACGCTCGCGGGATCGCCCACGTCCACGGCCACTGCCATGGCCTCGAGGCCCGCGCCCGCGAGGCGGCCGGCGGCTTCCTGCGCGGCGTCCGCGCGCAGATCCGCCACCGCCACCCGCGCCCCGCGCCGCGCGATGGCGCGCGCCGCCGCCTCGCCGATGCCGCCGGCGCTGCCGGTGACGATGGCGACCTTCGCTTCGTCCGTCATGACTGGGGTCTCCCTTGATCGATGGTCGCTGAGCCGGCCCGGCTCGGAGGGCCGCCTTCGCCGCCGTGGCGCGGCATCAGCCGCCCCGCGCCTTCCCGAAGTAGTCCGCGCCGCCCATCTGGCCGCCCTTGAGGGCGATCTCGAGGCCGTCCAGGCGCGGGTCGTCTGCGTGCCCGCGGCACAGGGGCGCGCCCGGCGTGAGCTCCGCGAGCATCTCGAGCCCGTACAGCCCGAGCTCGCGGGTGGCGTAGCTGGACGTGTCGCCGCCGGCGATGACCACGCGGCGGAGCCCGCTGCGCGAGAGCAGCTCCCGGGCCAGGCGCCCGAGCGCGGCGCCGAGCACCTTCGCCGCGTTTCCGTCGCCGGTGCCGAGCCGCTCGCGCGTCTCGCCGATGCTCGGATCGTCGGGCCCGGCGGCGGTGTAGAGGAGCACGTTGTGGCCGGCGGCAAGCGATTCGAGCGCCGTGTCCAGGCACTCCCGGCGCGCCGTCTCCGCCGTGCCCGGGTGTGCGAGTGCCGCGGCGGGCGCGCGCAGGCAGTGGAAGCCGTTACGCCCCGCCCACTCGATCTGCCGGGCGGTCACGGGCGACGCGCTGCCGGAGACCACCAGGAGCTGCTTCACCGGCGAGGCCGGCGCGATGGCGGCGCGCCCGGGCCCGACGAGCCCGCTCGCGCGCCAGTGGGCCACCAGCGCGTACTCGACCCCCGACGAGCCCACCACGAAGTGCTTCGCCCGCTGCGCCTGGGCCTGGATGAGCCGGCCCGCCGCGCACAGGTGGGCGTCGTCGACGATGTCGAACAGCACCCCGCCCGGGCGGTCCTCGAGCCGCGCCGCGAGGCGCGCGGCCACCTGCTCGGGATCGCCGGCGAGGTCCTCGATGCTCATGAGCGCGACGGTGGCCGCGCTCTGGCGCGACAGGACCACCCTCAGGTCCGACTCGTCCATGGGCGTGACCGGGTGGCGCGACATGGTGGGATGGCGGTCGAGGCGGTGCACCGCATCGCCGGCGGCGGCGAAGTGGTGGCCGAACACGGTGTAGCGCCGCAGCGGCGGCGCGCCCGCCAGGATCGAGACCGGCGCGCCATCGGTCAGCCGGCGCCGGGCCATGTCGATGACGTGGCCGATGCTGCCCACCGTGGGCGACGAGTCGAAGGTGGAGCACACCTTGTAGTGCACCAGCGGCGCGTCCGCCGACCACAGCTCGCGCAAGACCGGCTCGAGCTCCACGTCCATCTCGGCGGGCGACATGGCCCGGCTCGCGCCCGCCACCCCGAGGCAGCGCAGGTCGGCGAAGCGATCCGCGAGCCGCCCGGGGGTGGGCGGCGCGAGGAACAGCACCGTGCGCAGCCCCGCCAGCGCGAGCGCCTCCATGGCGTCGGTGGAGCCGGTGAAGTCGTCGCCGTAGAAGGCGAGCAGCAGGCGCGCGGGCGGCGTCACTTGCCGCGCTTCCCGAAGGTGTCGATGGCGGCGCGCAGCTCCGGGCGCGTCGCCGCGTACGCCTCCAGCGGCGTGCCGGCCAGCGCCGCCTCCCAGCCCTGCTGCATGCTGCGCACCCCCGCCGCGGTGCCGCCCGGGTGGGCGAGGATGCCGCCGCCGGCCAGATGGATCACGTCGGTGGTGCCGGTGGCGGCGTGGATGTCCACCGCGGACCCGGCCCACTGGGCCGAGGAGATGGCGGGCATGACCCGATAGTCGCCGAACAGCGGCGTCAGGCAGTCGGTGATGGAGCGTGCCACCTCCTCGTTGCTCTCGTAGAACTTGCTGTTGAAGCCGCCCACGTGGAGGTGGTCGACGCCGGCCAGCCGGCACAGCTTCTGGTACGCCGTGAAGCCGATCCCGAGCTGCGGGTGGCGCGCGATGGCGCCGAAGAAGTTGCGGTGGCCGTGGATGGGCAGCTCGCAGTGCCGGCGGAGATGTGCCAGCGCGGCGAAGCCCACGTGGTTGACGCTGACCATGACGCAGGTGCCGCCGTGCTCCTTCACGAGCTCGTGCCCGCGCAGCATGTGCTCCAGGTCGCCGCTGATGTTGAAGGCGTACATGGCGAGCCTGCCCGTCTCGTCGGCGACGCGCCTGAGCTCGTTCATGACGGCGGGCACCCGCTCGGCCAGCGGCGCGCCCGGCGGGTCGGCCTGCAGCTCGTCGTCCTTGATGAAGTCGAGCCCGGCCAGGGCGAGCTCGCGGGCGAGCGAGGCGATCTCCGCGCACGTGAGGCCGATGCTGGGCTTGACGATGGTGCCGATGATGGCGCGCCCGTCCACCTGCGCGAGCCGGCGCGTGCCCTCGATGCCGAAGCCCGGGCCCGGGTAGCGCTCGGCGAACGCCCGGGGCAGCTCGAGATCCAGCAGGCGCACCCCGGACAGCTCCTGCAGCTCGTAGAGGTTGCCCGCCACCGTGGCCAGCAGGTTCGGCAGCGAGGGGCCGAAGTTGTGCAGCGGGAAGGCGATGGTGACGCGCCCGCGCCGGAACTGCGCGCGATCGCCGGACCCGCGCGGCCCCCGCGACCCGGGGAGCGCGGGCGCGGCCACAATGTCGAGGGTCTCGACGCTGAGCACCTGCGCCCCGTGGCGCGCCTTGAGCGCTTCCGTTTCCCCGGGCACCGCGACGAAGGTGCCGCAGGACTGCTCGCCGGCGATGACTGCCGCGGCGTGCTCCAGGGCGTGGGGCGTCTCGATCAGGTAGGTGGCGAGGACGTGCTCGTCGGGCATGGCGGTTCCCCGGGGCGGGCCACGGGGCACGTTCGGGCCGCCCGGTGGGCGATGTCAAGCGCCGGCCGCCGGGGCTTCGGGGCTTCGGGGACGGTACCGGTACGCGGTACCCGAGGGCGCGGGCTCGAGGCCTGGCAGGGGCGCCGGCACGCGCCAGTCGCCCCCGCCGCTCAGCGGTGCTGAATCCCGGGTCCTACGCGAACCACCAGCGCTCGATGGCGCGGAACCCGTCGAGGGTCCAGTTCGCGGCCACGGTGTCGGGATGCTGGACCGCTTCGGAATGCGCCATCACGTAGCTCGCGAACAACGGGATGATGGCACCGCCCTCGGTCCGCAGGATGTCCTGCATCTCGCGGTACATCGCCCCGCGCTTCGCCTCGTCGAGCTCGGAGCGCGCCGTGATGAGGAGCTCGTTGAAGCGCTCGTGCTTCCAGAACGTGTCGTTCCAGGCCGCGCCCGCCGCGTAGGCGCTCGAGAACATCCAGTCCTCGGTGGGACGGCCGCCCCAGTAGACCGCGCAGAAGGGCTTCTTCATCCAGACGTCCGCCCAGTAGCCGTCGTTGGGCTCGCGCACCGGCTTGATGTCGATACCCGCGGCCTTCGCCCGGGCCGAGAAGAGCACCGCGGCGTCCAGCGCGCCGCCGAACGCGGCATCCGCCGCGGACAGCGAGACCTGGATCCCGTCGAGCCCGGACTGCTTGAGGTAGTACTTCGCCTTGTCGGGATCGTAGCTGTTCTGCGGGATATCGGCGGCGTGGTAGCGGTTGGAGCGTGAGATCGGGTGGTCGTTGCCGATCTCGCCGTACCCGAACAGGATCTTGTCGACCAGCTCCTGGCGGTTGATGGCGTGCTTCAGGGCCAGCCGGACGTTGTTGTCGTTGAACGGCGCGGCCCTCGTGTCCATGGCGAAGGTGTAGTGCTGGGTGCCCGTGGTGGTGAGCAGCTTCACCTTCGGCGCCCGCTTGAACATCTTCACGGTCTTGAGATCGACCTGATCGATGACGTCCACGTCGCCGGTCAGCAGCGAGGCCTGCCGGGCGGCCGGATCCAGCACCGTCAGGAGCGACACGGCGTCGAAATGGGCGCGATCGCTCTTCCAGTAGTTCGGGTTGCGCGTCAGCTCCGCGCTCACGCCCGGGTCGTACGATTTCACCACGTAGGGGCCGCAGCCGTCCGGGCTGGTCGGGTCCACCTTGCCGTCGCGCGAGGGCATGATCGGAAGATGGTAGTCCGAGCCGATGAACGGGAAGTCGGCGTTGCCGGCTTCCAGGGTTAATACGACCGCGTCGCCGTCCACCTTCATCTCGGCGATGGGATCGACGAAGGGCTTGGCGGCGGAGGCGCTCTTCTCGCCGCGGTGGAAATTGAGCGAGGCGATGACGTCCGCCGGCGTGACGGGGGCGCCGCTGTGGAACTCCAGGCCCTTGCGGATCTTGAACGTCCAGACCCTGGCGTCGGGCGAGGCCTCCCAGCTCTCGGCCACCTCTCCCACCAGGGAGCCGTCGGCCGCGACCTCGGTCAGGTAGCCGTGGCGGGCGGTGGCGAAGACCTGGACGTAGGCGTTGTCCCAGGTCCCGGGATTGTAGTTGTCGCTGGTGTTGCCGTGCGCCATCGCCACGCGAAGGGTTCCGCCCTTCTTGGGCGCGGCTGCCGCGCGGCCCGCTCCCAGCGGGCCGACCAGCGTCGCAGCCCCGAGTGCCGTGGCTCCGCGCAGGACGTCGCGTCGCGAGATGCTGGCGCTGTCCGGCGGCAGACGGGAACCACCCTTGTTGTTTCTCGAATCAGGCATGTCACGTCCTCCTCTCCGCGGTGGGTCCGAGAATAGCACGGCCGGACATGCCGTCAGGGTCCTCTCCCCCGCATGTCGCCTGGGCACCGGCCACTTACCGGTGCCGCCACATAGCTGTTTCGAGCCGCGCTACACGCGTTGCGCCAGGTGGAGGAAGACAGGGGTCGGTGGGCCGCGCCGTGAATCTTTCCCTGGACGCTCGAACGCGGCATCCCTGCGGCGCACGGGCCCACCGACCTCCGCGTTCCTCCTCGCTGGCCCGTGATCTGTCGTCATGCACCGGTCGCCGTTCACGCGAAGCGGTGCGCCGGCTATGCTCTTTGGCAGCAGTACGGCCCGGCGACACCTGCGCTCCCGGGCGCGACGCGTCGGGCCGAGGGGGTGAGGCGAGATGAGCATTGCGGACAAGCTGAGATCCCTGTTCGGCGGCAGGCGAGACGAGGGACCCGAGGCGGAGGAGATCAAGGCCCTCACGAATCAGTTCTACGTCTCGCTGCACGCCTACCTCTCCGCGGTCGAGACCCAGAAGAATCTGGACTCGGACGCGGTGCTTGCCCGGATCCGGGCGCTGGCGGAGAAGCCGGTGGACGCGCGCACCTGGCAGGACGCGTACGACCTGGAGCAGCAGCTCGTGCTGCTCTTCGACGACGCGACCCTGGAGACCGAGCTCGGCCGTCGGCTGCTCGAGGCCCGGACGTCTCTGCCGAGCGAGGTGGTGAGCTGGTACGAGTCGGCGGCGCGGACCGACGACGTGGCGAGGAAGCGCTCGCTGCTGACGCGGCTCGTCAACGACATCCAGTGGCGCTACACCAAGGACGAGGCGCGGCGCGGGTACACCAAACAGATCACCAGGCGCACCGAGATCGTGTTCACGGTCTCGGCGCTTCTGCTCGCCGTCACCGTCATGTTCGTCATCGCCGTCGAGCAGGCGATGAACGCCTGGCTGATCCTGCCCTTCGTCGGCATGTCCGGCGCGTTCGGCGCAGCCTTCAGCATGATGACGAGCCTGAAGGCGCGGCTCGCCGACAGCACCTTCGACGACCTCAAGCTGAACCGCTCATGGGGTCTCATCCTGGCGCGGATCCTGGTGGGGATCGGCGCGAGCTACGTGCTCTACGCTTTTCTCGCATCGGGCCTGCTGTCCGGCCAGGCGTTCCCGGCCCTGGTCACGGGCGCGGTCCGAGACGCGGGAGGCGGGAGCGGCGGGGCCGGCGACGCCGCCTCGGGCCTCGTGCTCTCCGCGGACTTCGCGAAGCTCTTCATCTGGTCGTTCATCTCCGGATTCTCCGAGAAGTTCGTGCCGAACCTCCTCGCGCGCACCGAAGGCCAGCAAGGCGAGCCGGCCCAGCTTCCGCCGCAGGCGAGACGCGGCGTCCCGTTTGCGGGGGATGGCCCGGGCGAAGGAGGCACCGCGAGCGGGCGGGCCGGCGCCACCGCGGCGGAGAAGGGCGGCGCGACCGCCGCAGGCGCGAAAGTGGGGGAACGGGGGAAGAAGTGATCATGGAGCCGTTCACGGTTCGCACGGGATGCCACGGTCCCGCTCCGATCGACGGCAGGTCCACGCACGATTTCGCGTTTCGCGCGGCCTGTGCCTGGTGCGCGCGTACCTGTGCGAATGATCACTGGTCGCTCGAGCAGCTCGTCACGCACGAGTGGCGCGATGTCGAGGGCCTGACGGCGCTCGTCAACGACCCCGACGCCGGGACCTCGAACGATGCGATCGAAGACGCGCGAATCGCGCTGCAGGCACGTTCTGCGATCTTGACCTGGCGCCGCGGGGAGGTTGCCGGACGCAATCCTCGATCGATGGTCCTCACATGTGCACTGGCGGGTGAGGGGCTTCGGCGCGACCATCCTGTCCACGTTCGGTTTCCAGCGCACCGTGACTCCCATCGTGGCCTGGATTCGGCGCGAGCCGGTCGAGAGAGTGCGACAGGATCTCCTCCAGGCTCTCGAACGATGCCGCAACACCGCCGGCGCGGATGCGCTGCTCGCCTTCTTCACCGAGTCCGGAGAGGGCCGCTACTCCGTGGCGAAGGCCGCCTGGCGGGCGAGCGACGCCGAGGGTGCGACGACCGCCCCTCGACGCCATCGCGGGTGGTGACGACACGGCGGCGGCCGAGGCGCTGGTGTCTCTCGCGCGAATGGGCCGGCACCATGCGTCGCTCTCCGCCGCGCTCGGCGACGAGAAGATGCGAACCAGGCTCGGCAATCATCTCGCGCCACGGGCGACGGAGGGCCGGATCGAGATCTGGCACGACTGCGAGATCGAGGCCGGTGCGGACTGGGCGGGCGAGATCGATCGCGAGCTCGACGGGGCCGATCTGATCCTGCTCCTGGTGAGTGCGAGCTTCCTCGCCTCGCCCTACTGCCGCAAGGAACTGCTTCGGGCGCTGGAGAGGCGGCAGGCTCGCCAAGCGGTGACGATCCCGGTCATCCTCCGTGACTGCGACTGGAAGAGCGTGTTCAACTCCAGGGACTACAAGGCTCAGGCCCTCCCGCGCGACGATCGTCCCGTCGCTGGCGGGAAGTGGCCGAACCAGGACGCGGCCTTCGCGGCGATCGCCTCCGAGCTACGCACCGTCATCGAGCGCATGGGCCGGCCGGCCGCCGGATTCGCAGCGGGACGTCGCGAGGCGTAACTGCCGCCAATGCCCCCTCGGAAATGCGGTGGTGCGCATGCCGCCCTTGACCGCACGCGGGCCGGCGGACGCGCGCGGGCATCTCCGCCCGCACCGTGGCGGCGTGAATCGCCCTGCCGGCGTCTCCGCGGAAACGCGGCCACGCGCGGTCATGGGATACTGCCCGCTCCCCCGCAGGAGCCCACACTGGTGCCAGACCGCACGATTCTCAACGCCCGCCGGTGCGTGCTGGCCGTCGCCATGGCGTGCTGCGCGTGGCAGGCGCCCGCGCAGGCCGCGCAGCCTCCGGGCGCCGCGTTCCGTGACGAGCCCGCCGGCGGCGCACCGGGTCCGGAGATGGTGGTGGTGCCCGCGGGCACGTTCCGCATCGGCTCGCCCGGCGCGGAGCCTGACCGGCAGGGCGACGAGGGCCCGCAGGCCGAGATCCGCATCGACGCGCCCTTCGCCCTCGGGCGCACCGAGGTGACGGTGGAGCAGTTCGGGCGCTTCGTCGTCGCCACCGGCTACGAGACCGATGCGGAGCGTCTCGGTGGCTGCTTCGCGTACGTGGGCGCGTGGGAGGCCATCGAGGGCACCGACTGGCGCAAACCACCGGGCGTGGAGCAGGACGGGCGCCACCCGGTGGTGTGCGTCAGCTGGAACGACGCGGTCGCCTACGCGCGCTGGCTTTCGGCGCAGACCGGCGAGCGCTACCGGCTGCCGACCGAGGCGGAGTGGGAGTACGCGGCGCGCGGCGGCTCGGGCGCCTCGCGCCCCTGGGGCGACGATCCGCACGCCGCCTGCGAGCACGCGAACGTGGCGGACTCGGCGCTCAAGCGCGCGCACCCGGGGGACTGGCCGGCCCACGACTGCGACGACGGCTTCGTCTACACCGCGCCCGTCGCCTCGCTGGGGGCCAACGGCTTCGGCCTGCACGACATGGCCGGCAACGTCTGGGAGTGGACCTGCTCGGGCTATCAGCAGCGCTATGCGGGCGCCGAGCGCGAGTGCGCCGATCCCCTGCTGACGGGCCAGCGGGTGTTCCGGGGCGGGTCCTGGTACAACTTCCCCGCCTGGGTGCGATCCGCCGCCCGGTCCGCGTTCCCGCCGGACTTCCGCACCTACCTGCTCGGGTTCCGGGTGCAGCGGGCGCGGTGATCCGCTCGCTTGCGCGCCACGCGCGCCGCTGCTGCTCCGGAGCTACGCCCGCTCCGCGCCCACCGGCTCCGCGAGCCCAGGCTCAGCCCCGCCCCGCTCAGTGGCCCGGCAGCTCCATGCGGCCATGCGTGTCCTCGGCCTCCCGGAGTGCCTCGTCCACTCGCGCGAAGGCCTCGCGCCCGGCGCCCGGCGCATCGCCGAGGGCGCCGCGCAGCCGCTCCAGCGCCGCGCGGTTGTAGGCAAGCCCGATGGGCAATCCGAGGCGCGCGTTGAGCGCCACCGAGTCGGCGAGGGCCTGCAGCGATCGCTCGAGCTCGCCGGCGCCGGCCAGAAGATCGGCGTAGGCGGCGACGCTGCGCGCGAGCGCCGCCGCATCGCCGAGCCGCTTCTGCTCGTCGATGGCGCGGCCGAGCAGCTCGATGGCGGCTCCACTCGCGCCGCGCGCCATCTCGAGACGGGCCATCGACTCCCAGGTGCGCGCGAGGGCGCGGGGCTGCCCGAGGGCACCGTGGAGCCGCTCGGCCTCGCGCGCGTTGGCGAGCGCCATCTCGATGGCCTCGGCCTCGCGTCCAGCGCGCACGCGCGCGTGCAGCGGCGTGCGGGCCAGGAGGTGGCAGGTCTGCGCCAGCTCGCCGTGCACGACCGGGTCGTCGGGTGCGTCCCGGCACAGGCGCTCGAAGAGCTCCCGCGAGCGCGTGAGCAGCTGCACCGCGCGCACCGCGTCGCCGAGGCGCAGCTCGAGAGCGGCCTGCTCGTTGAGCAGGCCCGCGGCCTCGCGCGAGGCGCCCGCCTCGAGCAGGGTGCGGGCGGACTGCGTCGTCGCCTGCAACGCCGCCTGGAGACTCGCGGGATCGCCGAGTTCGTAGGCGACCTCTGCACGCAGGGTGGCGATCTCCGCGACGAGCCCCGCCGGCACCTCGCCGGGCAGTGCCGCGTCGGCGGCATCCAGCTCGTCGAGGGCGCCGTGGAGATCCGACGGGGCCTCGCCCGGGACCCCGTTCAGCCGGATGCGCGCGAGCACGCAGTGCGTGCGGGCCTGGAGCAGCCCGCGTGCACGGTGCGAGCGCACCTGCTCGACGAGCTCGGTGGCGCGGCTCACCAGCTGGCGCGCGCGGCGCGCGTCACCCTCGTCGCTCAGGCGCGACGCCGCGGCGAGGCACCTCCCCGCCGCCTCTTCGACGCGACCGGCATCGAGCGCGATGCGCGCGGCCCGGATGTCGTCCCCGGCGCCGCCGCGCTCGCCGGGCGCTGGACGCGGGAGCCCGGTCGCGGGGGCGACGGTGGACGACGGCTCCGCGCCGACCGCCGTCGTCTCGCGGGCCTCGTCGGCCCCGGGACGCGCGGGCTCGAACACCTCGGCGTAGCCGGCGTTCGCGGGAGCAGGCGACTCGGCCGCCTGCTCGGCCGGAACCGCGGCCGCCGGGCGCGCCGGCGCGGCCGATCCCGGGAGCAGCTCGAGGGCGCGCGAGCGCCAGCTGGCGAGCAGCGACGGCAAGGTCGCGGCCCGCAGATCGGCCGCCGTCTCCGCCGGCAGGGACAGGTGGCCGTCGCCGCCGTCAGCGAGCGGCGCGCCGAGGTCGACCGCGCTCTGCAGCGCCTCCAGTACCGCGGCCTCGCCCGAATCGAGCACGGCGCCGAGGAGCGCGACGTCGATGGTCTCGCCGAGGGCGGCGGCCGCGCGCATCACCCGCAGCGCCGGGGGCGGCAGCACGCGCCAGTCCCAGGGCGGCCCCGGGACCGCGGGCGCGGCGGCCGGC